>NZ_JBIWKX010000023.1:0-113144 GCF_044765885.1 Amycolatopsis sp. NPDC102389
AACACCAAACTGTCCGACAAGTCCTGAAACACATCTGTCCGTGAGGTCCTGAAACAGCACAGAGGGTTAGAACCCTCATTGCCACTCACGACCCCTTCGTGAAGCTGCTCAAATCGGGCTAATCGGGCACGTCCCTCTCGGGGGGTGGCCTTTGTGGACAGTGGGGGCGGGGTGGTGGCTTCTCGCAGGAGGTCGTGCAGGTGAAGCGTGTCGCTAAAGCCACGTTCGCGCCCAGGTGGTCCCTGACGGCACGGACGATCCGCCTGCCGGGCGATGTGCTGTGGACGGGCTCTCCCCCTCCTGGTGACCGTGTGGATCCAGGTCCAACGCACCAAAATCCACACACCCCTCCCGCGACACCAGGGTCCCTGCCCCTTTCCGCAGGTCAGCACGCCAGGCGATACTTACCGGACACGTTTTAGGCCGTGACGACCTGGCCGTTGGTGACCTTGACCGCGATCGAGGGCAGCGGCTGGTCCGCCGGGCCCTTTTTGACCGCTCCGGTCGCCGCGTCGAAGATCGAGTTGTGGCAGGGACATTTGAGCTCGGCGCCCGCCGGGACGACCGCGCAGCCCTGGTGGGTGCAGATCGCGCTGAACGCGGCCGCCGTGCCTTCGGCGGTCCTGGTGACGATGACGTCCTTGCCGTCGGCGGTCTTGGCGGCCTTGGCCTGGCCGACCTCGATGTCGGAGAGCGCGGTCAAGGTCTCGCCCGGCGCCGCGGCGGGCGGTGCGGCGGTCGAACCGGACGGCGGGCTGTCGCTTCCGCAGGCCGTGAGGGCCACGGCCCCGACGGCCACGCCGGCGACGGCGGCCCCGGTGGTCAGGACGGTGCGGCGGGAGTGGAGTTCGGCAGTCATGCCCTTACACACGGTTCGAGCGGCCATCCGGTTCAATTTCGGCGGCCATCGGGTGCCGGATTGAACCGGGAGGCCCTCTTTTCCGTGTTCAAAGGCATAGGGGAACCGAACACGCGAAAAGAGATACGGACATGATCCGGTGGTTGTTGCGGGCGGTCGTGGCGGCGAGCCTGCTCGGATCGGCGTGGGTGCACTACGTCGTATGGCAGGACTGGGCCTCGGAAACGGATGTGGTCGGCCCGCTCTTCTTGGTGAACGTCGTGGCGGGCGTGGTGATCGCGGTCGCCGTCCTGGTCTGGCACCACTGGCTTCCCGCGCTCGCGGCGATCGGCTTCGGCCTGGCCACGCTCGGCGCGTACGTGCTTTCGCTGACCACAGGGTTCTTCGGCGTCTCGGAACGCTTCACCACCCAGGCCGAGCTGTGGGGCCTGATCACCGAAGTGGCTTGCGTGGTCTTCGCCCTCCCGCTGCTTCTCAGCCGGGAAAGCACGGATCGGTGAAGGAATTCGCGGAGGACCGGCTGATGCGGGCTCTGCACGACGAGCACGCGGCGGCGCTCTGGTCCTACGCACTGCACCTCACCAGCGGCGACCGGGTCCGCGCGGAGGACGTCGTCCAGGAGACGCTGCTGCGGGCCTGGCGCAACGCCAAGGTGCTCGACCAATCCGAGGGATCGGCGCGCGGCTGGCTGTTCACCGTGGCGAGACGGATCGCCATCGACGACTGGCGTGCCTCCGAGGCGCATCCGGAGGTGGTGACCGGTCAACCGCCCGAAACGGCGATCACCGACGGCACCGAACGGGCGGTCCAGGGCTGGCTGGTCGCCGAAGCGCTCGGTGAGCTCTCGCCGAGACACCGGGACGTTCTCGTCCTGTGCTATTTCCAGGGTTACTCCGTCGCCGACGCTGCGAAGCGGCTGGGTGTGGCCGAAGGGACGATCAAGTCGCGGACGCACTACGCGTTGCGGGCGCTGCGGTTGATATTGGAGGAAAGAGGGGTGACTCAATGACCGACCCCTTCGCCACCTACGACGCGGCCTACGTGCTCGGGGCGTTGTCCCCGGAAGACCGGTTCGCCTACGAGAAGCACCTTCGCGGCTGTGACCGGTGCGCGGCATCCGTGCGCGACCTGGCCGGAATCCCCGGGTTGCTCGCCCAGGCGGGCGCTCCCGCGCTGCTGGAGGACGAACCGGCGCCCTCGCCGGATCTGCTGCCGACGGTGCTCAAACGGGTCCGCCGGGGAAGGCGGATCCAACGGGCGATCACCACTACCGCGGCCGGGGTGGCCGTTGCCGCCGGCGTCGCGCTCGTGGTCGTCCTGACCGGGCCGATGGCGGCGGCGGGCGACCCGATGACCCCGCTCGGCGACTACCCGGTGACCGCCGAAGTCGCCATGTCCACCACGGACACCGGCACGAAGGTCGACATGACGTGCAGCTACGGCGGCAACCGCACCGGGGACTACATCCTGGTCGCAGTCGGCGCCGACGGTGGCACCAGCGAGCTCGCGTCCTGGCGCGCGATGCCCAAGGACACCGCGCATATCGTGGTCGGCACCGCGATGCGCACCGGGGACATCAAGGCGCTCGAGATCCGCACGCCCTCGGGTCTTCCGCTGTTGCGGATGAACCCCTGATCCCGTTGTCATGACAGGCCTTCGGCACCGGACGCGCCGCGGATTGCCTGCTCGCGCGGAAATTTCACGCGTGTCCGTGAAGGCCTCCTTCCCTACCTTCAGAGTAGGGAAGGAGGCCTTCGCTACCGCCTGGGCCGGTCACTCGCCCCCGCCGCCGCGGGTCCGTGCGTGAACGGTCCGTTCACGACTTCCGCACCCCCGCTCCACCTGCCGAAAGTGCGTGAAAGTTCCTGTCACGAAAAGAAAAACTTGCCGCAGCGAGCGCCACCGGCGCACTCTTGATCTTGTGTTCATCCCGATCGCCTTCGCGGTGGCGGGCGCCGGATCGGCGCTCGCCACGCGCTCCTGCCTGCGCCGGGCGGGAGCGCCGGTCACCGCGTGGGCGGCCGCCCTCACCGCGGTGGCGCTCGTCGCGGTCTGGCTGCGCCACCACGCCGGAGCCTGGCCGTGGTGGTGGCTCGCGGTCCCGGCCGTCCTCACCGTCTTCGCCGTCCCGCTGGCGCTTGCCGACCTGAAGTACCGCCGCCTGCCCGACATCCTCACCCTGCCCGCGTATCCGGCGCTGGCCGTCGCGCTGGCGATCGCCGCGCACGGGGGAGGAGCGGCCATCGCGTGGCGGGCCGTGTTCGGCGCGCTGGTCTTCGGCGGGGCGCACGCGCTCGTCCACGCGTTGTCGCCGCGCTCGCTCGGCGCCGGGGACGTGAAGCTCGCCGGCAGCCTCGGCGCGGTCCTCGCCGCGACGGGCTGGCCGTCGATCGTGCTCGGCGCCGTCGCCGCCGCGTTACTGAGCGTGGCGCTCGCGGTGGGCGGACCCCGGCATCCCACGGTGCCGCACGGCCCCGGTCTCCTGGTCGCGGCGTGGGCGCTCGCCGTCTTCGCCGGACCCGGTCCTGGATAGCCCGGCCTGTACCGGGACAGAGAGGAGGTTGTGACAGGATCTGTCAGGTGTTGCGCTGGATAACCGCAGGGGAATCGCACGGACCCGCCCTCGCCGCCATCCTGGAAGGGATGCCCGCCGGGGTCGAGGTCACCACCGCCGAAGTGGGCGAGCAGCTCGCGCGACGGCGGCTCGGCTTCGGCCGCAGCCCCCGGATGGGCTTCGAGACCGACCACATCGAGTTCACCGGCGGTGTCCGGCACGGGCTCACCCAGGGTGGCCCCGTCGCGGTCCAGATCGAGAACGCCGAGTGGCCCAAGTGGGAGAAGGTCATGTCGGCCGATCCCGTGCCCGCCGAGGAGCTGGAAGGCCTCGCGCGCAACGAGCCGCTGACGCGTCCCCGGCCCGGCCACGCCGACCTGCCCGGTATGCAGAAGTACGGCTTCCCCGAGGCCCGCCCGGTGCTGGAGCGCGCGAGCGCCCGCGAGACGGCGTCCCGCACGGCGCTCGGCACGGTGGCCCGCGCGTACCTCAAGCAGCTGCTGGGGGTCGAGATCCTCAGTCACGTCGTGTCCATCGGCGGCGCCTCGGCGCCCGAGGGGCCGCTGCCGGTGCCGTCGGACCTCCCGGCCATCGACGAGAGCCCCGTCCGCGCCTTCGGCCAGGAGGGGACCGACGCGATGGTCGCCGAGGTCGACGCCGTGCGGAAGGCGGGTGACACCGTCGGCGGCGTGATCGAGGTGATCGCCTACGGCCTGCCGCCGGGCCTCGGCTCGCACGTCCACTGGGACCGGCGCCTGGACGCCCGCCTCGCCGGAGCGCTCATGGGCGTCCAGGCGATGAAGGGTGTGGAGGTCGGCGACGGCTTCACCACGGCCAAGCGCTGGGGCAGCCAGGCCCACGACGAGATCGACCGCGGCACCGGCCCCGTCGGGGTGACCCGCCGGTCCAACCGCGCGGGCGGGCTCGAAGGCGGCATCACCAACGGCGAGCCGTTGCGCGTGCGCGTCGCCATGAAGCCGATCTCGACCGTCCCCAAAGCACTGTCCACTGTGGATGTCACGACCGGCGAACCCGCGGTGGCCATCCACCAGCGTTCCGACGTCTGCGCGGTACCCCGCGCCGGGGTCGTGCTGGAGTCGGTGGTCGCGCTGATCCTCGCGGACGCCGCGCTGGAGAAGTTCGGCGGCGACTCGCTGGCCGAGGGCAAGCGCAACGCCGAGGCCTACCTGAAAGCGCTCGAGGAGCGCTGGTGACCCCTCGCGCGGTGATCATCGGGCCGCCGGGCTCGGGCAAGAGCACGGTCGGCCCGGCGCTCGCCGCCCGGCTCGGCCTCGCCTTTCGCGACAGCGACGACGACATCGTCGCGAGCGTCGGCAAGCCCATCACCGACATCTTCGCCGAGGAGGGCGAGCCCGCCTTCCGCGCGCTGGAGGAGGAGATGGTCGCGAAGGCGCTGGCCGAACACGACGGCGTCCTCTCGCTGGGCGGGGGAGCGCCGATCACGCCGGGCACCCGGGAACGGCTGGCCGGGCACACCGTGATCTTCCTCAACGTCGGGATGGCCGCGGGCGTCCAGCGCGCCGGGCTCTCGACCGCGCGCCCGCTGCTGGCCGGGGTGAACCCCCGAGCCACCTACAAGTCGCTCCTCGACGCGCGCCTGCCGGTGTACCGCGAGGTGGCCACGTTCGAGATCGAGACCGACCAGCTGACCGCCGACGAGGTCGTCGAGGCCGCCGTCATCGGACTGACCGAAATCAGCAAGGACCGAGTATGAAGCGCACCACCGTCGGCGTTCTCCTCGCCGTCGTCGCCTTGACCCTGACCGCGTGCGGTGAGGAGAAGCAGCCCGCAGGGGCGGACGTCATCCAGACCGGCGCGGCCACGACCGAGGCACCCGCGTCGGCCGCTCCGGCGGAAGACGTCGCCGCCGACGTCAAGGTCACCAAATGCGACAGCTCCAGCTACACCCCGAAGGTCACCATCGAGGTCACCAACAGCACCGGCGAGGACGCGCGCTACGCCGTCACCATCGCGATCAAGGACGCCGACGGCAAGGCCTCCGGTGAGGCGCTGTTCGCGAAGAACCGGATGACGCCCGGCCAGAAGGTGACCGAAGAGATCCCGGGGGACACCCCGGTCAAGGGCAAGATCACCTGCGAGGTCGCGCGGGCCAAGCGGCTTCCGCCGAAGTGAGGGGAACGATGACCGAGCCGGTCCGCATCACCGTCAACACCGCCAAGCCGTACGACGTCGTCATCGGCCGCGGCCTGCTGGGCGAGCTCACCGAGCAGCTCGCCGACGCCTCCAAGGTCGCGCTGATCCACCCGCCGACGCTGACGACCACCGCCGAGGCCATCCGCGACGAGCTGGCCGAGGCCGGGATCGACGCGCACCGGGTCGAGATCCCCGACGCCGAGGACGGCAAGGCGCTCACCGTCGCCAGCTTCTGCTGGGAGGTCCTCGGCCGCATCGGCCTCGACCGCCAGGGCGTGGTCGTCGGGCTCGGCGGTGGCGCCGTGACCGACCTGGCCGGATTCGTCGCCGCGACCTGGATGCGCGGCGTGCGGCTGGTCAACGTGCCCACCACGCTGCTGGGCATGGTCGACGCCGCCGTCGGCGGGAAGACCGGCATCAACACCGAAGCCGGCAAGAACCTGGTCGGTGTCTTCCACGAGCCGAGCGCGGTCCTGGTCGACCTCGCGACGCTGGAAACGTTGCCCCCCAACGAACTCGTCGCCGGAATGGCCGAGGTGGTCAAGGCCGGGTTCATCGCGGATCCGCGTATTCTCGAACTCGTCGAGCAGGATCCCGCCGCGGCGCTGGACACCACCGGCGAGGTCCTCGGCGAACTGGTCCGCCGCTCGATCCAGGTCAAGGCCGACGTCGTCGCCGCGGATCTGCGCGAGTCGAACCTGCGCGAGATCCTCAACTACGGCCACACCCTCGGCCACGCGATCGAACGCCGCGAAAAGTACCGGTGGCGCCATGGTGCCGCGGTCAGCGTCGGACTGGTCTTCGCCGCCGAGCTCGCGCGTCTGGCGGGCCGTCTCGACGACGCCACCGCCGACCGCCACGCCGCCGTCCTCAAGCTGCTGGGCCTGCCGACCACATACGACCCGGACGCGCTCCCGCACCTGCTGGAGACGATGAAGGGCGACAAGAAGACCCGTTCGGGCGTGCTGCGCTTCGTCGTCCTCGACGGGCTCGCCAAACCCGGCAGGCTGGAAGGCCCGGACCCGTCGCTGCTCGCCGCGGCGTACTCGGTGGTGGCGGGCGACGCCCCCAAGCCCGGCGGGAGCGTGCTGCTGTGAAGGTGCTCGTCCTCAACGGCCCCAACCTCGGCAGGCTCGGCCTGCGCGAACCCGGGATCTACGGTTCGGCCACGCACGCGGACCTGGTCTCCACCTGCGTCGAAACCGGCAAGGAGCTGGGGATCGACGTCGAGGTCCGGCAGACCGACCACGAGGGCGAGATGGTCGGCTGGCTGCACGAGGCCGCCGACGCGGGATGGCCGGTGGTGCTCAACGCCGCCGCGTGGACGCACTACTCGATCGCCGTCCGCGACGCCGCCGCGCAGCTCAAGGCGCCGCTGATCGAGCTGCACATCTCCAACGTGCACAAACGCGAGCAGTTCCGGCACCACAGCGTGCTGTCGGACATCGCGACCGCGGTCATCGCCGGGCTCGGGGTCGACGGTTACCCGCTGGCCCTGCGCTGGATGGCCGCGAACTCGGCGTGAACAACCCTCCCGAGATCGAGACCGCGCGGCTGCGGCTGCGCGCGCTGACGGAAGCCGACACCGACGCGATCATCAAGCTCTTCGCCGATCCGGCGATGAGCGCGCATTTCGCGGTTCCGTTGACCGAGCCGGACCAGGTCCGCGAAATGGTCGGCCGCAGGCTGGCCTACGACGGCCCGGCGGGCATGGGGCACTGGTCGATCGAACGCGACGGCGAGGTGATCGGCCTCGCGCATCTGCGGCCGTCGCAGGAACTTCCCGGCGACGTACCGGAGCTCGGGTACTACCTGTCGCGGGCGCACGGCGGGCAGGGCTTGGCGACCGAGGCCGCGAAAGCGCTCCTGGCGCACGGACTCGTCGGTCTCGGCCTGTCCTCGGTGTGGGCGCTGGTCGGCGAGTCCAATGTGTCCAGTCAGAACCTGGTGCGGCGCTTGGGTTTCCTCGACGTCGGCGGCGGCGACCACTACGGCAGCGGACCGCATCGCGTGTTCGTCGCGCTGCCGTCGGACCACGGCCGCGCACACCACATCGAGCTGTGGGTGCCCGATCTCGCCCGTGCAGAAGAGAGCTGGGGCTGGCTGCTCGGCGAACTGGGCTGGCGTGAGTTCCAGCGCTGGCCCGCCGGGGTCAGCTGGAAACACGGCGCGACCTATCTCGTCGTCGAGCGGTCTCCCGCGCTCAGCGGGGAGAAGCACGAGCGCACCGCCCCGGGCCTGAACCATCTCGCCCTGCACATCGAGTCACGCGATCGGGTGGACGAACTGGCTTCGAAGGCCGTCGAACACGGCTGGTCGCCGCTCTTCGCGGACAAGTATCCGAATGCGGGCGGTGACGATCACTACGCCGCCTACCTCGAAAACGCCGACGGCTTCGAAGTGGAGCTGGTAGCCCTGCCGGGTACTGACGTCACCCGGCAGGGTTAAGCCTCGCTACACTCGGCCATCATGCGCCTTTTTCGTGGGGGTCGACGACCCGCCCGTGCCGTGGTGGCCGTCGTCGCGGCGGGCGCGGTCCTCGCGGCGTGCAGCGACGCCACCGTGCAGTCCCAGGCCGACGGCAAGGGCGGCGGGATCGGCGGAGCCCAGCAGGCGCCCAAGGAAAAGCCGCGGCCGATGGACGTCGAGCTCGCGACGAGCGATCCCCGGGCCAGTGGCGGCGTGGTCGCCGCGGGCGATCAGGACGCGGTCTACAACTACAGCCCGACCGTGATGCGGGACGGCGGCAAACTGAAGATGTGGTGGTGCAGCCAGTACGGCAGTGCCCAGCCGCCCGGTGACGACGTCCTCTACGCGCAGTCGTCCTCGCTCGACGGGCCCTTCACCGGCCCGTCCGGCGGCGGCCCGGCGGCGGTGTTCTCCGGCGCGCCCGGCGGCTTCGACGGGATGCACACCTGCGACCCGTCGGTGATCAAGGTCGGCTCGACCTACTACATGTATTACACCGGCGCGGCGGGCGACCACGCGCTCGGCAACTCGATCGGCCTCGCGACCAGCCCCGACGGGCTCAACTGGACCCGTGCGGCGGGCGGGCAGCCGATCATCGGACCGGCGCACGACGTCCACCGTGCCAACGTCTACGGCGCCGGCCAGCCCTCGGCGGTGTACCTCGACGGCTGGTTCTACGTGCTCTTCACCGACACGACGGCGAAGGGCGCCGGGTGGAACGGCGCCGGGCAGTTCCTGCTCCGCGCCAAGGACGCGGCGTTCACCCAAGGCGTGGAGGTGCTGGAGGAGCAGGGTTTCGTCGCCAAGCCGAGCACGATCTCGCCGCGCCCTCGCTCGCTGGTCGACGGGTTCAGCACCGACCTCATGTGGGTCGGTTCGCTCGACGCCTTCGTGATCGCGCACGAGACCGACGCCGGCACCACACTCACCTTCTGGACCAGGGACTTCTCCGCGCAGCCGTACCGGCCGGCGATCATCCCCGGCGCCTGGAAGGAAGGCCCCGGCCTGGTCCGGCGGCCCGACGGGCACGCGCCGCTCTCGTCGGGCGACGTCTGCGATCGAGTGCCCTTCGACGTCGTGCGGGCCACGGTCGTCGGCGGCGCGGGGGCGCCGACCGACCTGAAGCATTTCGGCCTGGACGTCCGCGGTTCGAGGGCGTGTGACGGTGACGCCCGCGTCCGGACCTCGTTCGAAGGTGTCGCGATGCCGTCGCCGCAGCGGACCATCGACCTGGTGGCCGGCGGCACGCTGGTCCGGGTCGACCGGCGCTCGGTGGCGGCGGCGCTCGCGGGCGAGGTGCTGGATCGGCGGCTCCAGGTCGTGGACAAGTTCCCGCAGGCCGCGCGGCTGAGCGCCGGGGCGAAGACGGTGCACGCGCCCGGTCGCGGCTTCGGCGTGGTGCTCGACGGCAAACTGTTCGCGCTGCCGGACGCGGGGACGGCGGCGCTGAACGACTCGACCGTCGAAGAGATCAGCGATCAGGCCTGGGACGGCTTCCCTGCCGGTTTCTCGCTCGCGGGCTGATCTTCGTCGTCGCCGGTCTTGGTGATGCGGCCACCGACGAACAGGCCGAGCCCGGCCGGGATGAGCACCAGCAGTGCCGAGAAGGCGGCGCCGCCGGTGAGCGCGCCGCCGAGCTCCGAAGCGCCGGTCTGGTCGACGAACACCGCGCGGCCGATCACGTACAGCACGCCCGAGACCGGGCCCGCGATCAGCGCCGCGATGAACCAGTTCTTGCCGCGTTCGGGTTTGCCCTGCCAGGCGTCCACGGCGCTCCAGCCCGCCGCCGCCCCGACCAGGACGGCGAGGGCGAGCGAGGTGACGAGCGTCTTGTCGGTGGGGTTGAAGACCTCGTACTTGGCCAGCACGGTGACGGCCGCGCCGTGCAGCAGCGCCATCACGAGTCCACGAGTCAGCCACGGTGCCATTGGAGAAGCTTAACTCGCCAGTAGCGACGGCCGCGTCGCACGCCGATGGTGATGCTTTGGCCACCTGCCAACGGGGCCGACGAAGGGACCGGCGGACTGTCTTCTCGGAAGCGCGCCAGCGCGACGAGAAGACTTCACCGTCGCGCGCCCTCTTTCGGGCCGGAGGCCCACGGAAACGGATTGCAGGGCGCCCTTCACGACCACGTGGGTTCCGATCGGTCCAGCGCCCTGCGAGACGTTTCCGTAAGCGCGCGACATAATACGACAGTGCGTGAATACTTCTCTCGCCGCCGCGCGGCGCTGCGTTCCCTGCTGGCCGACTCCGGGGTGGACGCGCTGCTGGTCACGGACCTGCTCAACATCAGGTACCTGACCGGCTTCACCGGGTCCAACGCCGCTCTCCTCGTCCACGGGAGCGGCGACGACAAGACGATCTTCTGCACCGACGGCCGCTACCAGGTCCAGTCGGCGACGGAGGTGCCCGATCTCGAACGGGTGCTGGACCGCGCGAGCGCGGCGAAGCTGGCCGATCTGGCGGCCGAAAAGAAGCTCGGCAAGACCGGCTTCGAGAGCCAGCACGTCAGTGTCGAGCAGCACGAGGACCTCAAGGTCCGCTTCGACCGTGTCGAGCTGGTCCGGACGCCTGGGCTCGTCGAGCAGCTGCGGCTGGTCAAGGACGAGCAGGAGATCGAGGCGCTGCGCCAGGCGTGCGCGGCGGCCGACAGGGCGCTGGAGGATCTGGTGTCCGCCGGTGGGCTCCGGCCGGGCCGCACCGAGCTCGACGTCGCCCGTGACCTCGAGAATCGCATGCTCGGCCACGGGTCGACCGGGCCTTCGTTCGACACGATCGTCGCGGCGGGCGCCAACTCCGCGATCCCGCACCACCGGCCCACCTCGGCCCTGCTCGCGAACGGCGACTTCGTCAAGATCGACTTCGGCGCCACGGTCGACGGCTACCACTCCGACATGACCCGCACGTTCGTCCTCGGCAAGCCGGCGGCGTGGCAGGAGGAGATCTACGAGCTGGTCCAGCGCGCGCAGGCGGCGGGCTGCGACGCCGTCCTCCCCGGTGCCGAAGTGTCCGAAGTGGACAAAGCGGCCCGTGGCGTGATCGTCGGCGCGGGGCGCGGCGAGGAGTTCGGCCACGGCCTCGGCCACGGCGTCGGACTGCAGGTGCACGAGGCGCCCAGCCTCGCCACCACCGGCGTCGGTACACTGTCCGCCGGTATGGCCGTCACCGTCGAGCCTGGTGTGTATCTGCCCGGACGCGGAGGCGTGCGCATCGAGGACACGCTGGTCGTGCGGGAAGGTACGCCCGAACTCCTCACGCTGAGCACCAAGGAACTCGTGGTCGTCTGACGGCGGCCCGGAAGATCGACACAGGAGACTGCACACTCGTGGCCACCACCAACGACCTGAAGAACGGGCTCGTCCTCAACCTCGACGGCCAGCTCTGGACCGTCACCGCGTTCCAGCACGTCAAGCCGGGTAAGGGCGGCGCGTTCGTCCGCACCACGCTCAAGCACGTGCTGACCGGCAAGGTCGTCGACAAGACCTTCAACGCGGGGACGAAGGTCGACACGGCCACCGTCGACCGCCGCAACATGACCTACCTGTACAAGGACGGCGCGGACTTCGTGTTCATGGACGCGGAGACCTACGACCAGATCACCGTGCTGGCCGAGACCGTCGGCGACAACGCGAACTACCTGCTCGAGAACTTCGAGGTCCAGGTCGCGGTGCACGAGGGTGTCCCGCTGTACATCGAGCTGCCGACCTCGGTCGAGCTGATCGTCCAGCACACCGACCCCGGCCTGCAGGGCGACCGCTCCACCGGTGGCACCAAGCCGGCCACCCTGGAGACCGGCGCCGAGATCCAGGTGCCGCTGTTCCTCACCACCGGCGAGAAGATCAAGGTCGACACCCGTGACGGCCGCTACCTGGGCCGCGTCTCCAGCTGATGGCCGACTCAGGTAAATCCGGCAAGTCGCCGAACCGCGGCGGGCCGATCAGCCGTCGTCAGGCCCGCAAGCGTGCCGTCGAGATGATGTACGAAGCCGCCCAGCGCGGTGCCGACGCGGTGACGCTGCTGGCGGACCGGGTCGGTTCGGTCGAGGTCGACCCGATCGCGGACTACACGATTTCGCTGGTCGAGGGCGTCACCGGCCGCAAGACCCAGATCGACGAGCTGCTTTCGGAGCACGCTCAGGGCTGGACGCTGGACCGGATGCCGCCGGTGGACCTGGCGGTGCTGCGGGTCGGCGTCTATGAGCTGCTGTGGGCCGAGGACGTGCCGGATCCGGTCGCCATCGACGAGGCCGTCGGGCTGGCGAAGGAGCTGTCGACCGACGATTCGCCGCGGTTCGTGAACGGCGTGCTCGGCCGGATCGGGACCATCGCCGACCGCCTGCGCGCGGTTCTCTAGAAGACGTACTGCGACGGGCCGTGTCCTCTTCCGAGGGCACGGCCCGTTCTCGTGCTCGGTGGTGCCGGTTGGCGTTTCCGGTCCCCCCGGACCGAAAACGTCGCCATCTCTAGTCCTCTTTGGACGGTCGAGCCTCGGGCGGCAGCACACCCCAGTCGATCAGCTGCTCGGTGAGCTCGCCGGGGGTCATGTCGTAGATGATCGCCAGCGAACGCAGGTCCTCGGTGCGGATGGAGAGCACCTTGCCGTTGTAGTCGCCGCGCTGGCTCTGGATGGTGGCGGCGTAGCGGGCGAGCGGCCCGACCTTCTCCGCCGGGAGCTGCTGGAGACGCTCCAGGTTGATGACGATCTTCGTGGCGGGTTCGGCGCCCGACGGCACCCGGCCCTCCGGCAGCAGCTCGACCACCGGCACGCCGTAGAAATCGGCCAGTTCGGCGAGCTTCTGCACGGTGACGGCGCGGTCTCCGCGCTCGTACGAACCGACGACGACGGCCTTCCAGCGGCCTCCGGACTTCTGCTCGACCCCGTGCAGGGACAGGCCCTGCTGCTGGCGGATCCCGCGGAGCTTGGCCCCGAGCGCCTTGGCGTAATCGCCCATCTGGTGGTTCTCCGTTTCCTCACCCCCAACCGGTCGAGGGTGACCGATCCAGGGGACTCCTAGAGTCGAATACTCAGAGTAATGGTTACGCATAGTTGTCACCAGGTCAAGCGGGTGCTTTCGAGAGGCGTTCGTCACCTGGGGCGCGCCACCCATAAGACTGAGCTCCCGCTCCTGCTAGTGTCGATTCGATTTCCTCGCCAAGCAGGAAGTCGACGTCCTTTAAGGACCCGTCCAGAGAGGCGGGGAAGGAGGTCCGCCTTGTCGTCACGTCCGCGTGGCGCGGCGGAACCGGCGGGAGAGCGCGAGCTGCTCTCGTCCGGCGATGTCGCGCGCACGATCGCCCGAATGGCCCACCAGGTCATCGAGAAGACCGCTCTCGGTGCCGGTGGCTCGACTCCGCCCGTGTTGCTGGGCATCCCCACCCGGGGTACTCCGCTCGCCCTGCGGCTCGCGGACAAGATCGCCGAGTTCTCCGGCATCCGTCCGCCGACCGGCGCCTTGGACATCACGCTCTACCGTGATGATCTCCGCCGCCGCCCGCCCCGCGCGCTCGAACATTCGCAGCTTCCGCCGACCGGTATCGACGACGCGGTGGTGATCCTGGTCGACGACGTGCTGTTCTCCGGCCGCACCATCCGCGCCGCCCTCGACGCCCTGCGCGACCACGGCCGCCCGCGCGCGGTCCAGCTGGCCGTGCTGGTCGACCGCGGCCACCGCGAACTGCCGATCCGCGCCGACTACGTGGGCAAGAACGTGCCCACCTCGCGCGCCGAGGGGATCGAGGTCCTGCTGTCCGAAGTGGACGGACGGGACACGGTTCTGCTGAGGTCGTTGACTGAGGGCGCTCCACCAGAAGGAGATCGATCGTGAAGCACCTGCTCGCCACCGACGGGCTCGACCCGGCGCTCGCGACAGCCGTGCTGGACACCGCCGAAGAGCTCAAGCACACCTTGCTGGGCCGCGAGGTCCGCAAACTGCCGACGTTGCGCGGCCGCACCGTCATCACGCTGTTCTACGAGAACTCCACCCGCACCCGCGTCTCGTTCGAGATCGCGGGGAAGTGGATGAGCGCCGACGTGATCAACGTCTCCGCGTCCAGCTCTTCGGTGAACAAGGGCGAATCGCTGCGGGACACCGCACTGACGCTGGCCGCGGCCGGCGCCGACTGTGTGATCATCCGGCACCCCGCCTCCGGTGCGGCGCAGCGGCTTTCGGGCTGGCTCGCCGAAGCGGGGACGGCGGTCGTCAACGCCGGGGACGGTACCCACGAACATCCGACGCAGGCGCTGCTCGACGCGGCGACACTGCGGGAGCGCCTCGGTTCGTTCGAGGGACGTCGCATCGGGATCGTCGGCGACGTCCTGCACAGCCGGGTCGCGCGGTCGAACATCCACCTGCTGTCGGCGCTCGGTGCCGAGGTGGTGCTCGTCGCGCCGCCGACGCTGCTGCCCGCCGGGGTGGAGAGCCTGCCGGTCACGGTGTCGCACGAACTCGACGCCGAGCTGCCCGCGCTCGACGCGGTCATGATGTTGCGAGTCCAGGCGGAGCGGATGCACGGGAGCTTTTTCCCGTCGGCGCGCGAGTACTCGATCGCGTACGGCCTCAACGAACGACGGATGAAGCTCCTGCCCGAGCACGCCGTCGTCCTGCACCCCGGCCCGATGCTGCGCGGGATGGAGATCGCCTCGGCGGTCGCCGACTCCCCGGCCTCGGCCATCACCGAACAGGTCCGCAACGGCGTCCACGTGCGCATGGCGGTCCTCTACCACCTGCTCGCGAGCGAAGGAGCCACCGCGTGACCATCGTCCTGATCAAGGGCGCCCGACCCTACGGCGAGGGCGATCCGGTCGACGTGCTCGTCGAGGACGGGGTCATCACCGACATCGGTTCGATCGACACGCCGGACGACGCCGAAGTGATCGACGCGGGCGGCCAGGTGCTGCTCCCCGGTTTCGTCGACCTGCACACCCACCTGCGCGAACCCGGCCGCGAGGACACCGAGACGATCGCGACCGGTTCGGCCGCGGCCGCGCTCGGCGGCTACACCGCGGTGTTCGCCATGGCCAACACCGACCCGGTGGCCGACAACGCGGTGATCGTCGACCACGTGTGGCGCCGCGGCCAGGAGGCCGGGCTGGTCGACGTGCACCCGGTCGGCGCGGTCACCGTGGGCCTCAAGGGCGAGAAGCTCGCCGAACTGGGCACCATGGCGAAGTCCGAAGCGCGGGTGAAGGTCTTCTCCGACGACGGCCTCTGCGTCGCGGACCCGCTGCTCATGCGCCGCGCGCTGGAGTACTCGACGGCGCTCGGCGTCGTCATCGCCCAGCACGCCGAAGAGCCGCGGCTGACCGTCGGCGCCCAGGCGCACGAAGGCGAGCAGGCCGCACGCTTGGGCTACACCGGCTGGCCCGCCTCGGCGGAGGAGTCGATCGTCGCCCGTGACTGCCTGCTGGCCGAGCACGCGAACGCGCGGCTGCACGTCTGCCATGTTTCGACCTCGGGCACCGCGGACATCCTCAAATGGGCCAAGGACCGCGGCACCAAGGTCTCGGCCGAGGTCACCCCGCACCACCTGCTGCTGACCGACGAGCGGCTCGCGACCTACGACCCGGTCAACAAGGTCAACCCGCCGCTGCGCACCGAATCCGACGCCGAGAAGCTGCGCGCCGCGCTCGCCGAGGGCGTCATCGACTGCGTCGCCACGGACCACGCGCCGCACGCGGTCCAGGACAAGGACTGCGAGTGGAACTCGGCCCGGCCGGGCATGCTCGGCCTGCAGACCGCGCTGTCGATCGTGGTCGAGACCATGGTCCGCACCGGCCTGCTGGACTGGCGGGGCGTCGCGCGGGTGATGAGCGAGCGGCCGGCCGAGATCGGCAACCTGACCGACCACGGCCGTCCGATCGAGGTCGGCGAACCCGCCAACCTGACGCTGGTGGACCCGGACAGCGAATGGACCGTGCGAGGCGCCGAGTTCGCGAGCATCGCGGCGAACACCCCGTACGAAGGAATGCGGCTCCCCGGCGTGGTGACGGCGACGTTGCTGCGCGGGCGGATCACCGCGCGGGAAGGGAAGATCACGCCATGAGCGACCGGATTCTGCTGACCCTGGCGGTCTTCGCCTTCTTCCTCCTGTGCGTGTTCCTGATGTGGCGCGGCTGGCGGCGGAAGTCACGGGCGCAGAGCGTCCAGGTCCCGCCGTTCGCCGAGATCCCCGCCGAACCCGGCGAGGCGCTGATCGAGTCGACCGGTCTCTACGTCAGCACGACGACCGCCGGGCACTGGCAGGACCGCGTCGTCACGCGCGGCGCCGGCCTGCGCACCGGAGCGGTCTGGCGCCTGCACGAAGACGGCATCGCCATCGAGCGCGGCGGCGCCCCGGACTTCTGGATCCCGCGCGCCTCGGTCACCGGCGTCCGCAAGGACAAGGGGATGGCCGGGAAGGTGATGGGCATCGACGCGCTGCTCGTCGTCACCTGGCTGGCCGGTGACGTCGAACTGGACACCGGATTCCGCGGCGACGACGTCGACGACTATCCACAGTGGATCGAAGCTTTGCAAGACACCCGCAACGACATCAAGGGAGGTGCCTGATGAGCACCGCGAACGGTTCCAGGACCCCCGCCGCGTTGGTCCTCGAAGACGGCAGGGTTTTCCGCGGCTCCGCGTACGGCGCCCGTGGCCGTAGCCTGGGCGAGGCGGTGTTCTGCACCGGTATGACCGGCTACCAGGAGACGCTGACCGACCCCTCGTACCACCGGCAGATCGTGGTCCAGACCGCGCCGCAGATCGGCAACACCGGCTGGAACGACGAGGACGACGAGTCCGCCCGCATCTGGGTCTCGGGCTACGTCGTCCGCGACCCGGCGCGCACCCCGTCCAACTGGCGCTCGAAGCGCACGCTGGACGAGGAACTGGAGCGCCAGGGTGTCGTCGGGATCTCCGAGGTGGACACCCGCACGCTGACCCGGCACCTGCGGGAGCAGGGCGCCATGCGATCCGGCGTGTTCTCCGGTGACGCGCTGGGCACCGACGAGGAGATGCTCGCCGAGGTGAAGGCCAGCCCGCAGATGAAGGGCGCAGACCTCGCCGGCGAGGTCACCACGAAGCAGCCGTACGTGGTCAAGGCGCAAGGGGAGACCCGGTTCCGCGTGGCCGCGCTGGACCTGGGCATCAAGTCCAACACCCCGCGCCTGATGGCCGCGCGCGGTATCGAGGTGCACGTGCTGCCCTCGTCGTCCACTGTGGACGAACTGCTCGCGGTCGAGGCGGACGGCGTGTTCCTGTCCAACGGTCCCGGCGACCCGGCGACCACCGCGCACGCGACCGAGCTGACGAAATCGGTGCTGCAGCGGGAGATCCCGCTGTTCGGCATCTGCTTCGGCAACCAGATCCTCGGCCGCGCGCTGGGACTGGGCACCTACAAGATGCGCTACGGCCACCGCGGGATCAACATCCCGGTGATCGACGTGGCCACCAAACGCGTCGCGATCACCGCGCAGAACCACGGTTTCGCCCTCGAAGGCGAGCCGGGTCAGCGGTTCGAGACGCCGTTCGGCGCCGCGCAGATCTCGCACTACTGCCCGAACGACGACACCGTCGAAGGTGTCCGCGCGTTCGACGTCCCCGCGTTCTCGGTGCAGTACCACCCCGAGGCCGCCGCCGGCCCGCACGACGCGGCCCCCCTGTTCGATGAGTTCGTGGGTTTGATGAGCAAGAGCGCGGGGCGGGGAAATGGCTGACCAGGTGACCGGCCACGACGGCGCGCATCGGCCGAAGGCCTCGCGAACGTGGAGGCGGGCCGCCTTCGGCGCGGACTGCAACGGAATTCAAGAACTCACGGCCCGGCTACGCGTTCGTCGACCGCGCGCCATGATCAACACGGAGAAGGCCAAGTAATGCCGAAGAGGACAGACATCCAGCACGTGCTGGTGATCGGCTCCGGGCCGATCGTGATCGGCCAGGCGGCGGAGTTCGACTACTCCGGCACCCAGGCCTGCCGCGTACTCCGCGAAGAGGGACTGCGCGTCTCGCTGGTGAACTCGAACCCGGCGACCATCATGACCGACCCCGAGTTCGCCGACTCCACCTACATCGAGCCGGTCACCCCGGAATTCGTCGAGAAGGTCATCGCTGAGGAACGCCCCGACGCGATCCTCGCGACCCTCGGTGGGCAGACGGCGCTGAACTGCGCGGTCGCCCTGCACGACCGCGGTGTCCTGGAGAAGTACGGCGTCGAGCTGATCGGCGCCGACGTCGAAGCCATCCAGCGCGGCGAGGACCGGCAGAAGTTCAAGGACATCGTCCGCACGATCGGCGCCGAGGTGCCGCGGTCGCGGGTCTGCCACGACATGGACGAGGTCCGCGCGACCGTCGCCGAGGTCGGCCTCCCGGTGGTCATCCGGCCGTCGTTCACCATGGGCGGGCTCGGTTCGGGCATGGCGCACACCGACGAGGAGCTGAACCGCCTCGCCTCCACCGGACTCGACGAGTCGCCGGTCACCGAGGTGCTCATCGAGGAAAGCGTCCTCGGCTGGAAGGAGTTCGAACTCGAGCTCATGCGCGACCGGCACGACAACGTGGTGGTCGTCTGCTCGATCGAGAACATCGACGCGATGGGCGTGCACACCGGCGACTCGGTCACCGTCGCGCCCGCGATGACCCTGACCGACCGCGAGTACCAGCACATGCGCGACGTCGGCATCGCCGTTCTGCGCGAGGTCGGCGTCGACACCGGCGGCTGCAACATCCAGTTCGCGATCAACCCCGAGGACGGCCGCATGGTCGTCATCGAGATGAACCCGCGCGTGTCGCGGTCGAGCGCGCTGGCGTCGAAGGCGACCGGCTTCCCGATCGCCAAGATCGCCGCGAAGCTCGCCATCGGCTACACCCTCGACGAGATCCGCAACGACATCACCGGTGAGACCCCGGCGGCCTTCGAGCCGACGCTGGACTACGTCGTGGTGAAGGTGCCGCGGTTCGCCTTCGAGAAGTTCCCCGGCGCGGACCCGACGCTGACCACGACGATGAAGAGCGTCGGCGAGGCGATGTCGTTCGGCCGCAGCTTCCCCGAGGCGCTCGGCAAGGCACTGCGGTCCATCGACACCAAGGCCACCGGCTTCTGGACCCGGCCCGACCCCGAGGGCGCGACGCTGGAATCCGTTCTGGAGGCTTTGCGCACCCCGCACGACGGACGTCTCTACGAGGTCGAGCGGGCGCTGCGGTTCGGCGCCACGGTCCAGCAGGTGCACGAGGCCTCGGGCATCGACCCGTGGTTCATCGACCAGATCGCCCTCATCGGCGAGGTCGGCGCTGAGGTTCGCGACGCCCAGGTGCTCGACGAGCCGCTGTTGCGGCGGGCCAAGCGCACCGGCCTCTCCGACCGTCAGATCGCCTCGCTGCGGCCGGAACTGGCAGGCGAGGACGGTGTCCGCGCGCTGCGCCGCCGTCTCGGCGTGCGGCCGGTGTACAAGACCGTCGACACCTGCGCGGCCGAGTTCGCCGCCAAGACGCCGTACCACTACTCGGCCTACGAGACCGATCCCGCGGCGCAGTCTGAGATCACCGCGCAGACCGAGAAGCCGAAGGTCCTGATCCTCGGCTCGGGGCCGAACCGCATCGGGCAGGGCATCGAGTTCGACTACTCGTGCGTGCACGCCGCGATCGCGTTGCGCGAGGCCGGTTTCGAGGCCGTCATGGTCAACTGCAACCCCGAGACCGTCTCCACCGACTACGACACCTCGGACCGGCTCTACTTCGAGCCGCTGTCGTTCGAGGACGTCCTCGAAGTGGTCAACGCCGAGCAGGAGTCGGGCACCGTCGCCGGGGTCATCGTGCAGCTGGGCGGCCAGACCCCGCTCTCGCTCGCGAAGCGCCTCGCGGACGCCGGTGTCCCGGTGATCGGCACCTCCCCGGACGCGATCCACCTCGCCGAGGACCGCGGCGCGTTCGGCGAGGTCCTCACCGACGCCGGGCTGCCCGCGCCGAAGTACGGCACGGCGACCTCGTTCGAGGGCGCGAAGCGGATCGCCGACCAGATCGGCTACCCGGTCCTCGTGCGGCCGTCGTACGTGCTCGGCGGGCGCGGCATGGAGATCGTGTACGACGAGGAATCCCTCGCCGGCTACATCCACCGCGCCACCGAGGTCACCCCCGAGCACCCGGTGCTGGTGGACCGGTTCCTCGACGACGCCATCGAGATCGACGTCGACGCGCTGTTCGACGGCGACGAACTCTTCCTCGGCGGGGTCATGGAGCACATCGAGGAGGCCGGGATCCACTCCGGCGACTCCTCGTGCGCGCTGCCGCCGATCACGCTGGGCCGGACCGACATCGAGACGGTGCGCCGCTCGACCGAGGCCATCGCGCGCGGCGTCGGCGTCCGCGGGCTCCTGAACGTCCAGTACGCGCTCAAGGACGACGTCCTGTACGTCCTGGAGGCCAACCCGCGCGCGTCGCGGACGGTGCCGTTCGTGTCGAAGGCGACCGCGGTGCCGCTGGCGAAGGCCGCGGCGCTGATCATGACCGGCTCGTCGATCAAGGATCTGCGCGAGTCCGGCGTCCTTCCCGCCGAGGGTGACGGCGGCCACATGCCCGCCGATTCGCCGGTCGCGGTCAAGGAGGCGGTCCTGCCGTTCCACCGCTTCCGCACCCCCGAGGGCCACGGCGTCGACTCGCTGCTCGGCCCGGAGATGAAGTCCACGGGCGAGGTCATGGGCGTGGACGTCTCCTTCGGCAAGGCGTTCGCCAAATCGCAGGCCGGTGCCTACGGTTCGCTGCCGACTTCGGGCAAGGTGTTCGTCTCCGTCGCCAACCGCGACAAGCGTTCGCTGGTGTTCCCGGTGAAGCGGCTGGCGGATCTCGGCTTCGAGATCCTCGCCACGTCGGGAACCGCGGAAGTGTTGCGGCGCAACGGAATCGCCTGCACCGTTGTGCGCAAGCACTACGAGGGTTCGGCCGAAGGGGAGCAGAACGTCGTGGACGTCATCCTCAACGGCGAGGTGCAGATGGTGATCAACACCCCGTACGGCAACAGCGGTCCCCGTATCGACGGCTACGAGATCCGCACCGCCGCGGTGTCGCGGGACATCCCCTGCATCACCACGGTGCAGGGCGCCGCGGCGGCCGTGCACGGGATAGAGGCCGTCATCAAGGGCGACATCGGCGTGCGGTCGCTGCAGAGCCTGCAGGCGGCGCTGAAGGCCAAGGCATGAGCGAGCGGTTCGGGGCGAGGCTGGCGCGGGCGGTCGCGGAAAAGGGACCGCTCTGCGCCGGCATCGACCCCCATCCCGGGTTGCTCCAGGCGTGGGGACTCCCGGCGGACGCGGGCGGTTTGGAGAAGTTCGCCCTCACGGCCGCTGAGACGATCGCGCCCGAGGTCGCGGTGATCAAGCCCCAGTCGGCCTTTTTCGAGGCCTACGGGCCTCCTGGGGTCGCCGTTCTGGCCAAGACGATGAAGGTGTGCCGGGAGGCGGGCGCGCTCGTCCTGCTGGACGTCAAACGCGGCGACATCGGCTCCACGATGGCGGCGTACACGGCGGCGTTCCTGCCCGCCGGCGCGGAACTCGAGGCCGACGCGATCACGGTGTCGCCGTACCTCGGGTTCGGCTCGCTGGCCCCCGCGATCGACGTTGCGCAGGCGCAAGGCAAGGGGCTGTTCGTCCTCGCGCGCACGTCCAACCCGGAGGCGCAGGGATTGCAGAATGCCTTGCTGCCCAACGGAAAGACCGTCGCGCAGGACATCGTCGACACGGCGGCCGGCTTTAATGCCGACCAAAGCCCTCTGGGTGACATCGGTGTCGTCGTCGGCGCCACCATCGCGCCGGGAGAGCTCGATCTGAGCAAGCTGAACGGTCCCGTCCTGGCCCCCGGTTTCGGGGCACAGGGGGCCACTCCGGCCGATTTGCGGGCCCTTTTCGGGGCGGGACTCCCGGGTGTGCTCCCCGCGTCGTCCCGCGACGTCCTCAAGCACGGGCCGGACCCCGAAGCGTTGCGTGCGGCCGTTCGGCGGACCCGGGATTCCCTCGGTCCCCTGGAAAAAGGCCAATAGCAGGCCCGGGAATCCGTCATGACCAGCCACCCCCGCATTGTGGGCCGAGGTAACGGGTGGGTACCGTCGCCACACCCACCCAGATTTGAGAACTACCGGAGGAAAACGTGGCACTTCCCCAGCTGACAGAGGAACAGCGCGCTGCGGCGCTGGAGAAGGCCGCCGCCGCCCGCCGCATCCGTGCTGAGCTGAAGGAGCGGCTGAAGCGGGGCGGTACCACTCTGGTCGACGTGTTGAAGCAGGCTGAGGAGAACGAAGTCCTCGGCAAGATGAAGGTCTCGGCTCTGCTCGAGGCTCTTCCGGGCGTCGGCAAGGTCCGTGCCCAGCAGACCATGGAACGACTGGAGATCGCACCCAGCCGTCGTCTTCGCGGCCTCGGCGACCGGCAGCGCAAGGCGCTGCTGGCCGAATTCAGCGGCGAGTGAGCGGCACCGGTCAGGACCACCCGGTGAACCCGGGCGCTGACCGCGGCGGTGAGCCGGTGGCGGGAGTTGCATCCCGGCACCGGCTCACGGTCGTATCAGGGCCTTCGGGGGTCGGGAAGTCGAGCGTGGCGGGGGAGCTGCGCAAGCTGGATCCGGAGATCTATTTCAGCGTCTCGGTGACCACCAGGAAGCCGAGGCCGGGTGAGGTGGACGGCGAGCACTACCACTTCATCGACCGGCCCGAGTTCGACCGCATGGTCGCCGACGGCGAACTGCTGGAGCACGCCGAGTTCGCGGGCAACTGCTACGGCACCCCGCGCGGGCCCGTGGAGCGGGTGCTGGCCGAAGGGCGCAACGCGATCCTGGAGATCGAACTCCAGGGCGCGCGGCAGGTCCGCAAGGCGATGCCGGAGGCCCGGCTGGTGATGCTGATGCCGCCGTCGTGGGAAGAACTGGTCGGCAGGCTGACCGGCCGCGGCACCGAGAACGAAGCCGCGGTGAAGGCCAGGCTGGCCGAGGCAGAGCGCGAACTCGCCGCCGCCGGCGAGTTCGACGAGCGCGTCGTCAACGCCGACGTGCGAGAGGCCGCCGAGCAGTTGCTAAACTTGATAACCGGCGACATCTCTACCGAAGATTCGGAGCACCACGAGTGACGACTCAGGCCACGCTGCACGAAGAGCTCGAAGGCATCACCAACCCGCCCATCGACGACCTTCTCGAGAAGGTCAGCTCGAAGTACGCGCTGGTGATCTACTCGGCCAAGCGCGCTCGCCAGATCAACGACTACTACGCCCAGCTGGGCGAGGGTCTGCTGGAGTACGTCGGCCCGCTGGTCGAGCCGGGACCGCGCGAGAAGCCGCTGTCCATCGCCCTGCGCGAGATCCACGGTGGCCTGCTCGAGCACACCGAGGGTGAATAAACCCAAAGTCGTTCTGGGCGTAGGCGGCGGGATCGCCGCTTACAAGGCCTGTGAGGTCCTGCGCGGGCTGACCGAATCCGGTCACGACGTCCGCGTGGTCCCCACCGAAGCCGCGCTGAACTTCGTCGGCGCGGCCACCTTCGAGGCACTCTCCGGGAACCCGGTGCACACCGGCGTGTTCACCGAAGTGCCCGAGGTCCAGCACGTCCGTGTCGGCAAGGAAGCCGATCTGGTGATCGTCGTGCCCGCCACGGCGAACCTGCTCGCCAAGGCCGCGCACGGCATCGCGGACGATCTGCTGACGAACACCCTGCTCACCGCCCGGTGCCCGGTCGCGTTCTTCCCGGCCATGCACACCGAGATGTGGGAGCACCCGGCCACCCGCGACAACGTGGCGCTGCTGCGCTCACGCGGCCTGGTCGTCGCCGAACCCGCCGCCGGCAGGCTCACCGGCACCGACACCGGCAAGGGACGGCTCGCCGACCCCGCCGAGATCGTCGACCTCGCCCGGCTCCTCCTGGCCGTGCCGAAGGCCCTCCCGCGTGACCTCGAAGGCGTGCGCGTGGCGATTTCGGCCGGTGGCACCCGTGAGCCGCTGGACCCGGTCCGGTATCTGGGCAACCGCTCTTCCGGCAAACAGGGTTACGCGCTGGCCCGCGTCGCCGCCCAGCGCGGCGCCGAGGTCACGCTGGTCGCCGCGCACACCGTCGCGCTGCCGGAGCCCGCGGGCGCGAAGGTCGTCCACGTGTCGACCGCCGAGGAGATGCGCCAGGCCATGCACGCCGAGGCCGCCTCCGCCGACGTCCTCGTGATGGCCGCCGCCGTCGCCGATTTCCGGCCTTCGAACCGGGCCGACCACAAGATCAAGAAATCCGACGACGCACCGGATCCTGTCGTCGAGCTCGCCCGCAACGCGGACATCCTGGCCGAGCTGGTGCGGAATCGGATGCAGGGTCAGGTGGTCGTCGGCTTCGCCGCCGAAACCGGGGACGACAAGGGCGGCGTCCTCGACCACGCCAGGGTCAAGCTGAAGCGCAAGGGCGCGGACCTGCTGGTGGTGAACGCCGTCGGTGAAGGGAAGGCCTTCGGGACCGAGGACAACTCGGGCTGGCTGCTCGGGGCCGACGGCACCGAAATCCCGATCCCCCTCGGCGCCAAGGCTGAACTGGCTTCCACATTGTGGGATGCTGTTGTGACCTTGATGAAGCGTTGAGAGCCCCCAAAGCGATAGTCAGTAGGCTTGAGTTCAAGCTGAGGGGTGCCTAACTTTCTAGGCATCAGACGTCTAGGTGAGGGAGTGACGGGCACCGTGACCGCGTCCACGAGCAGACTGTTCACATCGGAATCGGTGACTGAAGGTCATCCCGACAAAATTTGCGATGCCATCAGCGACTCGATCCTGGACGGTCTGCTGGCCAAGGACCCGCGTAGCCGGGTGGCGGTCGAAACCCTCATCACCACCGGGCAGGTGCACGTCGCCGGTGAGGTGACCACTGAGGCCTACGCGGACATCCCGACCATCGTCCGCGACGTGATCCTGAAGATCGGCTACGACTCTTCGGCCAAGGGTTTCGACGGCAACTCGTGCGGCGTCAACGTGGCGATCGGCTCCCAGTCGCCGGACATCGCGCAGGGTGTCGACACCGCGTACGAGTCCCGCGTGGAGTCGGACGAGGACGAGATCAACCGCCAGGGCGCCGGCGACCAGGGCCTGATGTTCGGCTACGCCTGTTCGGACACCCCCGAGCTGATGCCGCTGCCGATCGCGCTGGCGCACCGGCTCTCGCAGCGGCTGACCCGGGTCCGCAAGGACGGCGTGCTGCCGTACCTGCGCCCGGACGGCAAGACCCAGGTCACCATCGAGTACGCCGGTGACCAGCCGGTGCGGCTCGACACGGTGGTCGTGTCCACCCAGCACGCGGACGGCATCGACCTGGAGCAGATGCTCGGCGTCGACGTCCGCGAGCACGTGGTCGCCCCGGAGATCGCCGAGCTCGGCCTCGACACCTCCAACGTCCGGCTGCTCGTCAACCCGACCGGCCGCTTCGTCATCGGCGGCCCGATGGGTGACGCGGGCCTGACCGGCCGCAAGATCATCGTCGACACCTACGGCGGCATGGCCCGGCACGGTGGCGGCGCGTTCTCCGGCAAGGACCCCTCCAAGGTGGACCGTTCGGCCGCGTACGCGATGCGCTGGGTGGCGAAGAACGTCATCGCCGCCGGGCTCGCCGCCCGCGCCGAGGTCCAGGTCGCGTACGCGATCGGCAAGGCGGCCCCGGTGGGCCTCTTCGTCGAGACCTTCGGCACCGAGACGGTCGACCCGTCGAAGATCCAGGCCGCCATCACGGAGGTCTTCGACCTGCGTCCGGCCGCGATCATCCGCGACCTCGACCTGCTTCGCCCGATCTACGCGCCGACGGCCGCGTATGGCCACTTCGGCCGTCCCGAGCTGAACCTCCCGTGGGAGAGCACGGCGCGGGCCGCGGACCTGAAGTCGGCCGCGGGCGCCTGATCCGTCTGTCCGTGAAGGCCTCCTTGCCTACCTTGAGGGTAGGGAAGGAGGCCTTCACGACATCCGGGCTGTGCCGCAGGGCGTGATTCGCGTGCTTGGAGACGTAACTCGCGTGCTCAGGGCCGTAACTCACGTGTGCGGCCTCCAAACACGCGAGTTACGGCTTCAATCACGCGAGTTCCGGGTTCGGTCACGCCGGCCACGCGGTACGGCCGGTGGCGGGGGAGTCTGGTAGAGATCACCGGGTGAGCAGCAGTCCCGAACCGACCCCGTTGTGGGACCTTCCGGAGCCTCCGAAAGCCGAGCCGGCGCGGAAGGCCAAACCGTCCCGCGCGAAACCCGCCAGCCGCCGCGGAGCGCAGAACCCCGCGCCCGAGAACCCGGTCGCGCGGATCGTCGTGGACATCCCGCTCACGCACCTCGACCGCACCTTCGACTACCGGATCCCCGAGAAGCTGCACGAAGCCGCCGTGCCCGGCTGCCGGGTGCGTGTCCGGTTCGCGGGGCAGCTCGTCGACGGGTACCTCGTCGAGCGCGCCGACACCACGGAGTTCACCGGAAAGCTCGCGTACATCGACAGGGTGACCTCCAGTGAGCCCGTCCTGCCCCCGGCGCTGCTCACGCTCTGCCGGTCCGTCGCGGACCGCTACGGCGGCACGCTCAGCGACGTCCTGCGGCTCGCGATCCCGTCACGGCACGCGAAGGTCGAAGGCGAACCGCCCGCCGAGCCCGCGCCGACGCCGGAACCGCCCGAAACCACGGCTTGGGAGAGGTACCAGAACGGTCCCGCCTTCTTGGAGGCCATCGCGGAACGGCGTCCGGCCAACGCGGTCTGGCAGGCGTTGCCGGGGGAGGACTGGCCGCACCGGCTCGCGGAAGCGGCCGCCGTCGCGGCCGCGGCCGGACGCGGGGTGGTCATGGTCGTCCCCGACCACCGTGACCTGACCCGGCTGCACGACGCGTGCGTTTCCTTGCTAGGTAACGATTCCGTCGTCGCGCTGATCGCCGGGCTCGGCCCCGCCGAACGCTACCGCCGCTGGCTCGCGGTGTTGCGTGGCGCGGTGCGCGTGGTCGTCGGCACGCGCGCGGCGATGTTCGCGCCGGTCGCCGATCCCGGTCTGTTCGTGGTGTGGGACGACGGCGACGACGTCCACCTCGACCAGCACGCGCCGTACCCGCACGTCCGCGACGTGCTGATGGACCGCGCGCACGCCGCGAAGGGCTCCATGCTCGTCGCCGGTTTCGCACGCACCGCCGAGGCGCAGTTCCTGGTCGAATCGGGCTGGGCGCAGCCTCTCGTGGCGGCCCGGCCCGAGCTGCGGGCGGCCGCGCCGCGGGTCACCCCGGTCGGCGAGGACTTCGACGTCGCCCGAGACGAAGCGGCGAAGGCCGCGCGGCTCCCGTCGGTCGCCTTCGAGGCGGCCCGGCAGTCGCTGGCCGGTGGATTCCCTGTGCTGGTGCAGGTTCCGCGCCGTGGGTACGTCCCGGGGCTCGCCTGCGGCAACTGCCGGACGTCGGCGCACTGCCGCCGGTGCGCGGGCCCGCTCTCCTTGCCGGGCGGACTGATCGACGGCGCGCCGAGGCCGCCAGCCTGCCGGTGGTGCGGCGTCCCCGAGACGAACTTCCATTGCGCCGCTTGCGGTTCCGTGCGATTGCGGGCGGTCGTCGTCGGGTCGAAGCGCACCGCGGAGGAATTGGGCCGCGCGTTCTCCGGATTCCCGGTGCGGACCTCGGGCGCGTCGGAGGTTTTGGCTTCAGTGCCGGGGAAACCGGCGCTGGTGGTGTGCACGCCGGGCGCCGAGCCGGTCGCGGAAGGCGGCTACGGCGCGGCGCTGCTGCTGGACGGCTGGGCGCTGCTGGGGCGGCAGGACCTGCGCGCGGGGGAGGAGACCCTGCGCCGCTGGATGGCCGCCGCGGCCCTGGTGCGGCCGGGAACCGAAGGCGGGCGCGTGTTCGTCGGCGCGGAAGCGGGACTCGCGGTGGTGCAGGCTCTGGTGCGCTGGGACCCGGGCTGGCACGCGAGCCTCGAACTGGCCGAGCGGCGCGAACTCGGTTTCCCGCCCGCGATGCGGATGGCGAGTATCGAAGGCACGCCGGACGCGGTCGCCGGACTGCTCGACGACCTGGCCCTCCCGGAGACCGGCGAGGTGCTAGGCCCGGTGCCGCTCGGCGACGTCGACGAGGACGGCAACGCCGAACGCGAACGCGCCCTGGTGCGCGTCGCGCGGCCGGACGGGAAGGCGCTCGCCGCCGCCGTCCACGCCGCAGCCGCGCGCCGGGACGCGCGCAAGGCGTCCGAACCCATCCGGATCCAGCTGGACCCCCTGGAGCTCATCTAACCTCCGCGTTTCGTCCTCTGGATGCGGTAGTTCGGCTTCGAACTACCGCATCCAGAGGACTGAATGCGTGGGGTCAGAGGGTCGTGCCGGGGGTCGCGAGGACGTCGGCGCGAGCCGAAGCGTCCGGAGCAGGCGAAGCGGGCTTCGTGGCGGAGCCGCCCAGAGCGGAGGTGAGCAGAGTGACGATCTGCGAAGAGATCGCCGCCCGCCGCGCCTCGAAATCGGCGTCGGTCAGCGCCGAAGGATCGGTGGGCGTGCCGAGGACGGGAGTGTGCAGATGCCCGCCCGCGATCCCGGTCAGGCCGAGGCCCGTCCGCAGCCGATTGCTTCGGTACATCGATTCATTGCTGAGATAGTTGCCGCCGCCACCGGAAGCGGCGATCTCGCCGGGCTTCGGCGCGTCCGTCCGGCAGACCGCCGTCCCGGTTCCGGGGTTACCGCTGTCCGGCCAGACGCAGAACGCCTGGTTGTACAGCACCTGGTACGCCCCGGCGGGCGCGGCGAGCATCTTTTCGTACGGCAGCGTGGTTTCGATGAACTGGGCGGCCGGCTGCGGCCAGCCGTCGGCGGGCGGGACCGGGCCGCGGACGGGCTCGTCGAGGTTGTCCGGCGAACCACCGCGCCAGGCACCCGCCCAGCGCTCGATGTCGAAGCGGCCGGGACGGCCCTGGCTGATCGTCATGATCAGCTCCGGGCGCCGGAAACGGTCCTTGAACGCCTGGCCGTAGGCCGCCTCGACGATGCCGGCGTCGAAGTAGCTCCACACCACCGGGAACGACACGGCCTGGACCTGCGCGGGCCCCGTCGGGGTCTGGATCACCTTGCCGTCGAGATGCAGCGCGGCCGCGCCCGACGGGTTCGCGATGCGGACGCCCGCGCCGTTGAGGGTGAACGGGTCGAACCCGCTCACCAGTACGCGCCGCAGCTTCGGGCCGGACGGGAAGCGGGAGTCGTCGAGTCCTCGCGCGCCGAAGTCGAACGTCTTCAGCAGCTCAGCCCGGGCGGGCGCGGACAGCGGGAAACGCGGCGTCCACTGCCGCAACGCCTTGCTCATTCGCAGACGCGCCCAGTAGAGCGGGCGGTCGTCGGCCTTGTCGATGCTGCCGAGATCGGGACGGCGGCCCTGCGCGCGGTCGACCGCGGTCCGCCAGAGCCCGTCACCGGCGGTCTCGGCGAGCTTTTCGGCACGCAAAGCGGTCTTCGCCGCGCAGAGGCGCGTCGTGAAGTCGGAGACGAGCTTGTCGAATCCGGCGAGCCGGACGAGTTCCGGGCCGACCGCGGGACCGCCGGAAGGCATCGTCGCGGTGAGCCGCTTCTCCTCGACGGTGATCGCCGCGGAGTCGTCGAAGCAGGCACGCGCGCCTTCGGCTCGCGCGACGCCGGGGACCGCGAGGACGGGGACGGCGATGAGCAGCGGAAGGAACACGCCCCATCGCCTGCCGGGAGTCTTCATGGAGCGCATTCTTCTCATCCGGGCCGGGCGGCACCACCGACGTTCGCAGGTCCGGCCGGGTCTTGTCCGGGGTGGACAGGCGGGGCAGACTCGCGCCATGGCCGCGCACAGAAGCACTCCGGTACGTATCACCGCAGTCACCGCGATCGCCGCCCTGATCGGCACCGCCGCGCCGGGGATGGCGGCGGCCGCGCCACCGACACCCAAATCTCCGACCGCCGTCGGCTATCTGGGCGCGGTGTCGAGTATCGACGCGGACGCGACCGCGATCGGCACGAAGATCCTGCGCGAGGGCGGCAACGCCGTCGATGCCGCCGTCGCGACGGCCGCCGCGCTCGGCGTCACCGACCCGTTCTCCGCCGGGGTCGGCGGTGGCGGCTTCTTCGTCTACTACGACGCGCGCACCGGCAAGGTGCACACCCTCGACGGCCGCGAGACCGCCCCGTCGACGGCGAACGAGAACCTCTTCGTCGAGAACGGCAAGGCGATCCCGTTCTCCGAAGCCGTCACCAGTGGATTGAGCGTCGGTGTGCCCGGCACGCCCGCCACCTGGCAGGAAGCCCTGCGCAAGTGGGGGACCAAGTCGCTGGCGAAGGCGGTCGAACCCGCCGAAGAACTCGCCCGCAAGGGCTTCACCGTCGACCAGACCTTCAACACCCAGATCTCCAACAACGCCGCCCGCTTCTCGGCGTTCCCGTCCACCCGGTCGCTGTACCTGCCCGGCGGCGCGCCGCCCGCGGTCGGCACGACGTTCAAGAACCCGGACCTCGCGGGCACGTACGCGCAGCTCGCCGCGAAGGGCACCGACGTGCTGTACCGCGGCCCGATCGGCGCGGACGTCGTCGACACCGTGCGGAAGCCGCCGGTCGACCCCGCCTCGACGCTGAAGGTGCGTCCCGGTGACCTGACCGCGGCCGACCTCGCGAAGTACCGCGTCGTCGAGCGGAAGCCGACCAAGACCCAGTACCGGGGTCTCGACGTCTACGGCATGCCCGCGCCGTCGTCCGGCGGGCTGACCGTCGGCGAGGCGCTGAACATCCTCGAGAACACGAAGCTCTCGAAGCTGGAGAAGGCCGACTACCTGCACTACTTCCTGGAGTCGACCCGATACGCATTCGCCGACCGCAACCGGTGGATCGGCGACCCGGCCTTCGTCGACGTCCCGGCGAAGGAACTGATCAGCCAGAAGTTCGCCGACAGCCGCGCGTGCCTGATCGACCCCGCGAAGGCCGGGACGAGCCCGGTCGCGCCGGCGGATCCGCGCGATCCCACGCCGTGCGTGGCCGGGACGAACGCCGCGCCGACGCCGTACGAGGGCGAGAACACCACGCATCTCACGGTCGCCGACCGATGGGGCAACGTCGTCGCCTACACGCTGACCATCGAGCAGGAGGGCGGGAGCGGCATCGTCGTGCCGGGCCGCGGGTTCCTGCTCAACAACGAATTGACCGACTTCTCCTTCACCCCGGTGACGCCGGGCGTGCCCGACCCGAACCTGCCGGGGCCGGCCAAGCGCCCGCGTTCGTCGATGGCGCCGACCATCGTGTTGGACCACGGCAAGCCGTTCCTCGCCGTCGGCTCGCCCGGTGGCGCGTCGATCATCACCACGGTGCTGCAGATCCTCACCGGCCGCATCGATCGCGGGCTGAAACTGGTCGACGCCATCGCCGAACCGCGCGCCTCACAGCGGAACTCGGCGGCCGCGCAGGTGGAGCAGGCTTTCCTGGACCAGACCGAGGTGCTCGCCGCGCTGAAGGCCAAGGGACAGGGCTTCTCGACGGCGCCCGCGGAGATCGGGGCCGCGACCGGCGTCGAACGGCTGAGGGACGGCCGGTGGCTCGCCGCCGCCGAACCCACGCGCCGGGGTGGCGGCTCGGCGGCCGTCGTCCTGCCCTGGCCGCCCCGCTAGGACCACTGCGCGTGAAGGCCCCCTTCCCTCGGCTCAGCAGAGGGAAGGGGGCTTTCACGCGCTTCAGCGGAGTGCCAGGGGAGCGCGGGCGCGCCGGGGTGGTGAGGTCCTTCTAGACTGCAGAGCGATGTTCGCCCTGTCAGAGGTACCCGTCCCCCCGGCGGAGGTGCGTTGATGCGCCTCGTCTTCGCCGGCACCCCCGAACCCGCCGTCCCGTCGCTGCGCGCGCTTCTCGCGTCCGAGCAGCACGAGGTCGTCGCCGTCGTGACCCGTCCGGACGCGCAGGCAGGCCGTGGCCGCCGGGTCGTCCGGTCGCCGATCGGCGCGCTGGCCGACGAGCACGGGATCGAGGTGCTGACCCCGCCGAAGGCGAGCGACCCCGCGTTCCTCGCCCGGCTCGCGGAGATCGCGCCCGACGCGTGCCCGGTGGTCGCGTACGGGGCGTTGCTGCCCCAGGCCGCGCTGGACATCCCGCTGCACGGCTGGGTCAACCTGCACTTCTCGCTGCTGCCCGCGTGGCGTGGCGCCGCGCCGGTCCAGGCCGCGATCCGCGCCGGGGACGAGATCACCGGCGCCTCGACGTTCCGCATCGTCAAGGAACTCGACGCGGGCCCGGTCTACGGCGTGGTCACCGAGCAGATCGCCGGCACCGACACCGCCGGGGAACTGCTCGCCAGGCTGGCGGAGTCCGGGGCGAAGCTGCTCGTGTCCACGATGGACGGAGTCGCCGACGGCTCGCTGCGCGCGGTCGAGCAGACCGGCGACGGCGTGAGCTACGCGCCCAAGGTGACCGTCGACGACGCGCGTGTGTCGTTCGCCGACCCGGCCGCCGCGGTCGACCGGCAGATCCGCGCGGTCACGCCGGAACCGGGCGCGTGGGCGGAATTCCGGGGCGAGCGGCTGAAACTCGGCCCGGTGACGATCGTCGACGAGCCGGGTCCCCCGCCCGGCGAGCTGGTCGTGGAGCGCAAGCGGGTCCTGGTCGGCACGGCGTCGAAGCCGGTGCGGCTGGGCGAGGTGCAGGCGCAGGGGAAGAAGCGGATGGCGGCCACCGACTGGGCGCGCGGTACGAGGATCGAACAAGGAGAGCGCCTGCAGTGAACGAGCGTAGGGAACGCCGGCCGTCGAGGCCGGAGCGAGGCCGACCGGGCCCGCGTAAAGAGGGGCCCAGCCGCCCGCCGCAGATCGATCCGGCCCGGCAGGTCGCTTTCGACGTCCTTCGCGCGGTCCGGGAAGACGACGCGTACGCGAACTTGGTGCTGCCGCAACTGCTGCGCAACCGCCGGATCTCCGGCCGCGACGCGGCACTGGCCACCGAACTGACCTACGGCACCTGCCGCGCGGTCGGCATGCTGGACGCCGTCATCGAGGCCTGCCTCGACCGGCCGCTGGCCAAGGTGGACGCCATCGTGCTGGACGGGCTGCGGCTCGGCGCGTACCAGCTGCTGCGCACCCGCATCCCCCAGCACGCCGCCGTCGGGTCCACTGTGGACCTCGTCCGCGCCGAAGTCGGTTCCTGGATCGCGGGTTTCGTGAACGCGGTACTGCGCTCGGTGTCCGAAAAGGACGAAGAGACCTGGCTGAACGAACTGGCGCCGGACGAGGCCGTCGACCCGATCGGCGCCTACGCCCTGCGGACGGCGCATCCGCGCTGGGTCGCAAGGTCGTTCGCGGAAGCCTTGGGGGACAAGGGAGCGGAGCTGAAGGCGGCCCTGGAGGCCGACGACGACCGCCCCGACGTCCACCTGGTCGCCCGGCCCGGCGAGATCAGCGCCGACGAACTGGCCGCGATCACCGGTGGCGACGTCGCCCCGTACTCGCCCTACGGCGTCCGGATGCCCGCGGGCTCCGGTGACCCCGGCGACATCGAGCCGATCAAGGAAAAGCTGGCCGCGGTACAGGACGAAGGCAGCCAGCTGTGCGCCGTCGCCGTCACGAGGGTCCCGCTCACCGGCTCCGACGTGCGCTGGCTGGATCTGTGCGCCGGTCCGGGTGGCAAGGCGGCGCTGCTCGGCGCGCTGGCGGTGGCCTACGGCGCCACCGTCGACGCCGTCGAGAAGGCTCCGCACCGTGCGAAGCTGATCGAGAACGCAGTCCAGGACCTGCCGGTGACCGTGCACGTCGCCGACGGCCGCGAGACCGGTCTCGAACCGGGCTACGACCGCGTCCTCGTCGACGCGCCGTGCAGCGGTCTCGGCTCGCTGCGCCGCCGCCCCGAAGCGCGCTGGCGCCGTCAGCCCAGCGACATCTCGGACCTGACGAAACTGCAGGGCCAGCTGATCACCGCGGCGCTGGACCTGGTCCGGCCCGGCGGCGTCGTCACCTACGTCGTCTGCTCGCCGCATCTGGCCGAGACCGAAGGCGTCGTGGGGGAGACCGCGCGCCGTGCCGGTGCCCAGATCGTCGACGCGCGGGAGTTCTTCCCGGACGTCCCGCAGCTCGGCAACGGCCCGTACGTCCAGCTGTGGCCGCACCGCCACGGCACGGACGCGATGTTCTGCGCCGTCCTGCGGAAGCCGGACTCCGCCGGGTGAGCAGGGTCCTCGGCCTGGTCGCGAGCTCGTGCGGCGGACTGGACACCCGGTTCGCCGCGCAGCTCGCGAAACCGGCCGCGGACCGCGGCTGGGAGCTCGCGATCACGCTGACCCCCACCGCGGCCCGCTGGCTCGAGGAGACCGGCGGGCTCGGTGACCTGGAGAAGTGCACCGGGCTGCCGGTCCGCAGTACCTCCCGGCTGCCGGGCGAACCCCGGCCGCATCCGGATCCCGAGGTGTTCCTGTTCGCGCCCGCGTCCGCGAACTCCGTGGCGAAGCTGGCGCTCGGCATCGCCGACAACCAGGCGCTGACCGTGCTCGGCGACGTCCTCGGCACCCCGGGCATCACGATCGTGCTGGGCTACCAGATCCAGGACACGCGGATGCACCATCCGGCCTGGCAGCGCCATCTCGACACGCTCGTCTCCGCCGGTGTCACCACCACGAGACTCACCCCGGAGACCTCGTGGACCTCCGTACTGGACCTGCTCCCGGTCGTTTAGCGGGCACAGAACCCGGTATCCAGCGCCTTGGCGAGGTCGTCCGACGCCTTGTCCGGCAACGGATCCTGGTTCACCACGACGTTCACCCGCCTGCCGTGCGGCACCGCGCCCGACAGGTTCGCGAAGCCGCGGATGTTGCCGCCGTGCCCCCAGAACTCGCCACCACAGGACAGCGGGACGGACGCGATACCGAGGCCGTACTCCGCGCCGGGAAGGCCGACGGGCGCCGGAACGGTGCGCTGCATCTCCGCCAGCTGCGGCCTCGGCAGGAGACGGCCGTCGATGAGCGTGCCGAAGAAGCGGTTCAGGTCTTCCCCGGTCGAAACGAGCCCGCCGGAGGCGCCGGCGGCCGACGGGTCGAGGTCAGTGAAGTCGACGAGCCCCGTCTCGTGCGGTGCGTATCCGCGCGGATGCGGTGACGGCAGGCTTTCGTCACCCCGCTGCGGCAGATAGGTGTCGCGCAGGCCGAGCGGCCTGGCGATCCTGTTCCGGATCTCGGTGGCGACCGAGCGGCTGGTGAGCTTCTCGATGAGCATGCCCGCGATGACGTAGTTCGTGTTGGAGTACGCCCACTTCGCGCCCGGTTCGAAGTCCGGCGGATGCGCCAGGCCGATCGCCACCAGCTCTTCGGGTTCGGCGCCGCGATGCCGCCACTCGTCGATGTCGAGATCGCGGACGTAGTTGTACAGCCCGCTGGTGTGCTGCAGCAGCTGCCGCACGGTGATCTTGGTGCCGTCGTTGCCGTTCCCGCGGACGAGCCCCGGCAGATACCGGTCGATCGGCGTGTCCAGCCGCACCTTCCCCTCGGCGACGAGCTGCAGGACCACGACGGCGACGAAGGTCTTGGTGACGCTCGCCGCCCGGAACTTCGAGCCGTGCGGGAATGGTGCCTTGGTCTTGACGTTCCCGACGCCTTCGCGCTCCGACCACGTCCGCCCGGACGGGTTCGTCACGGTCGCCTGCGCGCCGGGAACACCGTCCTGAACCAGCGTTTTCAGCGCCTTGTCGACCTCGTCATGTGGTTTGCCCGCGGCGAGCGCGGGGGCGGCGGTCGTCGCGGCGAGCAGCGCGACCAGGGAACCGACGGCGATGATCTTCTTGCCTGGCAAGGATTTTCGCATGAACCCAAGCTAGGGGTGCCCGGCTGCGGCGGCCATGGGGTAAGCCCCACAGTGGACGTGGGGTGTACCCCACTTTCCGGGGTGCGGGTGTCCGCACCCGAGAGGTCAGCGCAGGCTGTGCCCGGGCGCGACGACGCCGGTCTCGTAGGCGAACACCACCGCCTGGCTGCGGTTGGCCGCGCCCAGTTTCCCGAAGATGTTGCCCACATGGGTCTTCACGGTTTCGAGACTGATGACCAGCTCGGCCGCTATGTCCACATTGGACATCCCGGTGGCGATGAGCCGCAGCACCTCGGTCTCCCGTTTCGTCAGCGACGACGGCCGGGGAGCGAGGCCGGACGGCGCCGGGCGCGCGGTGACCATCCGGCGGATCGCGTCGGGGAACAGCAGTGTCTCCCCGGCGGCGATCGTCCGGATGGCGTGCGCGAACTCCTCCTTGCGCGCCCGCTTCAGCAGGAATCCGTTGGCGCCCGCCAGCAGCGCGTCGTAGACGTAGTCGTCGTTGTCGAACGTCGTGATCACGAGGACCTTCGGCGGCTCGGGGATCTCGGCCAGTACCCGCCGGGTCGCCTCGATCCCGTCCATGCCGGGCATGCGCACGTCCATCAGGACCACGTCGGGCCGCGTCCGCCGCACCAGGCCGACCACCTCGCCGCCGTCGCCTGCCTCACCGACCACCGTCAGATCCGGCTGGTTGTCCAGCAGCGAGCGCAATCCGGCGCGCAGCAAGGGTTCGTCGTCGACGATCAGGACGCGCAGTGTCATGAGCGCGACCGTAGCGGGATCGTGGTCACCAGCCGCCACAGCGGTTCCCCGTCGATGGCCGGCCCCGCGACGAGTTCCCCGCGCAAGGCTTCGACGCGTTCGGTGAGGCCCGGCAGCCCGTTGCCGCCACCGCCGGAGACGGCCGCGTGCGCCACGAGCGGGTTCACGATCTCGATCCGCAACGCGTCGGCGAGCACCGCGACCCGCACGGACACCGGGCCGGGATGGGCGTGCCGCAACGCGTTCGTCAGTCCTTCTTGGACGATCCGGTACGCCTCCCGCGAAAGGGTCGCGGGCAGTTCGGCGGCGGGGCCGGTCAGCTCGTAGTCGATCACCGCGCCGCCCGCGCGGGCCCGTTCGGCCAGCGTCCCGGCCTCGATGAGCCGCCGCTCGGGTTCGCGGGACGACCGGTCCTCCCGCAGCAGGCCGAGCACGTGGTCGAGGTCTTCGAGCGCCGCCCTCGAAGACTCCTCGATGGTGCCCAGCGCCCGGCGCACCAGCTGCGGTTCGGAATCGACCAGTTCGGCGGCCGCGGCGGCCTGGATGGTGGACGTCGTCAGCGTGTGCCCGATGGAGTCGTGCAGCTCGCGGGCCAGCCGGTTGCGCTGCTCGAAGTGGTTCGCCCGGACTTCGGCGGCGGCGACGCGTTCGGCGGCGGACGGGCCCAGCAGGGCGACCGCGCAGTACTGGAACAGCCTGGTGAAACCGACGAGGACGTAGGCGATGACGACGAACGTGACCAGCGCGAGCGGCAGCGTCCACAGCCCGCCGGTGCCGGGTTCGACCGTCACCCGTTCCCCGAAGAACTCGATGGGGCTGCCGCCGCCTCCCACCCACACCAAGGCGAACACGAAGCCGAGCATCAGGAAACAGCCGAGGCCGAACAGCACCCAGCCGAGCGTGGTGTGCACGAGCAACCAGGCCGCCGAGCGCCAGCGCTCCGCCCACGCGATCTTCGTCCGCGGCGGGGGCTGGGCGATCCGGGTGCCCAGCATCTGGTTCGCGAACCACACACTCACCCGGCGCATCGGGCCCGGCAGCCCGGCCAGCGCGACCAGCACGCCTACGGCGAGCACGCCGTAGGCCATCTTCACCCGCACATCGCCCGGGACGAGGATGGCGGTGACGAGCGCGATCGGGAACGGGATCGCCGTCATCACCATGCCGAGGAGCCCGAACGGCACGCTCCGGTAACTACCGATCCGGACCAGGGGCTTGAGTGGGTTGACCATGGCCGGAACGCTATTCGCCCCGGACGTGCGCGCACCTCCCACTGCGGTGCCATTTCGCGTCATCCTCAAGACCGGCCGGGCGGTCACAGCCGGTTAGCGGGCGTTAGCGACGCCCTCTTACACTCGGGCGCGTGGCTCACCGACCTTTGATCGCACCCAGCATCCTCTCCGCGGACTTCGCCCGGCTCGGCGACGAGATCCGCGCCGTCGCGGGGGAGGGGAAGGGTGGGGGCAATACTTCAGTCCGCGCGGACTGGGTCCACGTCGACGTCATGGACGCGCACTTCGTGCCGAACCTGACCCTGGGCCTGCCGGTGGTGCGGTCGCTGCTCAAGGCCACCGACGTCCCGATCGACTGCCACCTGATGATCGAGAACCCCGACAAGTGGGCCATCGGGTACGCCGAGGCCGGCGCCTACAACGTCACCGTGCACGTCGAGGCCGCGCACGACCCGATCGCGCTGGCGAAGAACCTGCGCGCCGCCGGGGCGAAGGCCGGTCTGTCGATCAAACCGAACACGCCGATCGAGGACCACCTCGAGACCCTCAAGCACTACGACACGCTCCTGGTGATGTCGGTCGAGCCCGGTTTCGGCGGCCAGTCGTTCATCGAGGGTGTCCTCGACAAGGTGCGTACCGCTCGGCGCCTGGTCGACACCGGCCACCTCAAGCTCGTCGTCGAGATCGACGGCGGGATCAACGCCGACACCATCGAGCAGGCCGCCGAAGCCGGTGTGGACTGCTTCGTCGCCGGTTCCGCCGTCTACGGCGCCGAAGACCCTGGTAAGGCCGTCGCGGCGCTTCGCGAACAGGCGGCCCGCGCCCGCGGCTGATCCCGCCACTTGATCCGCCGTCGGGTCAGGAGAAGGAATCGGCCCGGATGGGTGTTGGATGAGGGAAGCACCGTCCCCGGCGACGGTGTACCCAGGAGGAGGGCAGCAGGAGTGTTCACCGGCATTGTCGAGGAACTCGGCGAGGTCACCGCGGTCGAGCAGGTCCCGAACGCCGCGAGACTGACCGTGCGGGGGCCGCTGGTGACCGGCGACGCCGGGCACGGCGACTCCATCGCGGTGAGTGGCGTGTGCCTCACCGTGGTCGCGGTGGCGGGCGGTGAGTTTACCGTCGATGTCGTGCACGAAACCCTGCAGCGCTCCAGCCTCGCGAAGGTGCAGGTCGGCGACGTCGTCAACCTCGAACGCGCGACGCCGGCGGGCGGCAGGCTCGGCGGGCACATCATGCAGGGCCATGTCGACGGCACCGGCGTCTTCCTCAAACGCGACGAGCAGGGACTCACCACGTTCGCGCTGCCGAAGAAGCTGTCCCGGTACGTCGTCGAGAAGGGGTCGATCGCGGTCGACGGCGTCTCTCTCACGGTCGCTTCGGTGACCGACGAGGAGTTCTCCGTCGCCTTGATCCCGACCACCCTCGAATTGACCACGCTCGGCCGGAACACCCCGGGTGACCTGGTGAATCTCGAGGTGGACGTGGTCGCCAAGTACGTCGAAAAGCTGGCCATGCCGCACCTGCGCGCGCAGGGGGACAATGGCGGCACGGAGGAGCGGGCGTGAGCGAGACGAGTGCGATTCCGGGGTCGGCCGGTCTGACCCCCTGTGGAGGCGGGGTGGCCGTGAACGCCGATGCCATCGAGGCGGCCATCGCCGACATCAAGGCCGGCCGTCCGGTCGTCGTGGTGGACGACGAGGACCGCGAGAACGAGGGTGACCTGATCTTCGCGGCGGAGAAGGCCACGCCGGAACTGATGGCCTTCATGGTGCGCTACACCTCGGGTTACGTCTGCGTGGCGCTGACCGAGGCCGAGGCGGACAGGCTCGACCTGCCGCCGATGTACCACACGAACCAGGACCAGCGCGGCACCGCGTACAGCGTCACGGTCGACGCCGCCGAGGGCATCACCACCGGTATCTCCGCGGCCGACCGGTCGCACACCGTCCGGCTGCTCGCCGACCCGGCGTCCAAGGCGTCGGACTTCCGGCGGCCCGGCCACGTGGTCCCGCTGCGCGCCAAGCAGGGCGGTGTCCTGCGGCGCCCGGGGCACACCGAAGCGTCCGTCGACCTGGCCCGGCTGGCCGGCCTTTCGCCGTCCGGGGTGCTCTGCGAGATCGTGTCGCAGAAGGACGAGGGCGACATGGCCCGCCGCGACGAACTCGAGGTCTTCGCCGCGGACCACGACCTCAAGATGATCACCATCGCCGACCTGATCGCGTACCGGCGGCGCACCGAGAAGCAGGTCGAGCGGGTCGCCGAGGCGCGGATCCCGCTGAACGCGGGCACGTTCCGGGCGGTCGGCTACGACAGCCTGCTCGACGGCATCGAGCACATCGCGTTCGTCTACGGCGAGATCGGCGACGGCGAGGACATCCTGGTCCGCGTGCACTCCGAGTGCCTGACCGGTGACGTCTTCGGCTCGCTGCGCTGCGACTGCGGCCCGCAGCTGGAGGCCGCCCTGGAAGCGGTGGCCAAGGAAGGCCGGGGCGTCGTGCTCTACATCCGCGGCCACGAAGGCCGCGGCATCGGGCTGCTGCACAAACTGCAGGCCTACCAGCTGCAGGACGCCGGCGCGGACACCGTCGACGCGAACCTGCAGCTCGGCGTCCCCGCCGACGCGCGGGACTACGGCACCGGCGCGCAGATCCTGTGCGACCTCGGTGTCCGCTCGATGCGGCTGCTGACGAACAACCCGGCCAAGCGCGTCGGGCTGGAGGGCTACGGCCTGCGGGTCAGCGGGCGGGTGTCGCTGCCCATCTCGCCGAACCCGGAGAACCTGCGCTACCTCAAGACCAAACGGGACCGGATGGGGCACGACCTGTCCCAGCTGGAGCATTTCGACCAGGTCGGCGCCGAGGTCGACCAGGGCAACGGAGGTGGCACGCGGTGAGCGGCGAAGGCCGTCCGGACGTCGAACTCGACCTGTCCGACTGTAAGAACATCCGGCTCGGGATCGTGGCCACGCGCTGGCACACGAAGATCACGAGCGCCCTGCTGGACCGCGCCCTCGAGGCGGCCAAGGCGGCCGACCTGGAGGAGGAGCCGACGGTCGTGCGCGTCGCGGGCGCCGTCGAGCTGCCCGTCGCCGCGCAGGCCCTGGCCCGCACACACGACGCGGTCGTCGCGCTGGGCGTGGTCATCCGGGGCGGGACACCGCATTTCGAGTACGTCTGCGACGCGGTCACCGCGGGCCTGACCAGGGTCGCGCTCGACGAGAGCACCCCGGTCGGCAACGGCGTCCTCACCTGCGACACCGAGCAGCAGGCCCTCGACCGGTCGGGCCTGCCCGGCTCCGTCGAGGACAAGGGCTACGAAGCGACGGTCGCCGCGCTGGACGCCGCGCACGCGCTGCGCAACCTGCGCCAGCCGTGGACCGAGCGGGGATTCGTGTGAGCGTCGAGGCGGATGTGATGACGGAGTCCGAGGTCGTGGTGGTGCGGCCCCGCCGCGCGCTGGTGATGTGTTCCGTGCTGGCGGTGATCCTGCTGGCGACGTTCGTGGTCGTCGCGGTGCTGCTGCGCGGCTCGGACACCGGCGTGATCTTCCAGCCGTCCGACCAGGCGGCGATGATCGGCATCGGGGTCCTGCTCGCCGCGGGCACCATGCTGTTCGCGATGGCGCGCGTGAAGGCCGACGCGGACGGTATCGAGGTCCGGAACGTGCTGATGACCAAGAAGTTCGCGTGGAGCGAGGTCCTCTCGGTGAGCTTCCCGGACGGGGCCTCGTGGGCCCGGCTGGAGCTGCCGGAGGACGAGTACTACTCGGTCATGGCCGTGCAGGCGGTGGACCGGGAACGCGCGGTGGCGGCGGTGTGGGCGCTGCGGCGGCTGCATAAGGCGGCCTGGGAAGGCTGACGTCCCGCTCCGGCCGACCGCGTTTCGTCCTCTGAATGCGGTACTTGCACACGCAAGGACCGCATTCAGAGGACGAAACGCGCGCTCAGAGCGAAAGATCCACCACGATCGGCGCGTGGTCCGAGGGACCCTTCCCCTTCCGCGCCTCACGGTCCACATAGGAATCCGTCACCGCGCCGGCCACCGTCGCGTCGGCGTACACGAGGTCGATCCGCATTCCCTTGTTGTTCGGGAAGTTCCCGGCCCGGTAGTCCCAGTACGTGAACGGGTGGTCGTACTTCAGCGGCCGCGGGAACACGTCCGACAGCCCGAGATCGCGTAGCGCCGCGAGCGCCTTCCGCTCCGGCTCGGTCACGTGCGTCGATTCGGCGAACACGCCGATGTCCCACACGTCCGCGTCGGTCGGCGCGATGTTGAAGTCGCCGAGCACCGCGAACGGCAGTCCGCGCGCCTGCTCCTCCCGCACGGTCGCCTCCAGCGCCGAGAGCCAGGCGAGTTTGTAGCCGTAGTGCGGGTTCTCCAGGTCGCGCCCGTTGGGCACGTACACCGACCACAGCCGAAGCCCGCCGCAGGTGGCGCCGATGGCCCGCGCGTCGGCCTTGTCCTCGAAGGTGGGCTCGCCGGTCAGGCCGCGTGTCACGTCTTCCAGCCCGACACGGGACACGATCGCGACGCCGTTCCAGCGCCCGATGCCGTACGCGGCCGTCTCGTAGCCCAGTTCCTTCACGGCGTCGAAGGGGAAGGCATCGGTGCCGCATTTGAGTTCCTGCAGGCACAGCACATCCGGCTGTACCGTGCCGAGCCAGTCCAGCACCCTCGGCAGCCGGGGCCCGATCGAGTTCACGTTCCAGGTCGCGATCCGCATGCCCGCGAGCGTCCCACACCCCACCGACAGGCCGACGCGAAAGGGCCCTCCGAGACGGGTCGCGTCTCGGAGGGCCCTTTCACCGGGGTGGAGGTCAGACCCCGGTGGTCGAACGGATCCAGGAGCGGGCCGAAGCGACGCTGCCGTAGTTGTTGGTGCCGCGGATGTTCGAGCCGCTCTGGTTCTGCACGGTCGAAGCGACCCCGACCTGGACGCCGTTGGAGACCTGGGGGCCGCCCGAGTCGCCCTTCCACGCCGAACCGTTGATGCCGACGCTCTGGATGGCCGGGCCGCCGTAGGCGTCGCTCGAGCTGCCGCTGACGCGGACGTTGGCGACCTTCAGCGCCGAGGCGGGTGGGCCGGTCGGGGTCTCGCGGCCCCAGCCGTAGAGCTGGTTGGTGCTGCCGACCGACGGGTTCGAGCTCGCCAGGGTGATCGGCGTGACGCCCGCGTCGGAGGCCAGGTGCAGCAGCGAGATGTCGGAGCCGGCGGGCGAGGACACCTTGCGGTCGACGGCGATCTCACGGCCGCCCTGCAGCTGGTTGCTGCCCACGCGGACGCGCATGCCGGTGCCGTCGGAGTCGAGGCAGTGCTTGGCGGTCAGGACCCAGCGCTGGGCGATGACGCTGCCGGAGCAGTTGAACCCGTCCCACTGACGGCCCGGGGTGTTGACGTAGACCTGGGCGCCCCAGCTCACGGTGGGGGCGGTGCCGCCGCCCACGATGTTGGGCTGGACACCGGTGGGGGTGCCCGCGGAGGCGACCGCGCCCGCGGTCATGGTGAGGGCTGCGGCGGCGAGGGTGGCGGCGCCCAGCGTGCGAAGACGGCTCACGGTGCAGGAGTCCTTTCGAGCGTCATCTGACGAAGAACCGAATGAAGTGGAACTGGGACGGAAAGTAATCAACCGATTCACCCGCCAGGAACCAACGAACGTCGGTTCCGGCCGAAGACCCGACTTAGGTCGGTATACGTAGTGAAATACGGACCGGATGGTGGGAACGGCCACCCGAAGGGTTGACGGCGCCGCGCGTAAGGACGGGGCCTCGTAAGACTGTCGGTGGTGCCCCATAGGCTTGGTGGCGTGGCTGACCCGACCACCTACCGTCCCTCGCCGGGGAGCATCCCGGACGCCCCTGGCGTGTACAAATTTCGTGACGCCACGAAGAGGGTCATCTATGTCGGCAAGGCGAAAAGCCTCCGAAGCAGGCTGAACTCGTACTTCGCCGACATCACGGGCCTGCATCCGCGCACGCGCCAGATGGTGACCACGGCGGCGAGCGTCGAGTGGACCGTCGTGGGCACCGAAGTCGAGGCGCTCCAGCTCGAGTACAACTGGATCAAGGAGTTCGATCCGCGGTTCAACGTCCGGTACCGCGACGACAAGAGCTACCCGGTCCTCGCCGTCACGATGAACGAGGAGTACCCGCGCCTGCACGTCTATCGCGGCGCGCGCAAGAAGGGCGTGCGGTACTTCGGGCCGTACGCGCACGCCTGGGCCATCCGCGAAACGCTCGACCTGCTGCTCCGGGTCTTCCCGGCGCGCACCTGCTCGGCGGGCGTCTTCAAACGGCACGGCCAGATCGGCAGGCCGTGCCTGCTCGGCTACATCGGCAAATGCTCCGCGCCGTGCGTCGGCAAGGTCTCCGCCGACGAGCATCGAGAGATCGTCGAGGACTTCTGCGACTTCCTCGCCGGCCGCACCGACGCGCTGATCCGCCGTCTGGAACAGGAAATGGCGGCAGCGTCCGAAGAGCTGGAGTTCGAGCGCGCGGCGCGATTGCGCGACGACCTCGGCGCCCTGCGGCGCGCGATGGAGAAGCAGGCGGTCGTGCTCGGCGACGGTACCGACGCGGACGTGGTCGCCTTCGCCCACGACGATCTCGAAGCCGCCGTCCAGGTCTTCCACGTGCGCGGTGGCCGGGTCCGCGGGCAGCGCGGCTGGGTGATCGACAAGGCCGAAGAGATGGACGTCAAAGACCTCGTCGACCACTTCATCACGCAGTTCTACGGCGAACAGGCCGAACGCGCGGACGACCCCGACGGCGGCCCGCCGGTGCCGCGTGAGGTGCTCGTTCCCGAGCTGCCGGCCGACGCGGAAGCGCTCGGCGAATGGCTGTCCGGGCTGCGCGGGTCGAGGGTGAGCCTGCGGGTGCCGCAGCGCGGCGACAAACGCGCGCTCGCGGAGACCGTCACACGGAACGCCGGAGAGGCGTTCACCCAGCACAAACTGCGCCGCGCGGGCGACCTCACCGCCCGGTCGGCGGCGCTGGCGGAACTCCAGGACTACCTGGCGCTGGAAACCGCGCCGCTGCGCATCGAATGTGTGGACATCAGCCATATCCAGGGCAGCGACGTGGTCGCCTCGCTCGTCGTGTTCGAGGACGGGATCCCGCGCAAGTCCGAGTACCGGCGCTTCGCCTTGCGTGAGGCCGCGGAGGAAGGCGACGTCGCGTCGATCGCGGAGGTCGTCCGCCGCCGGTTTTCCCGGTATCTCAAGGAAAACGCCGAAGGGGTCGACCCGGATCGTCCGGGCATCGACCCGGAGACCGGCAAACCGCGCAAGTTCGCGTACGCGCCGAACCTGCTCGTCGTCGACGGCGCGGGCCCGCAGGCCACCGCCGCCGCGGACGTGCTCTCCGAGCTGGGCGTCACCGACGTCGCCGTGGTCGGCCTGGCGAAGCGGCTGGAGGAGGTGTGGCTGCCGGGCGATCCCGATCCGGTGATCCTGCCGCGCACCTCCGACGCGTTGTATCTGTTGCAGCGGCTGCGTGACGAGGCGCACCGCTTCGCCATCCGATACCACCGGGAGAAGCGGTCCAAGCGGATGCAGGTGTCCGCATTGGACGGTGTGCCGGGGCTGGGGCAGGCTCGTCGTACCGCGCTGATCAAGCACTTCGGCTCGGTGAAGAAACTCCGCGAAGCGCGGATAGAGGAGATCGAGGCGGTGCCCGGCTTCGGCAGGCGCACCGCCGAAGCGGTCGTCGCGGCACTCGCAGGGGAGACGTCGCAGGCGGCGGGGGAGTCCAGTACGTGATCGGTGAAGGGACCATTGTGAGTGCGCAAGAAGAAGGCCGCGGTTCCGGGATGGAGGTCGCGGTCGTTTCCGGTCTGTCCGGCGCGGGCCGCAGCACCGCCGCGAAATGCCTGGAGGACCTGGGCTGGTTCGTGGTGGACAACCTGCCGCCCGAGCTGATCGCCACCATGGTCGAGCTCGGCGCGCAGGCGCGGGGCGCGATCACCAAGGTCGCCGTGGTGATGGACGTGCGCTCGCGCGCGTTCACCGACGACCTGGCCTCGGTCATCAAGGACCTCGACGCCCGCGGGTACAAGCCGCGCGTCCTGTTCCTGGAGGCCACCGACGCGGTGCTGGTGCGCCGGTTCGAGGCCGTCCGCCGCGGCCACCCGATGCAGGGCGACGGCAGGCTCGCCGACGGCATCACCGCCGAGCGCACGCTGCTGGAGCCGCTGCGGGAAGAGGCCGACCTCGTGCTCGACACGTCGTCGCTTTCGGTGCACGACCTGCGCGCCAAGATCGAGGACGCCTTCGGCTCCGAGGCGAGCACTCAGACCAGGGTCACCGTGCTGTCGTTCGGCTACAAGTACGGCCTGCCGATGGACGCCGACCTGGTGATGGACGTCCGGTTCCTGCCGAACCCGTTCTGGATCCCGGAACTGCGCGACCACACCGGTCTCGAGGGCGAGGTCCGCAACTACGTGCTCAGCCAGGAAGGCGCGGACGAGTTCCTCGACCGCTACCACCAGCTGCTGCGCCTCATCGGCGCGGGCTACAAACGCGAGGGCAAGCGGTACCTGACGCTGGCCGTCGGCTGCACCGGTGGAAAGCACCGCAGTGTCGCCATTTCCGAGGAGCTCGCCCAGCGTCTGTCCAATGAGGACGGTATGGCCGTGAAGGTGGTGCACCGCGACCTTGGCCGCGAGTGATCCGCGCGCGGTCGCACTGGGGGGCGGGCACGGCCTGCACGCCACCCTCACCGCGTTGCGCCGGGTGACCTCGCAGGTCACCGCCGTGGTCACCGTCGCGGACGACGGGGGCTCGTCCGGCAGGCTGCGCCGGGAGCTCGGGCTGCTGCCGCCGGGCGACCTGCGGCAGGCCTTCGCCGCGTTCGCCGCCGAAGACGGCGGAACCTTGTGGGCGGAGGTGTTCCAGCACCGCTTCGGCGGCGACGGCGCGCTCGCCGGGCACGCGGTCGGGAACCTGTTGCTGGCCGGGTTGTTCGAGGTGCTCGGCGACCCGGTCGCCGCGCTCGACGAGGCGAGCAGGCTGATGGGCATCTCCGGCCGTGTCCTGCCGATGTCACCCGAACCGCTGGAGATCCAGGGTGAGGTTTCGGGGCTGGACGCCGAGAATCCCGAGGCGCTCCGCCGGATCCGCGGTCAGGTGGCGGTGGCGACGACGCCGGGGCAGGTGCACCGGATCAGCCTGCACCCGACCGGGCAGGCCGACCGGCCGCCGCGCGGATGTCCCGAGGCGATCGAGGCGGTGCTCAACGCGGACGTGGTGTTCCTCGGTCCGGGATCGTGGTTCACGAGTGTGCTGCCCCATCTGCTGGTGCCGGATCTGCACGACGCGTTGCTCCGAACGGACGCCACGAAGGTCGTGATCCTCAACCTGATCCCCCAACCGGGGGAGACAGCGGGGTTCTCGCCGGAGAAGCATTTGGACGTACTCTTCGAACACGCCCCGGAATTGCGGGTGGACGCGGTCATCGCGGATCGGGACTCGGTGCCCTCACCAGCCCGGTTGCGGGACGCGGCCGGGAGACTGGGCGCGCGGGCGTTGCTGGGGGCGGTGGCTGACCCGGTCGTGACGGGGCGGCATGATCCTGATGCGCTCGCGGGCTGTATGCGAGACGCTCTGGAGTCTCACCGGGGGAGGAGCTGAAGGTATGGAGGGGCAGCGATGGCGATGACCGCCGCCGTGAAGGACGAGCTGAGCCGGCTGGAGATCACCAAGATCGGCCCGCGCCGCGCGGAGGTCGCGTCGATGCTGCGATTCGCGGGAGGGCTGCACATCGTGGCCGGCCGCGTCGTGGTGGAGGCCGAACTCGACACCGGTTCGGTGGCGAGGCGGCTGCGCAAGGAGATCCACGAACTGTACGGACACCAGTCCGACGTGCACGTCATTTCCTCCAGCGGATTGCGCAAGGGCACGCGGTACGTCGTCCGGGTGGTCAAGGACGGCGAGGGTCTCGCCCGGCAGACCGGCCTGATCGACCAGCGCGGCCGCCCGGTGCGCGGGCTGCCCGCCGCGGTCGTGTCCGGTGGCGTCGCCGACGCGGAAGCCGCCTGGCGCGGGGCGTTCCTGGCGCACGGTTCGCTCACCGAACCCGGCCGCTCGTCGTCGCTCGAAGTCACCTGCCCCGGCCCTGAGGCCGCGCTGGCGCTCGTCGGCGCCGCCCGGCGGATGGGCATCCAGGCCAAGTCGCGCGAGGTCCGCGGCGCGGACCGTGTCGTCGTGCGTGACGGTGACGCCATCGGTGCCCTGCTGACCCGGCTCGGCGCGCACACCAGCGTGCTCGCGTGGGAAGAGCGGCGGATGCGCCGCGAGGTGCGCGCCACCGCGAACCGGCTCGCGAACTTCGACGACGCCAACCTGCGGCGTTCGGCCCGCGCGGCCGTCGCGGCGGCGGCCAGGGTGGAACGCGCGCTGGACATCCTCGGCGAGTCCGCTCCGGAGCACCTGCTGGCCGCGGGCAAGCTGCGGCTGTCGAACCGGCAGGCCTCACTCGAGGAACTGGGCCAGCTGTCGGATCCGCAGATGACCAAGGACGCCGTCGCCGGCCGGATCCGCCGTCTGCTGGCGATGGCCGACAAGAAGGCGAAGGAACAAGGCATTCCGGACACCGAATCCGCGGTCACGCCGGACATGCTCGAAGAAGACGAGGCCTGACGAGCCCGCGTTTAGTCCTCTGGATGCGGTACTTGCACACGCAAGGACCGCATCCAGAGGACTAAACGCGGTGTTCGCCGAAGACCGCGCAGGTCGCCGGGTCGCCGTCGAGCGCGGCGGTGGCGAGGAGGACCGCGCCCGAGGTCCACGTGGTGCGCTCGTCCGGCCAGAACTCCTCGTCCTCGTACTGATATCCGGTCCAGTACGAGCCGTCGTCGAGCCGGAGCCGGGTCAGGCAGGCGAGGAGTTCACCCGCGCGGGCACGATCGCCGCGGGCGGCGAGGGTCAGCGCCAGTTCGGCGGTTTCCCCGCCGGTGACCCAGGGTTCGTCGTGCACGCAGCGCACCCCCAGCCCGGGCTCGACGAACCGGTCCCAGTCCGCCGCCAGCCGTGCCGTGGCGTCGGCGCCGGTCACGACGGAGCCCAGAACCGGGTAATACCAGTCCATCGCATGCGGTTTCGCGCCGAACAGCCGAGGCTGGTCGAGCAGCGCCACACGGAGTCGCCGCGCCGCGTCCTGCCATTGTGGACGGTCCAGCCCCTTCACGGACGCGAGCGCCAGCGCCTGGGTCAGCGCGTGGTGGATGCTGCTGCAGCCGGCGACGAGCCGGACCTCCGGGTCGTCCCGCCAGGAGACGGCGCCCGACGGCTGCTGCCGCCGCAGGACGGCGTCGACGGCACCGTCCACGACCGGCCACATCCGGTCCAGCCAGGCGTCGTCGCCGGTCAGCAGGAAATGGTGCCGCGTCCCGACCGCGACGTAGGCGGTGAAGTTCGTGTCCATAGTGGACAGTTCGGCTTCGCCGTCGCGGTACCGGGCCGCCCAGGACCCGTCGGGGCGCTGGTTCCGCGCCAGCCAGTCGTACGCGCCTTCGGCCTCGGCTCCGAACCCGGCCACGTCCAGTCCCATGGCGGCTTCGAGGTGGTTCCACGGATCGAGATGGCCGCCGGGCTCCCAGGGGATCCCGCCGTCCGGCCGCTGCACTGCCGCGATGGTGGCGGCGGTGGCCTTCACGGTTTGCTCGCGTAGACGACGAGGCTTTTGCCGAGCACCGGATTCAGCGCCCACTCGGCGAACCGCACCGGCCGGGGACTCCGCATGATGTCCCAGACCAGGAACCGGTGGTACAGCGCGCAGAGCCGGTGCTCCTCGTCGGGACCGACCGCGCATTTCAGCCACCAGTAGGGCGAGTGCAGGGCGTGCGCGTGATGGCCGCCTGCCGGCCGCAGCCCGGCTTCGGTGAGCTTGCCGAGCAGTTCGCGGCGCCGGTAGATCCGGATGTGCCCGCCTTCGACCTCGTGGTAGGCGTCCGAGAGCAGCCAGCAGATCCGCTCCGGCCACCAACGCGGCACGGTCGCCACCAGCCGTCCACCCGGTGCCAGCACACGGCTCGCCTCCGCGAGCACCGTCCGGTCGGCGTGGATGTGTTCCAGTGTCTCGGCGACGATCACCCGGGTGAAGGAACCGCTCGGGAACGGCAGCCGGAGGGCGTCCGCGCGGACGGCCAGCGCCGAAGCCGTGGCGGGAGCCTCGCCCGCCTCCGCCAGGTTGGCGAACATGTCCCGCACGTGTTTGAGCGCGGTGTCGTCGAGGTCGGCGGCGACCACGTCCGCGCCGCGTTTGTACGCCTCATAGGCATGACGCCCGTCCCCGCAGCCGAGATCGAGCACCCGGTCCCCGGGGCCGACGGGGAACCGGTCGAAATCGACGGTCAGCACCCGGCACGCTCCCGGCCGAGGACGCGCCGGTAGTGCGCGGCGGTCTCCTCGGCGGTGCGCCGCCAGCTCAGCGTCTCCGCCGTCGCCAGACCGCGGGCCGCGAGGTCGGCGCGCAGGTGTTCGTCGCCGAGGACCTTGGTGAGCGCTTCCGCGAGCGCCGGGACATCGCCCGGCGGCACCAGGATCCCCGCGTCACCCACGACTTCGGGCAGCGCCCCGCCGGTCGTCGCCACGATCGGCGTCCCGCAGGCCATGGCCTCGGCCGCCGGCAGCGAGAAGCCTTCGAACAGTGAAGGTATGCAAGCGATTTCGGCCGAGCAGAGTAGCCGCGCGAGTTCGTCGTCGGTCAGCCCGCTGACGAAGCGGACGCCGGCGCCGGGGCCGAGCCGGGCGAGCGCTCGCGCCGCCGGGCCGTCCGGTTTCGGTTTGCCGACGATCACCAGTTCACCCTCGATCCGTTCCCACGCCGCCAGGAGATGTTCGAGCCCCTTCAACGGTTCGTCCGCGCTGGCGGTCGCCACGACGCGCCCGGGGACCCGCGGGATTTCGGGCCGGGGCAGGAAGAACCTGGTGTCCGCGGCGAGCGGGACGACGTGGATCCGGTCCTCCGGCACGCCCATTTCCCGGCCGATGGCCGCCCGGGAAGCCCGCGACACCGTCAGCGCGGGCAACCGCCGTGCGACGCGGTGCTGCATGTCGACGAATCCGTACCACCGCTCGACCCGCGCCGCTTCCCGTCCGGTGACGGTGGCGAGCTTCAGCGCCCGGTCCACCGCGATGGGATGGTGGATCGTGGCGACCGTCGGCAGTCCACAGTGGAGCATGCCGTAGCCGAGTCCCTGGTTGTCGTGGACGATGTCGAATTCGCCCCGGCGTTTCGCGAGATGGCGCGCGGCACGCAGGGAGAACGCGAGGGGTTCGGGGAAACCGCCGCGGCGCATGCCGAGGAACTCCACCCACGACGGCAGATCGCGCAGCTCCCTCGGCCGCGGCGTCCGGAAGGGATTCGGCTCCGCGAACAGGTCGAGGCCCGGGATCTTCGTCAACCGCACGCCGTCATCGACCTCCGGATAGGGAGGCCCGGACAGCACCTCGACGCGATGCCCTAGCCCGGCGAGTTCGCGGCTCAGATGCCGGACGTAGACGCCCTGACCGCCACTGCGCGGGTTCCCGCGGTAGGTCAGGAGCGCGATCCGCAGTGCGCTCACCGCTCACTCCCGCGTACCCCAGTGATCGAGCTGCTCGCGGATCTTCCGGGTTTCGCCGTGCCGTTCGCCGCGGACCTCGATCGAATCGTCGAGCAGCAGGGTCCAGGTCGAGAGCGCTTCGGTGACCCGGCCCGCCTTGGCGAGAGCGAGCGCGAGGCCGAACCGGAGGTCGAGGACGTCGGGATGCCGTTCATTCAGCCGTCCCGTCGCTTCGTCGAGGAGCCGTCGATACTCCGAAACGACGGGGGGGGGGTGCTCGATTTCGGCGCTCCAGAACGCGATGTTGTGCCGGACATGGCTGACGATCTCGTCGTCGCCCAAGGCCTGTTTCGCCTGCGGCAGCAGTTCCCGGGAGAGGCGGAGGGCCTCCTCCCCGTTCCCCGTCTTGCCGGTCGCCACCGCGAGGAAGTGCCGGGCGTGCAGCGTCTCGCGATGATCGGCTCCGAGAGCGTGGGTGGCGTCGCGGACGAGGGCTTCGAACTCGGCCCGGGATTCTTCGAAACGGCCGAGTTCGGCGAGCAGGTGCCCGATGTTGTTGCGGATGCTCAAGACGTCTTCGTCGCCATCGGAGAGAGCGGCCGTGGCGATCGGCAACAGCTCTTCGAACCGGGCGAGCGCTCCCGCCGCGTCGCCCGCCTTGCCGGTCCAGGTCGCGTGCCGAGCCTTGCAGCGCAACGTGATCCGGTCGGTGTCGCCGAGTTCCCGTGCCGCGCGATTCGCCCAGGCGGCCCAGCGTTCCCGGTTTTCGACCGGGATATGGGACGCCCGCCGCTCCAACGCGGCGAGGGCGTCCTCGCGGAGACCGGCGAGCCAGAAGTGCTCGGCCTCGTTGGCCGCCGCGTAGCTCTGTTCCAGCGTCGGCTCGTCGTCTCCGGTCACGAGTGCCACCTCCGAGGTCGCCGCCGCCAGCCGGGCGCGCAGCCGGGTCGCCGCGTCGGGGGAGAGAGCGGGTGGTTCTCCGGTCCACAGGACGGTTTCGTCGGCCAGGCCCGCCCGCGTCCGGCTGACCGAATCACCGAGCCCGGCCAGGAAGTCGCGGACGCGTACCCGCCGGTCCGGGCCGCCGGCCGCCGCGCTCGCCGCGGTGAGGATCGAGATCGGGACAGGCCCACGGGTGGCGGCGAGACCCAGCAACTCGAGCAGGACCGCGTGACCCGGCCGCGGCGAGGCCACCGCACCGGTGCCCTGCTCGATGTCGGCCTCTTCGGCCGCTTCGTCGTCCACCTGCGCGACGCTGATGAAGGTGACAGTCGAGTCCCCGAGCCGGAGCACGTCGCCGTGCGTCAACTCGACGCTCGGCATCCGCTGCCCGTTGACGAAGGTGCCGTTGGCGGACTCCAGGTCCGTCAGCCACGCGTTCGTTCCGTTCCAGCGGATCTTGCAGTGGAGCCGGGACACCCGCGAGTCGCCGAGGCGGATCGCGGCGTTCCTGCTGCGGCCGAGCGTCGTGAGCCCGAAGGACAGCTCGTGGTGCGCGGGCGGCTGACCGGGCACGTCGATGATCAGCGTTGCGGGAGTGATCCTCGGCGAAGTGGGCGAGCCGGTGTCAGGTTCCGAAACGGGGTCGCCCGCGTAGACGTCCTCCGGTTCGCGGCTCAGATTCGGAACGCCGGACGACCGGTCGATCCGGATCACGAACGCGGAGGGCAGGAAATCCGGCTTTCGGGTCGCCACCACGGTTTTGACCCAGTCCAGCGCGGGTTCCCGCGACAGATCGCGGAGAACCAGGCGCATCCGTCGCCGGAGTCCGGGGTCGAGATCGTCCAGCCCGTCGATCGCGATCCGTACCGGGCCACCCGTCCACTGTGGAGCGAGGGCCCGGAGAGGACCGAGCAGGGCCAGATCGAACGCGCTCGCCCCGCTGAGACCGGCGTCGTCGAGCCCGGCTCGGTGCGCCCGCTCGGCCTCGGCGAATCCGGGGACGGTGCGCCGCAACTGGCGGGCCAGCTCGCGGGCGATCTGTTCCGCGGTGTCACCAGGACTGGCGAACAGCACGGCGTGCAGGAAGTCGGGCGGCACATAGGATCCGGCCACCGAAGGCCGGGCCAGCGCGGCGAGCATGGCCGACTTCCCCGATCCGGCCCTGCCTTCGAGCACCACCAGCCGGGTGCCGGTCAGCAGATGCCCGACGGTTTCGCCGAGTTTCGGATCCGGCCGGTAGTCCGCGGTCAGCCGTTCGACCCGCGGCGCGGCCGGGTTGCCGGCCAGCGGCGAACGCCGCCAGGCGGGGGAGGAGTTCAGCGCGAGCCACAGCCCCTGATCGGCCTCGGCCACCTCGCGCGTGCCGTCGAAACCCAGGTGGACGGCGGTCTGCGCCGGGCACAGGCCGGTGATCACCCGTTTGAGATCCGCGCACCGGACCCGCTCGCCGAACTCCGCGTGCCCCGACCGCAGGACCGAGACCAGTGACCGGCTGAAACACCCGTTCGCGGCGACGCGGTCGTCCGAGGCGGTGAGCAGGTCGAACCGTTTGCCCGCCTCGCCGACGATCCGCAGCCAGCGTTGGCCCGCCTGTCTCGCCCCGATCCCGGCGTGGCAGGTGTCGAGCAGGATCACCAGCCCGTCCAGCATCGAGTAGCGGCCGAGGAGTTCCTTGATCCGCTGGGCGAAGAGGAAGGAGCGCCTGCTGTCCACCGGCAAACCGGTGTCCTTGGTGAGGAAGTAGAAGTCGTCGTCGGCGTATTCGCCGTGCCCGACGAGCGAGAGGAAGAGCGTCGCCTCGTCTTCCGACGCGCGCTCGAAGGCTTCCACCAGCGCGTCGTCCAGCTCGACCATCGTCGGGTCGACGAGCAGGCCGCGACCGTCTTCGAGCGCGGGGACGCAGCCGCCGATCTCGGGGTCGAGCAGGGCCGTCGAGACCTGGTGGCCCGCGTCGGGGAGGAACGAGAGAAGGTTCAGTGAGTCGCATTGCGACGCGACCACCAACGACCTCCGCTCTCCCACGGAGATCACTTTGTCTCATCGGACGGTCACCGGCAAGGGCGGCCGCGATACTGTGCGCCATGGCTCGGATCGTTCTGGTGCACGGCATCGCCCAGGAGCAGAAGTCCGCGGACACCCTCGAGGCGGAATGGCTGCCGAGTCTGGCGGGCGGCGTCCGGCTCGCCGGGGACGCCGCGCTGGCCGACACCCTGTGGCGCGACGCCCGGCCCGGCGACGCGCGGATGGCCTTCTACGGTGACCTTTTCCGGAAGGACGGCCAGCAAGGCGGCGCGGACGAACTCACCGAGGACGAGTGGGGGCTCGCCGAGGCGCTGGCGGCGGAATGGCTCCGGAACGCGGCCTCTTCGGCGTCCCGCGAGACGGACCGGAACCGGGCGAAGGCCGAATTGGACCTGCTCGGCGGCCAGGCGGGGGAGACCCAAGGCGTGCGCGCGGCCGCCCGCCCGGTGCTGAACGCGCTCGTGCGGCTGAAGCCGTTCGCGAGGCTCGGGGTGGCGTTCGCCGAACGCGTGGTGGTCAAGGCACTCAAGCAGGTGACGCTGTACCTCACCGACGAGACGATCCGGCAACGCGTGCAAGACCGGGTCGCCGAGCACATCGGACCGGAGACCGAGGCGATCATCGGGCATTCCCTCGGTTCCGTAGTCGCCTATGAGGCCGCCCATCTGCACGGCCGTCCGCTGCCGCTGCTGCTCACCCTCGGCTCACCGCTGGGCCTGCGCACGGTCGTCTACGAACGGACGCGCCCGCAGCCGCCGTCCGTCCCGCCCGGCGTCGCGAGCTGGGTGAACCTGGCCGACCGGGACGATCTCGTCGCCGCCCGGCCGGATCTCAGCGGGCTGTTCCCCGGCGCCGACGGCGTCTTGGACAGCGGCTACACGGTCGACAACGGGGCGAAGCCGCACGAGGCCGCCTTCTACCTCGCCAAGCGCCGTACCGGTGAGGTCCTCTCCCGGTCGTTAACCTGCGGCGGGCAGGCGTAACGCGGCGGTTTCCGTGGCGACGACGGATGGAAACAGCCTCCCTCGAAGCTCACCGCTGAGGTGATCTTCGAAGGAAGGGGAAGCCATGCGGGTATCGGCGGAGGTCGGCACGTGGCTCGCGCGGCGCAGCAGCCGGGCCGGTGACTGGTGGGCGGCGGAGCTGGTCGCCGCCAAACGCGGGACGCGGGTTTCGGTGGTGATCCCGGCCCGCGACGAGGAGGAGACCGTCGGCACGATCGTCGGCACCATCCGGCGCGAACTCGTCGAACGTTTCCCCCTGGTGGACGAGATCCTGGTGGTGGACAGCCATTCCACGGACGCGACCGCCGAGGTCGCCAGGGCGGCCGGGGCGGACGTCGTCGCGCAGGACGCGGTGTTCCCGGAGCTGGGAGGCCTGACGGGCAAGGGAGAAGCGCTCTGGAAGGGGGTCGCCGAGACCAGCGGGGACCTCGTCGTCTTCGTCGACGGCGATCTCCGCGATTTCACCGCGGACTACGTGACCGGGCTGCTCGGGCCACTGCTGACCGACCCGGGGATCGCCTACGTCAAAGGGTTTTACCACCGTCCGCTCGCCGGGACGGCGGGCGTCGAACCCGACGGCGGCGGCCGGGTCACCGAACTCGTCGCCCGTCCGCTGCTCAACATGTACTGGCCGGAACTCGCCGGGTTCGTCCAGCCGCTCGCCGGTGAGTACGCGGGACGGCGCGAAGTGCTCGAAGGCATCCCGTTCGTCACGCACTACGGCGTCGAGGTCGGCCACCTGATCGACCTGCTCGAACTGCACGGGCTCGACGCGCTCGCGCAGGTCGACCTCGGCCATCGGACCCACCGGCACCAGGGCACCCAGGCACTCGGCCGGATGGCCGCGCAGATCATGCTGACCCTGATGGACCGGCTGGAGCGCGGGGGCCGGGTGATCTCCGCGGCGCCGCCGTCGACGTCGCTCGCCCAATTCCGGCGCGGAGCGGGGGAGGGCGTCGAGCGGGAACTCGTGCTCACCGACGTGGCCCTCACGCAGCGGCCGCCGCTGGAGAGCCTTCCGCCGGAGATCCGCCCGGAGAACTCACCCGCCTTGCGCAGGAGCGCTTAGCGCCTCCTTGGGCTGCCAGCCCGGCGGGCCGAACACGTACCCGAGTTTGTCCCGCCACGAGCCGGCCGCGCGGACGTCGCGCAGGATCGACCCGTATTCGTGGAAGCCGACCTTGAGCAGGTTGTAGGACTCGACGTTCTTGGTCAGCCCGTAGGTCGGACGTTTGCCCTCCGGCACGAAACTGCCGAACATCCGGTCCCAGATGATCAGGATGCCGCCGTAGTTCGCGTCCAGGTACTCCTGGTCGCTGCCGTGGTGCACCCGATGGTGTGAAGGGGTGTTGAACACGTACTCGAACCAGCGCGGCAGCTTCCGGATCTTCTCGGTGTGCACGAAGAACTGGTAGACGAGGTCGATCGACAGGCCGGTGAGGATCATCCACGGCGGGATGCCCGCCAGGGCGAGGATCGACCAGAACGGCAGCTGGAAGTACGGGGTCCACTTCTGCCGCAACGCCGTCGAGAAGTTGTAGTGCTCGCTCGAATGGTGCACCTGGTGGCCCGCCCACATGAGCCGGACGCGGTGGCTCGCCCGGTGGTAGGCGTAGAAGACGATCTCCTGGCCGAGCAGCATCAGGACCCAGGTCCACCAGTCGTGCGGGCTGAACTTCACCGGTGCCAGTTCGTAGAGCGCGGCGAACACGAACAGCATGGCGATGCGGAAGACACCGTTGATCACCACCGCCACCGCCCCCATCGACATGCTGGTGCGGGTGTCCTTGACGCTGTAGCCGATGACGTTGTCGTCGTGCCCCAGCACGTGCAGCGCGAGGATCTCGATCGCGACGAACAGCAGGAACACCGGTGTCGCCATCAGCACCGGGTCACTCAGATGGGCAAGAAAATCCGCCACCGCACCTCTCCCTGTCTCGCCCCCGTTATCTGACCATCAGGTAACTTACCCTAGGGTCATTTACCTCAGGGTAAGATAGCCGCCGTGACAGAAGCAAGGGCCGTCGGCACGAAGGGGGTGCCCCGCGAGGAGCGGGAGACCCAGATCGTGCGCGCCGGGACGGAGGAGTTCGGCAAGAACGGGTACGCGGGGGCGTCGATGGTGGAGATCGCCCGCCGGGTCGGCGTCACGAAACCCTTGCTGTACCAGTACTTCGGTTCGAAGGACGGGCTGTACCTCGCCTGTCTGCACCGGGCGGGGGACAGGCTGACCGAAGGGGTCGCCGAGACGATGGCGGCGGAGGGCGAGCCGCCGGAGCGGATGCCGCTCGCGGTGCTCTCGGCCATCTTCGAGACGTTCGACAACGACCGGTACGCGTGGAAGCTGCTGCGCGATCCGACGGTGCCTTCGACCGGTGAGATCGCCGGCGTCGCGGTCGACTACCGCTACCGGCTCGACGGGTTCGCGTTGATCGGCGCCGCCCAGCTGATGCGCTCGCGCGGACTGGACGACGATCGCGACATCGAGGCGATCGCCCAGGTGTGGACCGGCGTGGTCGACTCCCTGATCAGCTGGTGGATCGATCAGCCGGATCAGGACGCCGCGGCGATGACCGAGCGCTGCTCGCGGATCATGCGGAACCTGTTCGGCTGGTGAGCGAGGCGGCCGCGGCTTCGCAGTCGGCGAAGGCGAGCGGCGGGCGGTCGGCCAGGGGGAACCAGGCGTACTCGGAATTCTCTTCCGAGAGCACGATTTCCGCGTTCGCGGGGAGCTCGCAGACGAAAGCGAGGCCGATCGTCTTCAGGCCCGTCTCGCCGTAGACCGACGGATACGACCCGGCGAAGCGGAGGTTCCGGAGTTCGCAGCCGGTTTCCTCGAGCCCTTCGCGGACGAGGTTCTCTTCGGCGGTCTCGGCTCCGGAGAGGAAGCCACCGACGGTGTCCCAAGCGCCTTTGCGGGGCTCGTGTGCCCGGCGCAGCAACAGGATCCGGTCGCCGTCGAGGATGAGACCGACCGTGGTCGGCAGCGGGTTGTCGTATTTGGTGAAGCCACACGCGGGGCATTCGACGTGCGTGTCCTCGCCGTCGCCGGCGAGGCGTGTGCGCTCGCCGCAGCGAGGGCAGAACTTCCAGTCCTTCACCGGTCGAAGCCTAGACGTGGAAACGATCGGGGTGCCCGGCGCCGCTCCGGACACCCCGACCGCGACTCAGGACGCGGCGCTAGATTTGCCGCGCAGTTTGACGTTGGCCGTCGAGGCGTTCTTGATCGCCGTCTCGATCTGCGCCATCGTCGAGGACGAGGACAAGCCCGGCACCGTCGCCGACTTCAGCGCGTAGAGCGTGAAGGTGTACGGGTGGCTGGAGCCGCCGGGGCAGGGACCGAAGTACTTCTGCGAGTTCGCCCCGCTGCCCATGGCCTTCTGCTTGGCGCCGTTCTGGTTCGGGACCGTGAAGCCCGAGCCAAGGCCTTCGGGCAGTGACACTGTGACCCCCGAGGAGGCCGGGATGTCCCAGATCGCCCAGTGCAGTTTGTTGCCGTTGTTGGCCACGTCGGCGAAGACGATCGCGTATCCCTTGGCGCCGGTGGTCCCGGCGCTCCACGCCAGCGGCGGCGAGGTGTCCTGGCCCGCGGTACCGTCACCGGCGCAGGTGAACTTGTCCGGGATCGACGCGTTGTCGGCGAACGCGGAACTGGTCAGCTTGAACGCTCCCTGCGAAGAACCGGGGAACTTCAGCCGTACCACCACGTTGTCGATCCCGCTCGGGGTGCCGCCGTTCTTGTCCGCGTTGGTCGAGGTGACCCACAGCCCGCCGTCCGGCGTCTTGGTGACCGAGCGCAGCCTGCCCCAGCGGCCGGAGAACAGCGACTGCACCGAGCCGACGCCGTTGCCCGCCGCGTTGATCTGGGTGGCGAAAAGCTGCTCGCTGGTGACGGCCGCGACATAGATCCAGTCGTTGACGATCTCGATCCCGCTCGGCCCGCCGGAGCTGGTCGGCCAGGTCTTCTTCGGCGCGACCGTGCCACCGCAGGAGCCCTCGGTGCCTTCGCACTGGGGCCAGCCGAAGTTGCCGCCCTTCTGGATCAGGTTGAGCTCGTCGAGCTTGCCGTCGCCGAACTCCGAAGCCCACAGCTGGCCGCGGGAATCCCAGGCCAGGCCCTGCGGGTTGCGGTGCCCGAAGCTCCAGACGTAGCGGGCGTTGCCGCCGGTCGAGAAGAACGGGTTGTCGCTCGGCGCCGAACCGTCGGGGTTGACCCGCAGGATCTTCCCGTTGAGTGCGCCCTTGTTCTGCGCGGTGTCCTTGTTCTGTCCGTCGCCGACGGTGGCGTAGAGCTTGCCGTCCGGGCCGAAGCGCAGCCTTCCCCCGTTGTGGTAACGGTTCTTGGCGATCCCGGTGAGCACCGGAGTCGAGGTCGACGACAGCTTTCCGTTGTCGTAGGTCATCTTCACGATCCGGTTGTCCCCGGATGCCGTGTGGTACAGGTAGATCGCGTGATCGGTGGCGTAGTTCGGCGAGATCGCGATGCCGAGCAGGCCGCCCTCGCCGTTGGTGCCGACCGCGCCGGGGACCTTGCCGACCGTGGTCTTCTCGCCCGACGGCGTGATCCGCAGGATCTCGAACCGGTCCCGTTCGGTCGCCAGCGCCGTGCCGTCCGGCAGGAAGTCGACGGACCAGGCGAGGTCTGCCTTCGTGATGTCCTTGTCGTACTCGGGAATCCCGCCACCCGCGGCGCCGCTCGTCTTCGCGGTCAACGCGGTGCTGGCGGCCGAAGCGTTGCCGTCGAGGTCACGTGCCTTCACCGTGAACGTGTACGACGTGTTCGCCGTCAGCCCGGTGACGGTGGCTTCGAGCGAAGGCGTTGTCGCGACCTTCGTGGTGCCCTGGTACACGTCGTAACCGGCGATGGTGCCGCTGTCGTCCGTGGAAGCGTTCCATGCCAGGGAGACGCTGTTCGCGGTCACCGACGTCGAGCGCAGGTTCCCCGGCACCGTCGGCGGTGTGGTGTCGCCGCTGGACGGCGTGGTGAACTGGATGACATTGCTTTGCTGCGAAGGGTTTTCGGCCGCGTCGAAGGCGCCGACCGAGATGTCGTAGGCCGTGTTCGGCTGCAGGTTGTCGACGGTCGTGGTGAGCGTGTTCCCGTCGACGCTCTTGAGGACGTTGCCGCCGCGCATCACGTCGTAGCGGACCACGCCGACGTTGTCGGTCGCGGCCTCCCAGGTGAACGTGGCGCTGCGGGCCTTGATGTCCTTGGCGGCCAGGTTCTTCGGCGGGGTCGGCGCCTCGGCGTCGGCCGCTCCGCTCACGGTGAGCTTGTCCGCGTTGGGGCCGCCGTTCTCGGTGGTCGCGGTGGTGCGGATCTTGTTGGCCCCGGCGGCCAGCGCGACGTCCTTCGTCACGGTCTTCCAGGTGGTCCACGCGCCGGTGCCGGGGAACGACAGCGTCCCGGCCGCGGTTCCGTTGACGCTGAGGGAAACCGGCCGGTCGATCGTGGTTCCGTTGGCATAGCGGAAGGTCAGCGTCTGGGTTCCGGCCTGCGCGGCGTTCACCGTGTACTCGACATAGCTTCCGACGACGTTGTCGAAGTTCACGAACCCGGTGCCGGAATAGCCCGCGTGGTTCTTTTCGACGGCGCCCTGGGAGATCGTCGCGGCTTCGGATTCGAGGTCGGTCGGTGCCGCGCCGGCGGGAAGGGCCGGCAGGACGGCGAGGGTCATCGCCGTCGCGGCGGCACACGTGAGCAGCGCGCGCCACGGTGGTCGGGGTGCCACTGGAGCCTCCATGCGTGAAGTCGGGGGGTCGGGAGGTACAACGGCGGACCGGGCGGGGCCCGGCGGGGAAGTGGAGTTTTAGTTAGGAAACTTTCCTATCTATGGTTCAGATCACACACCAGTGGGTGCTTCGTGTCAATACTTGACCAACATCAACACGGAGTGTCACGCCCCTGAAACGCATTTAGTCCTCTGGATGCGGTACTTGCGTGTGCAAGGACCGCATCCAGAGGACTAAATGCGTTTCAGGGGGAAGAGTCAGCCGGCGATGTCCGCCCGCGCGATCACCTTAACGATTTTGGCTCGTACCAAGGACTCCTCCGGCACGGCGTTGCGTTTGCCGTAGGCCTCGGCCTTGTTCTCGCCCATGTACCGGCCACCGAGCCTGGTCGCCCATTCGAGCATCTCGTCGTAGTCGTTGTGCAGCACGGCTTCGGCGGTGAACTGCACATACGAGTACGGCGGCTTCTGGTCGTCGACGGCCAGGGAAAGCCGTGGGTCGCGCCGCAGTGCCTTGCCCTTGAGCGTGTCCGTGCCGGTGGTGAAGATCAGCTCGTCGCCGTCGGGGCCCTCGTTCAGCAGGAACCACACCGGCGTCACGATCGCCGCCCCATTGGCGCGGACCAGGCCGAGCATTCCCGTCCGCGTGCCCTCGCTCGCGAAGGCCCACCATTCGTCCCGGTTCATTTCACGCATGATCCCGACGCTACCGGGGCGCCCCGCGGTGAGCAGCCCCGGTCACCCGGGGGTGGTGCTGCCCGGACCCCCGGTCGCCGGGCAGCACCCCCGCCCCGGTTACCGGCAGGCGAGCCGGGTGATCTTGACGACCTCGTCGTCGTGGATGCGGTGCCAGGTGCCCGACGCGTACGCCGCGCCGCCGTCGTAGTCCTCGCCGCCCCACCGGTTGACGATCGTGCGCAGATGCGCGGTGCAGCCGACCGGGATCCGCACGCCGTCGATGTCCCGGTTCGGTCCCGTGCGCCCGCCGGCGCTGAGCGGCAGGGGATCGGTGAAGTTCCGGCCGTCGAAGTTTCCGGCCACCGTGACGACGCGCGGCGTGTCGTTGAAGACTCCGCCGCACCAGTGCACGACCGGGGTGCAGTTGCCCTCTTCCGACGCCGAAGCCGGCGTGCAGGCCACGCCCGAGATGAGCAAGGCGGCGGCCGCGGCCACCGGAACGAGTGAACGTTTCATGGTGAATTCCTCCCTGATCGGTTGTCCGACACGTCCACGACAGCAGCTTCGCGCGGCGCTGACCAGGGAAAACGTTGTCGCGGGATGTCGCGGTTCGTCCCGCGACACCGTGACCGGGTGCGACACAATGGCGATGGGGAGGGGGTGGACCATGTCCACTGCGAAGGACTTCGGCGCGCAACTGCGAGAGGTGCGCGGAAGACTCACTCAGGAATGCGTCGCCAAACGATCCTTGCTCGGCCAGGACGCGCTGACCCGGCAGCGGGTGTCCAACATCGAGAACGGCTTGCTGCCGACCGCCGGGCAGTTGCGCTGTTATCTGCACGGTTGCGGGAAGCCCGAATTGTTCGAGCGCTTCGACCGGATCCGGGGCGAGGTGAAGACGAGTTCGCCCGCCAAGCCGTGGCGAAGACGCGTGATCCGGGTGGGTTCGACGGTGGCGGCCGGGCTCGCCGCCGCTTCCGTCGTGCTCGTGCTGTCCTCGGATCATTCCGGCTCGGCTCCGGCGGCCACGGTCGTCCCGGAGTGCGTGGAAGGTTTCCTCTGCTTCTGGCCCGAACCCGGTTACGGCGGGGCCAAGGTGCAACTACCGCCCGATTGGGCAGGTGACGGACGTCAGTGCGTCGCCTTGCCGTTCCCGGCGAGGTCGATGGTGAACCGCAGCGCGGAGCGGCACTGGGGCTACGCCGGACGTGACTGCTCGGGCGGAGACCGGACGATCCTGCAGCACCGAGGCGGCGCCGAACCCTCGATCCTGATCCAGTCCTACGTCCACACCTGAGCTCCACCCCGGTCACCCGTGCGGGGTGTCGGGGGCGGCGACTAGCCTGGCCTGCTGTGCGAGACGACGAGCTGACCGGGATGGGGCTGGCCGACGAGGGGCTGACCCGCCGCCTCAAGGCGCTGGCCTGCACAGCGCCCTTGCACGACCTCGACGCGCGCAAGTCGAAGCTGGACTGGGCGGACGCCACGATCTACCAGATGGCCGAGATCGCCCTGCACACGATCGACCAGGTCACCGTGTCGATGGACTTCGACACCGGCGCCGACCACGACCAGGTGATCGCGCGGCTGCTGCCGTTCGTCGCGCTCCAGGCACCCGGCCGGACGCCGGACGAGCACGCCAAGGTCGCCCGGTGGGTGCTCGACAATCTGATCAACGTCGGCACCACCGATCGCGGGTTCCGCCGCGTCTACGGTTCCATCGGCCCCGGCGGCGGCTACCAGCGCCGCCAGTTCGACTTCAAGCTGCTCGTCGAGCTGGCCGCGCCCGACGGCGAGGTCTACCTGCGCGCCACCGACGAGGCGATCAACGTGCTCGTCGGCGCGCTGGACACCGACGTCGAGTCCGCGCAGATCGCGGCCGAAGTCAAACTGGAGAATCTGATCAACCGCGGCCGCCTCGCCGACGCGAAACTCGCCGCCGAACAGGCCCGCTACCGGACCGTCCAGTACGGCGAGACGTTGCGCGCCAAACTCGACGCCACCCGCCGTGACGTGCGCGCGGTCGACTGGGAGCGCGAGGTCCCGGATCTGCTGGATCAGGCGCTGTCCCATATCGAGTCCCGGTTCCGCGCCGAAAACGCGATCCTCAAGAACATCACCGCGTCGAGGGACGAGACCGAGGACCTCGACCGCAAACGCCGCGCCGCCGAACTCGTCGACATCGTCGGCGACTGCATCCGCCGCCACACCCGGCTCCAATCCCGGCTGGCCGACGCCGGCGCGGTGTTCCGCGCCGAACAAGACCGCCAGCAGTTCTCCGGGCCGCCGCAGCGCGCCACGATCGACCTGTTCGGCCAGCTCCTGATGCCGACGCTGGGCCTGCCGATCGCCCAAGCCGTCGCACCCGCCGAGTCGTTCTTCCACGCCGGCGCCGGGATCTCCCCGCCGACCGTGCCGTCGCTGTCCTCGCTGGTGTCGCTGCTGCTGCGGCCGGCCCCGGAACGCGACCAGCTCGTCGGTGAGATCCCCGAGCCCGAATTGATGCCCGCCGACGTCACCGACAAGTTCGGCGACGAGCAGTGGCGCCTGGCCGACGACCTGCTCGACCTGCCGGAGGTGCCGCGACGGCTGTCCGGGCTGCTCGAAGAGGCTCGCCGGATCGACCCCGGGCTGCCGGCCCTGGTCGCCCTGCGGGCGGTGCACGCCTACAGTCCCGAGGTCGGCGCGGCGCTCCGGCTGGGGGAGCGTCAGGTGCTGCTGGCCGTCGACGACGGCACGCTGCTCGAAGACCCCGAGTTCGGCGGAGCGGATCTGCTGCTTTCGTCGGCCCAGGTGGATCGCCAAGAAGAAGAGGAGGAGGTCGCGTGACGACAACCGGGGACGTCGAATCCGCGGCCAGGCTGGTCTCGTTCGGCATGCGCCCGAAGCAGCTGCCGTCGCGGGACGTCGTGTACGGCGACCTCGTCCGGCGCTACGGCGAGGACAGGGCGTTCAAACAGCTCACGCACGCGGTCGCGGCCGGGCTCGGGCTGATGGTGCTGGAGGTCAACCTCCAGGCCGGTGCCGTGCTGGCGGCGACCGACGAGTCCGTCTTCGAGATCAAGATGGACAGCTACGCGCGGCAGAGCAAGATCCGCGAACGCCGTGAGACCGAGAAGGTCCTGCACGGGCTCGTCCACCTGGCCACCGCCGCGCTCGGGTACCCCCGTCCGGACGATCTCGCCAACGACACCTACATCGGCCGCGTCAGTGTCGAGCAGGTGGACGCGATGGTGCGCGAGGCCTGCCGGATCCTCGACGAGCGCGCGGCCCAGGCCGAGGCGAACAACGACCCGCTGGCCGACGCGCCCGAACTCGAACAGGCCTGGCGGGCCTACGCCCGGCGTCCGGCGGCCGCCGCGACCAAGGACGGCAGGCTGTCGTCGGACACCACCCGCGGCATGGTCGCGCGGGCACTGCGTTTCCTGTCCGATCAAGGCTTTCTCGTCCAGGTCAGCGGAGAACAGGGCGGGACCTACCGGACGACACCGCGCTACCAGGTGCAGGTGCGCGAACTCGCCGCCGACGCGGCCTTCGACGATCTGCTCGAGCTGAACGTGGTGTCAGTGGCCAACGGCGGCGGGACGTTGCGCGCGGCCGCGTCGGACACGCTCTAGACCGGCTGGTGAGCGGAGCAGTGGTGATGAGCGGAAATCAGCCCATGCGAACCCGCCCGGGCAGGAGCCCCCGCTATCGCGGCGGCAGGGCGCCGGGAGGCACAACGTGGGCGGCATCGGGAACCAGCGCCCTGGCGACGCGATCGCGGACGCGGGTTCTCGGATAGGGGAGGGACGAGATGTACGAGCTTTCGCGGGTTCGCCTGCACTCGGTGGGTCCGGCGGGCGCGCGGTACCAGGACGTCGTGCTGGACTTCAGCGGCGTCGGCGCGGCCATCACCGCCCCCAAACAGGACGCGCTGTTCAGCGCCGGGATCCACCTGGCAGGCGAGGGGCCGCCGCGGCGCCCGTCGCCGGCGAGCGTGCTGTTCCTGGAGAACGGTGGCGGTAAGTCCGTCCTGATCAAGCTGATCTTCTCGGTCATGCTGCCCGGCCGCCGGCAGGTCGTCGGCACGACGAACACCAAGGTGCTCGAGAAATTCGTCGCCGCCAAGGACGTCTCGCACGTCGTGCTGGAGTGGCTGCAGGTCGAGACCGGCCACCGGGTGATCACCGGCAAGGTGTCGGAATGGCGCGGGCACGTGGTGTCGGCGGATTCGGAGAACCTCGTCGATTCCTGGTACTGCTTCCGGCCGACGCCCTCGCTCGATCTGGACTCGCTGCCCCTGACGTCGGACGGCAGGCTGCTGACGATGTCCGGCTTCCACGACCAGCTCGACAAGGTGCACGGCGGCGAGCCGGAACTCGAGCTGTTCTGGACCCGGCGTCACCACGAATGGACGTCCCGGCTCGACGGCCTCGGCCTCGACACCGAGCTTTTCCGGTACCAGCGCGCGATGAACGCCGGCGAGGGCGAGGCGGCGGACGCTTTCGCCTTCAGCACCGACGAGGCGTTCGTCGAATTCCTGCTGCGCGCGGTGCTTTCGGAGGAGGAGCCGAAGGATCTCGCCGAGGTCGTCGCGACCTACGCGCACAACCTCGCCCAGCGCGGGGACCTGTTGTCGGAGCGGGATTTCGTCGCGGGCGCGCTCGATCTGCTCACGCCGCTGGCGGAGGAGGAAGGCGTCGCCGCCGCGTCACGGAAGCTCGCCGACGCGGCCCGCGCCGAGATGAGGACGCTGGCCGGTCAGGTCGCCGCTCGCGACAAGCTGGAGAACGAGCGGCTGAGCGGGCTCGAACAGCATGTCGACGAAGTGAAGTCCGCGGAGAAACTGGCCGAGGGAGACCACCGCCGTCTCACCGCCGGGGTCACCGAACTCCGCCGCCTGGTGGGGAAACTGCGGCTCGACGAGGCGCAGGAGAGCAAGAAGCGGATCGACGGCGAACTGGCCGAGGCCAAGACCGCCGCCGAGGCCTGGCGTGAATGCGCCACCGTGCTCAACCATCTCAACGCCGCCCGCAAGGCCCGCGATTTCCGGGAGCTGGTGGGGAATCGCGAGCAGAAGGCGCAGCCCGCGCTGCAGGCGCGCAACGCCGCCGCCGTCGCGCTCGCGAGGGGCCTGCTGGGGCTGGCCAGGAACGCCACCGAGCAGGCGGCGAAGGCCGAAGCCCATGTCGGCGCCCTGCGAGCCGAGGCGGAGAAGGCCCAGGCGGAACGCGACGAGTCGGCGAACCTCGCGGCCTCGCGCCGGGCGGAGGCCCGCGGGCTGGGTGCGCGGATCGCCGAAATCCGTGAGGAGATCGCGGAAACCGTCCGGTCCGGCGCGCTCAAGGCCGGGGCCGACGTCGCCGAAGCGGCGCGTGCGGCCAGGACCGAGGCCGAGACGATCGCCGCGGAGCTCGTCCGCCGTGAACAGGAACTCGAACGCGTCGCCGAGGACCTGCGGTCCGCGCAGGCCACCGTCAACGACGCGCACCGGCTCGCGGGGTCCACAAAGGACAGGCTGGAACGTGCGGCCGACGAACTCGACCGGGCCAACCGGCGCACCGACGCGCTCGCCGTCGAACCCCGGCTGAGCGAACTCCTCGGCGCGGACGACGTCGCGCTGGAGACGGACCTTCCGGTGTTGCTGGAGCGTCTTCGCGAGGCGGGTTCAGCCGCGGAGAAGGAACAGACCGCGTTGCGGATGGAGGAGTCCGTCGACGAGCGCGCGCTGAACGCGCTCGGTTCGGGTGGCCTCCTGCCCGCCACCGAAGAGGTCCAGGCCGCGCTGGACGCGCTGGAAGCCGCCGGGATGAACGCGTGGTCCGGCTGGCGCTATCTGTCCACTTTGGACAAGAAGCGGCGGGCGGCCGTGCTGGCCCGTGCTCCCCAGCTGGTCTCGGGGATCCTGCTCAACGAACCGGAACAGGTCCGGCTCGCCGAGAAGGTCTTGGCGGAGCGGCGTCTGCTGCCCACCACGATCATCCCGGTCGCCACGACCGAGGCCACCACGACCGATCGCCTGCCGGACGAGGCCGGGATCGAATTCCTCGTGCCGCCCAACCCGGCGATGTACGACGAGGAAGCCGCCGACGCCGAGCGCGAGGCCATCGCGCTCCGGCATGCCGAACGCCAGCGCCGGCTGGAGGCGCTGGCGACGTCGCTGGCCGACGACAGCGCACTGTCGTGGAAGCTCAAGACCTGGCGCGAGGATTACCCGCCCGGCAGTATCGCGACGCTCGCCGAGCAGCTCCAGAACGCGCGCACCGCGCACGAGACCGCGCGGACCGCGTTGGAGCAGGCCGAAAAGGAGTTCCAGCGGCTCGGCGAGAAGGCGGCTGGGCTGCGGGAACGGATCCCCGAGCTGCGCACGGATTCGGCCGAGGCGGGGGAGCGCGCTCGCGGGCTGGAGGCGCTCGCCACGCGTGCCGCGAAGATTCCCGAGTGGACGGACGACGTCGAACGCGCGACCGAAAGTGCCGAACGGGCCGAGGCGACGGCGTCCGAAGCCGCGGTGAAGGCTTCCCGGTTGCGCGAGCAGGCGGGTGAGGAACAGCGCACGGCCGACGGGCACCGGCGCACGGCGACCACCGCGAAGGCGGAACTGGCCGAGGTGCCGGGATCGAGCGACGTCACCGAAGACGATCCCGTGCCCGCCGAACCGGTGGACGCGTTGCGGCGTACCTTCGCGTCGGCTTCCGAGGCGTACGCGAAGGTGGAGGTCGGCAGCGATCTGCGGGCCGAGCTCGAACAAGCCGAAAGCGTCGAGGCGTCCGCGCGGGCGGCCGTCGAGGCACTGGACGACGCCGTCCGCGAGCGGGCCTCGGCGCTGCTGGAGACGCCGGACGGTTCCGACGCTTCGGCGCGGGCCGCGGCGCAGGCGCGGGCGAACCGGGCGGTCGCGGTGCTGGAAGAGGAACGCACCGAGATCGTCGGACTCGTCGCGACCCGCAAGGCGGAACTGAGCCAGCTCCCGGAGCAGCCCTCGGCACTCGCCCTCGATGCGAGGCCGAAGGACATCGAGCACGGCCTGGAGCTGATCGACGAAGCCGGTCTCGAAGTGTCCGCCGCCGCGCGAAAGTGGGAGGAACTGCAGGAGCGCCGTGCCGCGGCCGAAGCGACGCTGGAGTCGGCGAAGACGTCCGCGTCCGGCTTCGGCTTGCTGGCCGAATCCATGGCGCACCTCTTGTCCAAATCGGACACAGCGGATGAAGAGGCGGCCTTCGACGGCGACGTCGAATCCGCGCGCGCCAAGCACTCCCGGCTCAACGGCTCGCTCACCGACGCGCAGGACGCCGCCGACGCGGGCGACCGCCGGGTGCGGGCCGCGGCCGACCAGCTGGCGCAGTACGCCACGGACAAGCGGTTCGAGAAGCTCAGCACGCCGGTGCGGCAGCAGGTGATCTCGGTCCGCCGCGACCAGCTGCCCGCCCACGCCGCGGAATGGGCGGAGGCGCTGCGGCCCCGGTTGCGCACGCTCACCGACGATCTCGCGCAGATCGACCGGCACCGCGGCGGCATCATCACCCGCCTGCAGGGCATGGTCGACGGCGCGCTGCGCACTCTCCGTGCGGCGCAACGGGTTTCGCGACTGCCCGACGGTCTCGGCGACTGGTCGGGTCAGGAGTTCCTGCGCATCCGCTTCACCGAACTCGAAGAGAACGTGCTCGCCGAGAAGCTCGGCGAGGTCGTCGACGAGGCGGCGGTGGGGAAGACCTCCGACGGCCGGGACGTCAAACGGGACGGGCTCTCACTCGTGCTGCGCGGCGTGCAGGCCGCCGCTCCCAAGGGTTTCCGGGTCGACATGCTGAAGCCGGACTCGGTGCTGCGGACCGAACGGCAGCGTGTCTCCGAGATCCGGGACGTGTTCTCCGGCGGGCAGCAGCTGACCGCGGCGATCATCCTGTACTGCACCCTGGCGGCGCTGCGGGCGAACAACCGCGGCAAGGCCCGCAACCGGCATTCCGGCGTGCTGTTCCTCGACAACCCGATCGGCCGCGCGTCGGCGGGCTACCTGCTGGAACTGCAGCGCGCGGTGGCGGAGGCGCTCGGTGTCCAGCTGATCTACACCACCGGCCTGTTCGACGCCGGCGCGCTCAGCGAGTTCCCGCTGATCGTGCGGCTGCGCAACGACGCGGACCTGCGGGCTGGGCGCAAGTACCTGTCCGTCGACGCCACGATCCGGAACGCGACCGACGAACTCGGCGAGCCGGACGGTGTCGCGCGGCTTTCGGCGACGCGGCTGTTCACGCGGCCGTCAGACGAGCCGGAGCCGGAGGAGGAGACTGCGTGAGGTGGCACCGGGTGGCACGATCTTCGGAACCGGTCCGGCGAGATCATGACGCGGTCGAGCACGGTGGACCTTCACCGTGACCCGTGATCAGTTCGCCACCGGCTCGGCGAACGCTTCGCTGATCGACCTGGACAGGTTCCGCGCGGACTTCAATGACGCTTTCGCCGGGGAAGCGGCCGATCGACCATGTCCAGCTGCCCGGATCTGATGTCGATCAGCACGCGGACGCGGCGCACGGATCTTCTCGACGTCGTTCCGGTCACCCGACCGGTTCCGGTAGCTGGTGAGGGGAACTTCGGGGACTCTGGGTCCCTCAAGGGGTCCTTCACGGCACAACAGACCGGACTTGACCACCGTAAGTACCGTCGACAGCCTCACACGACGGGCGCGGCCGGCCTGCGGCTTTCCCGGGTCGAGGTCCGATACTGCCCGGGTGCCTGGTCGCGAGCGCGCCGAAACGCCCGGCTGAACGCGTACACCGACGTGTAGCCGACCGAGCGGGCGATGGTGTCCACCGTGTCGTCGGTGTCGCGCAGCCGGACCGCGGCCAGGTCCATCCGCCACTGGGTCAGGTAGTCGCCGGGTGTCCGGCCGGTGGTTTCGCGGAAGCGGCGGGTCAGCGTGCTGCGTGAGGTCGCCAGATCCGCCGCGAGCAGGTCGGTGGTCCAGGGTTTCGCCGGGGCTTCGTGGATCTTGGCCAGTGCCACGCTGATCAGCGGATCGCCGAGGACGCCGAGCCAGGTTCCCCGTGTCTCGGCCGGTTTCTCGGTCCGCCAAGCGCGGAGCAACTGGACCAGAAGGATGTCGACGAGCCGGTTGAGGACGAACTCGGTCGCGATCTGCGGGCTCGCCAGTTCCCGCGACAGCAGCCGCACGGTGTCGTCCAGCCCGCCGCCGACGTGGTTCGCGCGGATGTGCACCAGTTCCGGCAGGGTGGCCAGCACCTGGGTGGACACCGCGGGGTCGTAGTCGTAGGACGCGCCGAGGACATGGGTCTCGACGTCGCCGTCGCCGAGGCGCAGCACGCCACCGCAATCCCGTGCCTTCTCCGCCGCCGTGCACAGGTTGGGAATGATCGCGACGTCCGGGGCGCTGCGCAGAGTGTGCTCCGGCCCGTTCGGCAACAGGACGACGTCGCCGGGCATGAGCTGCCGCGGCGGCTGCCCGGCCAGTTCCAGCCAGACCGTCCCGCAGGTGACCGCGTAGAAGGCGGCCCGGGTGATGCCGTGCCAGAGGATGCCCCACGGTCCGGACGCCTCGATCCGCGCTCCGGCGGTGCCCCGGACGCCGCCCACGGCGAGCGCTTCGGCCAAAAGGTCCATGACAGCGATGGTAATGCGACAGATGGATATGTTCATGCTCATCTTGAGCATCGATGCGGTCACTCAGCGCGCCATACGATCGAGGCCATGACAGACACTTTCGACTTCGACGGGATCAACCGCAAAGTGATCGCCGAGTTCCGCGAGACCGGCGGCAAGGCGGGCGGCATGTTCGAGGGCTTCCCTCTGGTCCTGGTCCACCACACCGGGGCGAAGTCCGGCACCGAGCGGATCGCGCCGCTCGTCCCGCTTCTCGAGGACGACCGGATCTACATCTTCGCGAGCAAGGGCGGCGCCGACGACAATCCGGCGTGGTTCCACAACCTGGTGGCCAACCCGGACACGAAGGTCGAGCTCGGTACCGAGACCTTCCCGGTCCGCGCGCGGGTCCTCACCGGCTCCGAGCGCGACGAGGTCTACGCCCGGCAGTCGGCCGTCATGCCGCAGTTCGCCGAGTACCAGAGCAAGACCAGCCGGGTCATCCCGGTGTTCGAGCTGGAGCGGGTCCAGGAAGGCTGAGAAGTTGTCGGGGGCCGGTGATAGAACCGATCCGTGACCCCCAAGATCGACACCGCGCAGCGCCGTGCCCGCCTGGCGACACGGCATCGCCTCGCCACGCCCGCCGAGTCGGTGCTCGCCGCCGCGGACGCGGTCGTCGCGCTGCACGCCACAGACCCGGCGTCGGTGCACCTGTCGGCGTGGGCGCGCGTGAAGGGCGACGGCGTCGCCGAGCTGGAGAGCGCGCTCTACGAGGAGCGCACCCTGATCCGGCTGCTCGGCATGCGCCGCACGGTCTTCGTCCTCGGGCACGAGAACGCGGCGCTCGTGCAGGCCGCGTGCTCCGCCGACATCGCCAAGAAGCAGCGCCGCCTGCTCGAGCAGCACCTCGGCACCCAGGGGCACCCGGAGAACGTGCCCGAGCCGGCGCGCTGGCTGGCGGAGGTCGAGGACGCGACCGAGAGCGCGCTGAAGGCCAGGGGCTCGGCGACCGCGCAACAGCTGTCCGAGGACGAGCCGCGCCTGAAGCAGCAACTCTTGATGGCGAAGGGAAAGCCGTACGAGGCGATCGCCAACGTCACCAGCCGGGTCCTGTTCCAGCTCGCGGTCGACGGCCGCATCGTGCGCGGCCGCCCGCGTGGCAGCTGGATCAGCAGCCAGTACTACTGGGCCCCGATGGAGGGCTGGCTGCCGCAGGGCCTTGCCGGCTGGGACGCCGACGCCGCAAGGGCCGAGCTCGCCCGAAGGTGGCTTTACGCCTATGGGCCCGCCCCGATCGCGGACCTCCGTTGGTGGACGGGCTGGACCGTCGGCCAGACGAAGAAGGCGCTCGCGGAGGTTCAGCCGGTCGAGGTCGATCTCGACGGCGTTCCCGGCGTGGTGCTCGCCGACGATCTGGAGCCGGTCGCGGAGCCCGAGCCCTGGGTCGCGCTGCTCCCGTCCCTCGACCCGACGGCGATGGGGTGGATCGAGCGCGACTGGTACCTCGGTCCGCACAAGGCGCCGCTGTTCGACGGCACCGGCAACATCGGGCCCACCGTCTGGGCCGACGGCCGCATCGTCGGCGGCTGGGCGCAGCGCCCGGACGGCGAGGTCGTCCACCATCTCTTGGAGGACGTCGGCGCGGACGTCGAACGGGCCGTCGAGGCGGAAGCGAACCACCTGGCCGAGTGGTTCGGAGAGGTGCGAGTCACGCCACGGATGCGCACGCCGCTGGAGCGACGGCTAGCACAGCGAAGCTGAGAGTTTTCCCAAGACGTCCTGGTAGCGATGCACTTAATCGATTCTTGACCTGACCCACCGAGTGGTGGAAGTCTCGTCAGGGCAAAGAGGGCCGCCCGAGCACGCACGCTAGGGTTGCGCCCGAGTAAAGGACGTCTTACCGGGGCGATCCCGGACGAGTCTCAAGGGAGTGGCAGCAGTGACGGTTCGCGTAGGTGTCAACGGCTTCGGCCGCATCGGCCGCAACTTCTTCCGGGCCGTGCAGGCCGCCGGTCACGACATCGAGGTGGTCGCGTTCAACGACCTCGGCGACGTCGCCACCATGGCCCACCTGCTGAAGTACGACTCCATCCTCGGCCGCTTCCCGGGCGAGGTCAGCGTCAGCGACGAGGGCATCGTCGTCGACGGCAAGACGATCAAGGCCCTCGCCGAGCGCGACCCGGCCAACCTGCCCTGGGGCGACCTGGGCGTGGACGTCGTCGTCGAGTCGACCGGTTTCTTCACCAACGGCGACGCCGCCAAGGCGCACATCGCCGGTGGCGCCAAGAAGGTCATCATCTCCGCGCCCGCCAAGGGTGAGGACCTGACCGTGGTGCTCGGTGTCAACGACGACAAGTACGACGGTTCGCAGACCATCATCTCGAACGCGTCCTGCACCACCAACTGCCTCGGCCCGCTGGCCAAGGTCCTCAACGACGCCTTCGGCATCGAGCAGGGCCTCATGACCACGATCCACGCGTACACGCAGGACCAGAACCTGCAGGACGCGCCGCACAAGGACCTGCGCCGCGCCCGCGCCGCCGCGCTGAGCATGGTCCCGACCTCGACCGGTGCCGCCAAGGCCATCGGCCTGGTCCTGCCGGAGCTCAACGGCAAGCTCGACGGCTACGCGGTCCGCGTCCCGGTCCCGACCGGCTCGGCCACCGACCTCACCGTCACGCTCACCAAGAGCGCGACCCTTGAGGAGATCAACGCCGCGTACAAGGCCGCCGCCGAGGGCCCCCTGGCCGGCATCCTGCGCTACAGCGACGACCCGATCGTTTCGGCCGACATCGTCACCGACCCGGCGTCCTGCATCTACGACGCGCCGCTGACCAAGGTCATCGGCAACCAGGTCAAGGTCGTCGGCTGGTACGACAACGAGTGGGGCTACTCGAACCGCCTCGCCGACCTCGTCAAGCTCGTCGGCACCAAGCTTTCCTGAGCCATGGCACTGAAGAACCTCGAAGACCTGCTGGGCGAGGACGTATCAGGCCGGTTCGTACTCGTACGGTCCGACCTGAACGTCCCGCTCGACGGGGAGACCATCACCGACGACGGCCGCGTCCGCGCGGCCCTGCCGACCCTCAAGCGGCTCGCCGAGGCGGGCGCGAAGGTGGTCGTCACGGCGCACCTCGGCCGTCCCAAGGGCGAGCCGGACCCGAAGTTCTCGCTCGCGCCCGTCGCCGCGAAGCTCACCGAGCTGCTCGGTGTCGACGTCCCGCTGGCGGGTGACCTGGTCGGCGAGTCCGCCAAGGCCACCGTCGCCGCGCTGACCGACGGCCAGGTGGCCCTGCTGGAGAACGTGCGTTTCGACGCGCGGGAGACCAGCAAGGTCGAGGCCGAGCGTAAGGAGCTGGCCGCCGAGCTGGCCGCGCTCGTCCCGGGCGGCGCGTTCGTGTCCGACGGTTTCGGTGTCGTGCACCGCAAGCAGGCTTCGGTCTACGAGATCGCTCGCGCGCTTCCTGCGTATGCGGGCGGTCTGGTTCTGGCCGAGGTCGACGTCCTCAAGAAGCTCACCGAGGACCTCGCGCGCCCGTACGTCGTCGTTCTCGGCGGCGCGAAGGTGTCGGACAAGCTGGGTGTCATCGCCAACCTGCTGACCAAGGTCGACAGGCTGCTCATCGGCGGCGGCATGGCGTACACCTTCCTCAAGGCCCAGGGCCACGAGGTCGGAAACTCGCTGCTCCAGGAGGACCAGCTGGACCAGGTCCGCGGCTTCCTCGCCGAGGCGGAGAAGCGCGGCGTCGAGCTGATCCTGCCGGTGGACGTCCTCGCCGCCACGGGCTTCGCCGCGGACGCGGAGTTCGACGTCGTCGACGTGAAGGCCATCCCGGCCGACCGCATGGGCCTCGACATCGGCCCGAAGTCGCGTGAGCTGTTCGCGGGCAAGCTGGCCGACGCGGCGACCGTGTTCTGGAACGGCCCGATGGGCGTGTTCGAGTTCGAGTCCTTCGCCGGTGGCACCCGTGCGGTGGCCGAAGCGCTGGTCAAGAGCGACGCCTTCACCGTGGTCGGCGGTGGCGACTCCGCCGCCGCAGTGCGGCAGCTCGGCCTCCCCGAGGACGGCTTCTCGCATATCTCGACCGGCGGCGGCGCGTCGCTGGAGTACCTGGAGGGCAAGGAACTGCCCGGAGTCGCTGTGCTGGGAGAGAACGACTAGTGGCGCGCAAACCGCTCATCGCCGGCAACTGGAAGATGAACCAGAACCACCTCGAAGCCATCGCGCTGGTTCAGAAGATCGCCTTCGCCCTGCCGGAGAAGTACTACGCGAAGGTCGACGTCGCGGTCCTGCCGCCGTTCACCGACATCCGCAGCGTCCAGACGCTGACCGACGGCGACAAGCTGTCGCTCACCTACGGCGCTCAGGACCTGTCGGCGCACGACTCCGGTGCCTACACCGGTGAGGTGTCGGGCCCGATGCTGGCGAAGCTGGGCTGCAGCTTCGTCACCGTCGGGCACTCGGAGCGGCGTGAGTACCACGGCGAGTCCGACGAACTGGTGAACAAGAAGGTCAAGGCCGCGCTCAAGCACGGCATCTCGCCGATCCTGTGCGTGGGGGAGAAGCTCGAGGTCCGCGAGGCCGGCGAGCACATCGCCCACACCACGGCCCAGCTGGTCGAGGGCCTCAAGGGGCTCAAGGCCGAGCAGGTCAAGGACGTCGTCGTCGCCTACGAGCCCGTCTGGGCCATCGGGACCGGCAAGGTCGCGACCCCGGCGGACGCCGAGGAGGTGTGCGGAGCCATCCGCGCCACCCTCGCCGAGAAGTACGGTGCCGAGGTCGCGTCCTCGGTCCGCGTGCTCTACGGGGGCTCGGCCAAGGCCAACAACATCAGTGACCTCGTCGCCTGCGAGAACATCGATGGTGCGCTCGTCGGTGGTGCCAGCCTGGATGGTGACGAGTTCACCAAACTCTGCGCACTCGCCGCGGGCGGGCCCCTGCCCTGATCGGGGCACCTACCGGGTAACCTGGGTATCCGGTCCGTCACACAGCAGTGGACGAGTCCAGGAGTACGGTGTGTCCTGGTGGCCATGAGCCGCCTGTGCACACCGTTTTCCTGCATTCTCCAAGAGCGCAGAGGATGACATGAAGCTGTTCCTGCAAATCCTGTTGATCGCCTCCAGCGTGCTGCTGGTGGTCGCCGTGCTGCTGCACCGCGGCCGTGGTGGCGGTCTGTCTTCGCTGTTCGGTGGCGGTATGCAGTCGAGCCTGTCGGGCTCGAGCGTGGCCGAGAAGAACCTCGACCGGATCACGCTGCTGCTGGGCGCGGTGTGGCTGATCAGCATCATCGGCCTCGGGCTCCTGCTCAAGGTCTGATCGATCCAGGTGTTTCGGCGTGCCTATGGGGGGGCGCGCCGCCGATCCCTATAGGTGTGAGGATTCATGGTTGGCGGTAACGCGATTCGGGGCACCCGTGTGGGTGCCGGTCCTTCGGGCGAATCGGAGCGGGGTGAGTCGGCGCCGCGGCGCCGTATTTCCTACTGGTGCGCCAACGGGCACGAGGCACAGCCTTCGTTCTCGATGGACGCGGAGATTCCCGACGAGTGGGACTGCCCGCGCTGCGGGCTCCCCGGTGGGCAGGACGAGAAGAACCCTCCTGCCGCGCCGCGGACCGAGCCTTACAAGACTCACCTCGCGTACGTGAAGGAACGGCGTTCCGACGCCGACGGCGAGGCCATTCTCGCCGAGGCGCTGGAGCGGTTGCGCCAGCGCCGGGAGATCTAGACTTCGTTCACCGGTCGAGCGGGTATCGGGCACGCACCCGGAACCCGCCGTCCTCGGTGTCGGCGGTCTCGAAGCTCCCACCCAGCAGTCGAGCGCGTTCGGCCAGCCCGGTCAGCCCATGCCCTCCCGAGGGAAGGGCCGAACCGGGGGTCCGAGCGCGCTCGTTGCGTATTTCGACCTTGAGCGAACCGTGCTCGCCCTGGATCCGGATGGTCGCGGTGGCGCCCGGTGCGTGCTTGTGCACGTTGGTGAGGCATTCCTGCACGGTCCGATAGGCCGCCGCCGAAACCTGGCTGGGCAGCAGGTCGGGGATCCGCTCGACGGTGAGGTGCACCGGGACGTCCGAGCCGCGGATCAGCCGGTCGAGTTCGTTGATCCCCGGCCGCGGCCCGTCGTCTTCGGAACCCGAGCGGAGCACGCTGACGAGTGAGCGCAGTTCTTCGAGCGTCTTGGTGCTCAGCTTCCGGATGACCTGCGCGGTTTCGAGCGACCGGGCATCGGTGGTCTGCGCCTGCAACGCGCCGGCCTGCATCGCGATCAGCGTGATCTGGTGCGAGACGACGTCGTGCATCTCCCGCGCGAGGCGGGCGCGCTCTTCCGCGCGGACGGCGTCGGCGTGGAAGCGGCGCTCACGATCGCGGCTGGCGGCCAGTTCGGAGAGCTTCTGCGAGATCTCGGTCCGCGCTCCGATGAGCAGGCCGATGGCCACCGGCATCCCGGCGACGATGACGCCGTAGATCCCGTCCAGGACGTGTTCACGCCAGCTGAGCTCGACGAAGTCGGCCAGCGGCCACTGGACGAACCGGCAGGTGAAGACGAGCGCGAACCCGGTCCAGGTCTGCCAGTGCATCTGTTTGCGGGTGGCGAGGAAGCCGAGCGCGATCATCGCGGCCAGCTGCGACCAGCCCGCCAGGAACCCGGGGACGGTGACGATCACCGCGAGGAACGGCAGCTTGCGCCGGAAGGCGAGGCCGAGGCACGCGGCGCCGGACAGGTAGATGGAGTAGGGCTGAGCCTTCTCGGGGATCACCAGCCACACGTCGAGTGCGGCCAGGAAGATCGCGAGTGTGTCGATGCCCAGCGCGACCAGCGCCGGACGTTTGATCTTGGCGAACGACATGACCCCGGCGGCACGGCGCATCCGGTCGGCGGCGTCCGCTCCGGAGCCGCCCACCGAGATACCTGGCATCGAGAGACCCTCTGTGCTCATCGCTGGCGACCTCACTCGTCTTGTGGACTTGAATGGTGAGACGTGTTCTTCGCCCGATCGGGACGCGCAGGAACGAACAAATGTGCGGATGCTAACGGGTGGATGTTCAAGGGCGGTAAGTTTCCCCCAGTCGGGCTAGCGACTGTCCGGTCACTGTCCGTTCTGCGGACAAGTGCATGAACGTTCGGTCGGTCGATTCCACACCGGACCACCCGGGCTCGGTGGTCCGCTGATCATTTCGACGCGCGAACAAGTCCTCTCTGATGCGAAAGTCGCCGGGAGTTGATCTATGTCACGTTTCGTGGTCGCGCGGTGACCCTGCCGCGCGAGGTCCGTGAAGGCCTCCTTCACTACCTTCAGGGTAGGGAAGGAGGCCTTCACGGACTTCCGCCATGGGGGTGGCACCACTATCCCTGAAGCGCGTGAAGGCCCCCTTCCCTCGGCTGGTCATTCGAAACCGTGGCCGAGGGAAGGGGGCCTTCACGTGCGAAAAGCGTCAGGCTGACGGAGTCTGGTAGACCTTCGTCAGCTTCGAGGCGGAGCCTCGGTCCAGCAGCCAGAGCGTGCGACGGCTGCCGCGTGCCCCCGCCACCGGGATCTCGACCTCGCCGGCGCCGGCCAGCGCCTGCGCGACGGCGTCCGCCTTGGCGTCGCCGCCGGTGACCAGCCAGATGTCCTGCGCGCGACGGATCGCGGGCAGGGTCAGCGAGATCCGGGTCGGCGGCGGCTTCGGGCAGTCCCGCACCGCGACGACCGAGCGCTCTTTCTCGTGCACCGCCGGGCTGTCGGGGAAGATCGAGGCGGTGTGCCCCTCCCCGCCGAGCCCCAGCAGCATGACGTCGAACGCCGCGTCGTTGGCGGCGAGCACGTCAGCATAGGCCGCGGCGGCGGTGTCCACGTCGTCGCCGAACTCGCCGTCCGAGGGTGCCATGGTGTGCACCCGCTTCGGGTCGAGCGGGACGTGGTCGAGCAGCGCCTCGCGGGCCTGCTTCTCGTTGCGGTCGTCCGAATCCGCCGGGACGAAGCGCTCGTCGCCCCAGTAGACGTCCAGCCGCGACCAGTCGACGGCGTCACGGGCACTGGAGTCACGCAGCTCCCGCAGGATCGCGATCCCGGTGCCGCCGCCGGTGAGCACCACCGAAGCGGAGCCCTTGGCGGCCTGGACGTCCACGAGCCGGGTGACCAGCCTGGCCGCCGCGGCGGCGGCCAGGAGGTCCGGGTTCTCGTAGACGACGACCTCGGTCTTGCTCATGAGGCACTCTTCGCGGTCTTGGCGGCCGAAGCCTTCTTCGCCGCCGGAGCCGCCTTCTTCGCCGGAGCGGCCTTGGCCGCGGTACCCGTCGAGATCTTGCCGAGCCCGTTCAGCGAAGCCTCGTAGACCTCGTCCGGGTCGAGCCGCCGCAGCTCCTCGATCAGGCAGTCCTTGTTGTCCCGCCGCTGCAGGGAGATCCGGCGCGTCGGCTGGCCCGGCTGGGTCAGCGTGCCGACCCGTCCGTCCGGCCGGTGCAGTTCCACCGGGCCGGAACGCCGGTCCAGCGTCACCGAGATGATGCCCGCGGCGCCGCTGCTCTTGACCCGCTTCACCGGCACCTTGAGGTACTCGGCCAGCCAGCCGGCGAGCAGTTCGGTCGAGGGAGAGTCGGCCTCGCCGGTCACGGTCGCGCCGGTGACCTTCTCGTACGGCGGAAGGTCCAAAGCGGACACCAGCTGCGCGCGCCACCGGGTCAGCCTGGTCCACGCCAGATCGGTATCACCCTCCACATAGGACTTCGCCCGGGTGGTGAGTGCCCTTATGGGCGCCTTTTCCGCCGCCGAGTCGGTGATCCGGCGCTGCGCCAGCTCACCGAGCGGGTCCTTTGCCGGGGCCTTCGGACCGGTGCCGGGCCACCAGGTGACGATCGGCGCGTCCGGCAGCAGCAGCGGCACGACCGCGCTCTGCCCCTGCGACGCCAGCGGCCCGTAGAGCCGCAGGACGATGACCTCGCTCGCGCCGGCGTCGCCGCCGACCCGGATCTGGCCGTCGATCCGCGGGGCAGCGGTCCGCGCGCCCTTGGCCACCACGATCACCCGCGAGGGGTGTTCCCGGCTGGCCTCGTTGGCGGCCTCGATCGCCTCTTCGAGTTTGTCGTCGTCGTCGGCCACTATGACCAGCGTCAGCACCCGGCCGAGCGCCACCTGCCCGCCCTGTTCGCGGATCTCGACGAGTTTCTTGTTCAGCTGCGACGTCGTGGTCGACGGCAGGTCGATGATCACGGACGCCTCCAGTTCCGGCCGGTACGTTCCAGCATTTCGTCCGCGGACGGCGGTCCCCACGAACCGGGCGGGTACGCCTCGGGCGCGCCCTTCTTCGCCCAGTGGTCGAGGATCGGGTCCAGGATCTCCCAGGACAGTTCGACCTCTTCGTTCACCGGGAACAGCGACGGTTCGCCGAGCAGCACGTCCAGGATGAGCCGCTCGTAGGCCTCCGGGGACGACTCGGTGAAGGCGTGCCCGTAGCCGAAGTCCATCGTGACGTCGCGGACCTCCATCGTGGTTCCCGGCACCTTCGACCCGAACCGCAGCGTGATGCCCTCGTCGGGCTGCACCCGGATCACCAGCGCGTTCTGGCCCAGCTCCTCGGTCGAGGTCGAGTCGAACGGCAGATGCGGCGCCCGCTTGAACACCACGGCGATCTCGGTGACCCGGCGGCCCAGCCGCTTGCCGGTGCGCAGGTAGAACGGCACACCCGCCCAGCGGCGGTTCTGCACCTCCAGCGTCACCGCGGCGTAGGTCTCGGTGGTCGAGTCCTTCGCGAAGCCGCCTTCCTGCAGCAGGCCCGGCACCTTCATGCCGCCCTGCCAGCCGCCCGCGTACTGCCCGCGCGCGGTGGTCTCGTCGAGCGGGCCCAGGGGCTTCGTCGCCGAGAGCACCTTCACCTTCTCCGCGCGGAGAGCGCGCGGAGCGAACGAGACCGGCTCCTCCATCGCGGTCAGCGCGAGGAGCTGCAGCAGGTGGTTCTGGATGACGTCGCGGGCGGCGCCGATGCCGTCGTAGTACCCCGCGCGGCCGCCGAGGCCGATGTCCTCGGCCATGGTGATCTGCACGTGGTCGACGTAGTTGGCGTTCCAGATCGGTTCGAACAGCTGGTTCGCGAACCGCAGCGCCAGCAGGTTCTGCACCGTCTCCTTGCCGAGGTAGTGGTCGATGCGGAACACCGACTCCTCGGGGAAGACGTCGTTCACGATCTCGTTGAGCTCCTTGGCGCTCTTGAGATCGCGGCCGAACGGCTTCTCGATGACGACGCGGCGCCAGGTGTCCTCGCTCGCGTCGGCGAGGCCGGAGCGGGCGAGCTGCTTGGTCACCACCGGGAACGCGCTCGGCGGGATCGACAGGTAGAACGCGGTGTTGCCACCGGTGCCACGTTCGGCGTCGAGGTCCTTGACCGTCTGCGCGAGCCGGTCGAAGGCGTCGTCGTCGTCGAAGGTGCCCTGGACGAACCGGATGCCTTCGGCGAGCCGGTTCCACACCGACTCCTTGAACGGCGTCCGCGCGTGCTCCTTGACCGAATCGTGCACGAGCTCGCCGAAGTCCTGGTGCTCCCAGTCCCGGCGGGCGAAACCGACCAGCGAGAACCCGGCGGGCAGCAGCCCGCGGTGGGCGAGGTCGTAGATCGCCGGCATCAGCTTCTTGCGGGCGAGGTCACCGGTCACGCCGAAGATGACCAGGCTGGACGGTCCGGCGATCCTCGGCAGCCGCTTGTCGCGCGGATCGCGCAGCGGGTTGTTCCAGGCTCGTGTCACTCGCCGGCCTCCTGTACCGCGCGGACCAGTCCGGCCAGGCCGGCGGCCCGGTCGGTGAGGTGCAGGCGCAGCACCGGACGACCGTGCTCGGCGAGCACCTGGCCGTCACCCAGCGCCTGCGCGTGCTGCAGGACGCCCAGCGTGTACGGCCGGTCCGGAACGTCGAGATCGTCCTCGACGGCGCCGGTGATCTGCAGGAAGACACCGTTCTGGTGCCCGCCCTTGTGGTACTGCCCGGTGGAGTGCAGGAACCGCGGCCCCCACCCGAAGGTGGTCTGGCGACCGGTCCGCTTGGCGATCTCGCCGCGCAGGACCGCCGTCGACGCGTCGTCGAGCCGGTCGAGGTACGCCTGCACCGCGATGTAGCCGGTTTCCGGGGCGGAATCGAAGAAAGCCCGCAGGATGTCCGCGAGCTTCCCTTCCGTCACCACGCCTTCCGAGCCGAACACCTCGACCGCGCCGTCCACAGTGGACGGTTCTTCGCCGCCCTTGAGCTTGTCCGGGTTGTCGAGCAGCGAACGCGCGGCCTTCTTGGCGGCCTCGACGTCGGGCTGGTCGAACGGGTTGATCCCGAGCAGCCGTCCGGCGAGCGCGGTGGCGAACTCCCACAGCAGGAACTGCGCGCCGAGCGAGCCGGTCACGGAGATCTTCGCGGTGCCTTCGGCCTGGCCGACCGCCACCGGGGTGGCGTCGGACTTCGCGTCGGCGAACCCGGGGGAGTCCGGACCTTCGACGGCGACCGGCAGAAGGCCGGTGCCCTGCTTGCCGGTGGACTCGGCGATCAGCTGCTCCGCCCAGTCGGCAAAGCCCTTGATGCCGGAACCCGTGTCGGCGATGACGACCTTCTCGGCGCCCTCTTCGTGCGCCGCCGCCCACGCTGCCGCGAGCTTGACCGCGGGGTTGTCCACGGAGTCGGCTGCCAGCTCGTCGGCCACCGAAGCGGCCTGGTCGAGCAGGCGGGCGACGTCCGCGCCGGCGAGCCCGGCCGGGACGAGCCCGAACGCGGTCAGCGCCGAGTAACGGCCGCCGACGTTCGGGTCGGCGAGGAAGACCTTGCGGTAACCCTCCTTTTCGGACAGTTCCGCGAACGGCGAGCCGGGGTCGGTGACGACCACGATCCGCCGGGCCGCGTCGATGCCCGCGTCGGCGAAGGCCTTCGCGAAGATCCGCCGGTGGCTGTCGGTCTCGACGGTGCCGCCGGATTTCGACGACACGACGATGACCGTGCGCTCCAGGTCACCGGCCAACGCGTCGGCGACCTGACCCGGGTCGGTCGTGTCGAGGACCGTCAGCGGGACGCCGTCGGTCGCGGTGATGACCTCGGGGGCCAGCGACGAACCGCCCATGCCCGCGAGGACGACACGGTCGACGCCCTCGGAACGCAGTTCGGTCCGCAGTGCCTCGATCTCGCCGATCAACGGCCGCGAGGACTTGTGCAGCGTCGTCCACGAGAGACGGATCGACGCTTCGGACTCGGCTTCGGGACCCCACAGTGTGGCGTCCTGGGACGCCAGTTTCGATGCGACCTGGTCGGCGACGAGCCGCTCCGCGAACGGAGCGGCTTCGCCGGCCAGGGCGGCGTCGACGATTTCGACGCCGGTCGTTTCCCCTGCCATGGTCCAGATCAGTCCTTTGCCTTTTGCAGCTGCCCGGTGACGGTCTCGAGAAGCTCCACCCAGGACTTCTCGAACTTCTCGACGCCCTCGTCCTCGAGGACCTTGAACACGTCGTCGATGTCGATGCCGACCACGCGCAGCTTGTCGAAGACGACCTGTGCGTCCGGGCCCTTGCCGGTCACCGTGTCCCCGGTGATCTCGGCGTGGTCGCCCGCGGCGTCGAGGGTCTTCTCCGGCATCGTGTTGACCGTGTCCTTGACGACGAGCTGGTCCACGTAGCGGGTGTCGGAGTACTGCGGGTCCTTCACACCGGTGGAGGCCCACAGCGGACGCTGCGCGTTCGCGCCGGCCTCGGCGAGCGCCTTCCAGCGGTCCGAAGCGAACAGCTCCTCGAACGCCGCGTACGCGAGCCGCGCGTTGGCGATCGCGGCCTCACCGCGCAGCGCGGTGGCCGAGTCGGTGCCGATCGCGTCGAGCCGCTTGTCGATCTCGGTGTCCACACGGGACACGAAGAACGACGCGACCGAGTGGATGCCCTTGAGGTCGTGGCCGTTGGCTTTCGCCTGCTCCAGCCCGGCGAAGTAGGCCTCGATGACCGCCCGGTACCGCTCGACCGAGAAGATCAGCGTGACGTTGACGCTGATGCCCTCGGCCAGGGTCTTGGTGATCGCCGGGAGACCCTCTTCGGTGGCCGGGATCTTGATCAGCACGTTCGGCCGGTCGACGGTCTTCCACAGGTCCTGCGCCTCGGCCACCGTCTTGTCGGAGTCCTTGGCCAGCCGCGGGTCCACCTCGATGGACACCCGGCCGTCGACCCCGTTCGTGGCGGTGTACACGTCGCGGAACAGGTCCGCGGCGTTGCGCACGTCGGTGGTGGTCAGCTCCCGGATGGTGGCCTCGACGTCGGCGCCGCGGGCGGCGAGCTCCTTGGTCTGCTCGTCGTACGCCTCGCCCTTCGACATCGCGTTGGCGAAGATCGTCGGGTTGGTCGTGACGCCCACGACGTGCTTGTCGCGGATCAGGTCGGCGAGATTGCCGGTGTTCAGGCGCTCACGAGACAGGTCGTCGAGCCAGATCGACACCCCGGCCTCGGACAGCTGCGCGAGCTTGTCGTTGCTCATTGGAATCCTTTCAGCGGCGCGAAGCGCCTCAGTTAAGGGTGGGTGGTGGGGATGAGGTGGCACCCTTCAGTTCTTGGTGTTGGCGATCGAGCGACGGGCGGCCTCGACGACTGCCTCCGCGGTGAAACCGAACTCACGGAACAGTGTGGCGGCGTCGGCCGACGCACCGAAGTGCTCGATCGAAACGTTCACCCCGGCGTCACCGGTGAAGCGGTGCCACGACTGGGCGATACCGGCTTCGACGGAGACGCGTGCCTTGACCGACGGCGGGAGCACCGCGTCCTTGTAGGACTGCTCCTGCGCGTCGAACCACTCGACACACGGCATCGAGACGACGCTCGCCGGGATGCCGTCGGCCTCGAGGGTCTTGCGGGCCTCGACGGCCAGCTGGACCTCGGAGCCGGTCGCGATCAGCACGACCTCGGGGTTGCCGTTGGACGCCTCGGCGAGGACGTAACCGCCCCGCTTGACGCCCTCGGCGCTGGTGCCCTCCAGGACCGGCACGTTCTGCCGGGTCAGCGCGAGGCCCGACGGGTGGTGGACGTCCTCCAGGACGGCCTTCCACGCGTACGCGGTCTCGTTGGCGTCCGCCGGGCGGACGACGTTGAGGCCGGGGATCGCGCGCAGCGAGGAGAGCTGCTCGATCGGCTGGTGGGTGGGGCCGTCCTCGCCCAGGCCGATCGAGTCGTGCGTCCACACGTAGGTGACCGGCGCCTTCATCAGCGCGGCCAGCCGCACGGGCGGGCGCATGTAGTCGGAGAAGATCAGGAACGTCGCGCCGTAGGGGCGGGTGCCGCCGTGCAGGGCGATGCCGTTGAGGATCGAGCCCATCGCGTGCTCGCGGATGCCGAAGTGCAGCGTCCGGCCGTACGGGCTGGTCTTCCACATGTCGGTGGAAGCCTTCTCCGGGCCGAACGAGTCGGCCCCCTTCATGGTGGTGTTGTTGCTCTCCGCGAGGTCCGCGGAACCGCCCCACAGCTCGGGAAGCGGCTCGGCGAGGGCGTTGAGCACCTCACCGGAGGCCTTGCGGGTCGCGATGCCCTTGGCGTCCGGCTCCCACGTCGGCAGGTTGTCGGCGAAGCCCTCGGGCAGCGAGCGGGTGGCCATCCGGTCGGCGATCTTCTTGCGCTCCGGGTTGGCGGCGCCCCACGCCTCGAACTTCTCCTGCCATTCGGCGCGGGCGGTCTTGCCCCGGTCGACGGCCTGACGGGTGTGCGCGATGACCTCGTCGTCGACCTGGAAGCTCCGCTCCGGATCGAAACCGAGGATCTCCTTCACCGCGGCGACCTCTTCGGCGCCGAGCGCGGCGCCGTGCGCCTTGCCGGTGCCCATCTTCTTCGGCGCCGGGTACCCGATGACGGTCTTCAGCGCGATGAACGACGGGCGCTCGGTCTCGGCCTTCGCGGCCTTGATGGCCTCTTCGATCGCGACGACGTCCTCGCCACCCTCGACGACCTGGGTGTGCCACCCGTAGGCCTCGTAGCGCTTCACGACGTCCTCGGACAGCGCGATCTTGGTGTCGTCCTCGATCGAGATCTCGTTGTCGTCCCAGAAGACGATCAGGTTGCCCAGCTCCTGGCGGCCGGCGATCGAGGAGGCCTCGGCGGTGACGCCCTCTTCGATGTCACCGTCGGAGGCGATCACGTAGACGTAGTGGTCGAAGATGCTCTCGCCCTGCGGGGCGTCCGGGTCCAGCAGGCCGCGCTCGCGGCGGGCCGCCATCGCCATGCCGACCGCGTTGGCCAGGCCCTGTCCGAGCGGGCCGGTGGTGGTCTCGACGCCCTTGGTGTGCCGGTACTCCGGGTGACCGGGGGTCTTCGAGTCCCACTTGCGCAGCTGCTTCAGGTCTTCCAGCTCCAGGCCGAACCCGGCGAGGTACAGCTGGATGTAGAGGGTGAGGCTCGAGTGACCGGCGGAGAGGATGAAGCGGTCACGGGCGGGCCACTCGGGGTCCGCCGGGTCATGACGCAGCGTCCGCTGGAAGAGCGTGTACGCGAGCGGCGCCAGGCTCATCGCGGTGCCGGGGTGACCGCTGCCGCAGTTCTCGACCGCGTCCGCGGCGAGCACCCGCACGGTGTCGACGGCCCGCGTGTCGTTCTCGGTCCAGTCGGCGGGCACGTTGCGCCGGAGGAGTGGGTTCTTCTCGCTGGTAGAGGCGGTTTCGGACACTGAACTCGAACTCCCCGTCATCAGGTTGTGGCTTCTCTTCCCTCGTGGGTAACCCACGTGTACCGCTACTAATCTCAATCGATCCGGAAGGGACGATATTCCTGGTCCGGGCCGTTCGCAGGGGCACGCCGCGAGCTACCGCGGCCAGCCTAATGGTTCGGCCGGTCGAGGACCCGCGATCACCCTCTGGAAACAGCACGTCTACCATCGGGGAAGGGTTCAGAACACTCCGGATCCGGGGCCGCCACATCACCCGGAAGCCTGGTGGGCCCCGCCCCGAAAACTGACGCAGGGAGTGAAATGTCGTTGGTGAACGCTGCGCACGGACGCAGTGACAGCACCAGCGCCGTACATCCGACCGGTGAACGACCGCACGGTGGCCGGCGAACAATCCGCCAGGTCGTCGGCGCGTACGCCGCCCTCGCGAAGCCCAGGGTGATCGAGCTCCTCCTCGTCACCACGATTCCCGCGATGTTCCTGGCCGGACGGGAAATCCCGTCGCCGTGGCTGGTGCTCGCGACGCTCGTGGGCGGCACCATGGCCGCCGGCAGTGCGAACGCCTTGAACTGCGTCATCGACGCGGACATCGACAAGGTGATGAACCGCACGAAGCGCCGGCCGCTGGTGAAGGAATCCGTTCCCCGGCGCGGCGCGCTGATCTTCGGTCTCGTGCTCGGCGTCCTGTCGTTCGTCGTGCTCTATTTCACGGTGAACCTGCTCTCGGCGATCCTCGCGATCGTGACGATCCTCTTCTACATCTTCGTCTACACGCTGGTGTTGAAGCGGCGTACGTCACAGAACGTGGTCTGGGGCGGCGCGGCGGGCTGCATGCCGGTCGTCATCGGCTGGGCCGCCGTCACCGGCACCGTCGAGTGGCCAGCGTTCGTGATGTTCGGCGTCATCTTCTTCTGGACCCCGCCGCACACCTGGGCGCTGGGCATGAAGTACCGCGACGACTACGAGCGCGCCGGCGTGCCGATGCTGCCGGTGGTCGCCACCCCGCAGCACGTGGCGCGGCAGATCGTCATCTACTCGTGGGTGATGGTCGCGTGGACGCTGCTGCTGGTCCCGGTGACGAGCTGGATCTACACGACGTTCGCGATCCTCGCGGGCGGCTGGTTCCTCTTCTACGCGCACAGCCTGAACGCGGCGGTGCGGCGGGGCGAGGAGACCAAGCCGATGTCGTTGTTCCACCGGTCGAACACGTACCTGATGATCGTGTTCGTCGCGCTGGCCGTCGACTCGGCGATCGGGTTGCCCGCCATCGGGCTGCCTTTCTGATCTTGTAGCGCGTGAAGGCCCCCTTCCCTCGGCTCAGCCGAGGGAAGGGGGCCTTCACGCGTGTCGGGCCGGGTGCCGGGGTGCCCAATGTCGCATTTGAGTCGCTGAGCGTCCCTGATGCGACATTGGGAACTCGGGTCCGGTTCGGTACCGGCACTCCAGCGCTCTCCGCAGAGACGGATGCGCCCAATGTGGCATTGGGGACACTCAACGTCCCCAATGCCACATTCGGGGCACCAAGCTGCTCACGACCACTCCGAGGACATGCCGCCTGCTGTCCTGAAGGGTGCCTTCAGGACGTTCGGACCCGGCTTCCCAAGGGGTGGCACAGGGCGGCGCGTCCGGTTACCCGTCAGTACCGTCCGGCGGAGTGACGTGTACAACCGAGCGCCCGGTCGCCGTCCGAGCCGGACGCGCGACCATGGCGGTCGCCTGCCTGGTCGTCTTCACGGCCCAGATGGCGACGACGATCTACCTTCCCTCCCTCCCGATGATCGAGCGCGACTTCGCGGTGTCACGCAGCTTCGCGGCGCTCTCGGTGTCGCTGTTCGTCGTCGGCGCGGCGGCTCCGGTGGTGCTGTGGGGCCGGGCGGCCGACCGGCTCGGACGGCGCGCCTCGATGCTGGCGGCACTCGGCCTGTTCGTCCTCTCCAGCGCGGCCCTGATCGTGAACGCCTCCCCGGCGTGGCTGCTCGTTCTCCGTTCCCTGCAAGGCATCGGTGCCGGAGGCGCGGCCATCATCGCCCGCATCGTCGTGCGGGACCTCGGTGACGGCGACGCGCTCGCCAAACGGCTTTCGATCCTGTCCATCGCGTTCGTCACCGCGCTCGGCGGCGGGCAGTTCGCCGGTGGGCTGATCGGCGGGTGGCAGGGCGGTTTCGTGGTGCTGACGGCGGCGGGCGTGCTGTGTGTCCTGGGCACGCTGACGATCCCGCTCGCCAAGGGCCGCGTGGAGAAGACCGGCATGGTCCGGATCTACTTCCGGATCCTCACCGTTCCGGCGTTCCTGCGGCCGACGATCGCCGCGGGGCTCGGCTTCGCGACGATCGTGCTCCTCCAGGAGGTCGCGCCGTTCGTCTTCCAGCAGCACTTCGGGCTGAGCGCGGACCAGTACGGCGGCTTGGGCCTCCTGTTCGGGCTCGCCTACTTCGCCGGCGCGCTGCTGGTGAACCGGTTGGCCGGACGCAAGGGATCGCCGTGGCTGATGCGCGCGGGCGCGCTGGTCATGACCGGCGCGGGCCTGCTGACGATCGTCTTGTGGCTCGTGCCCGCGATCCCGCTCACGGCCGCTTTCGTGACGTTCGTCGCGCTCTACTGCGGGACCACGTTCGGCCAGGCCGCGCTCTTCCCGAGCAGCATGGCCGTCGCGGTGAGCGAGGTGCCCGGGCACGGCGCCTACGCCGTCGCGCTGTGTGGGTTCGTCGCGCAGTCGATCGCGGGGGTCGCGGCCACGTTCGCCGTCCTGCTCCACGAGAACGTCGTGTGGGCGAGTGTGGCGACTGTCCTGTCCCTGTCGGCCTTCCTCCTGGTCCGGGTGAGAGTGCGGGAATGAGATGATGGCGGGCGCCGTTGTAACTCGTTCGGCCCCTGTCCCACCTCTCGAAAGCAGGCTGCTTTTGTCCGTGTCCCCGGACCGGGAACCCGACGCGCTCGAGCAGGACGTCGCGCTCGAGCAGCAGTACGTCACCACCCTCTACCGCAAGCTCGACATCGAACGCGTCGACGCGCAGCGCAGGCTCGACGAGACGCTGCGCCAGACCGGCGGCACCCCGCAGGCGCGCACCGAACGCGACGTCGCCACGACGCTGTACACCGACAGGCTGGCCCAGCTGAGCTCCGTCGAGCAGGGCCTGTGCTTCGGCCGCCTCGACTTCCTGCCGGACCACGCGGAGGAGACCACCTACATCGGGCGGCTCGGGCTGTTCGACGAGGACGACGACTACCGCCCGCTGCTCGTCGACTGGCGCGCGCCGGTCGCGCGGCCCTTCTACCTCGCCACCGCCGCTTCACCCGAAGGTGTGCGGCGGCGGCGCCATATCCGGTCGCTGAGCCGGAAGGTCGTCGGCGTCGACGACGAGATCCTCGACCTCTCCGCCGCAGACCAGGGCCAGGACCTCGGCCTCGCGGGCGAGGCGGCGCTGCTGGCCGCGCTGGAGCGCCGCCGCACCGGTGAGATGAGCGACATCGTCGCCACCATCCAGGCTGAGCAGGATCGCATCATCCGCGCGTCGCCGAACGGCGTCCTGGTGGTCCAGGGCGGGCCGGGAACCGGCAAGACGGCCGTCGCGCTGCATCGCGCGGCGTACCTGCTCTACACCCACCGCCAGCAGCTCACCACTCGCGGCGTGCTGGTGGTCGGGCCGAACAGCACGTTCCTTCGCTACATCGGGCAGGTCCTGCCGTCGCTGGGCGAGACCGGGGTGCTGCTGGCCACGATCGGGCAGCTGTACCCGGGTCTGGACGCCACCGGGCCGGTCACCCGCGAGGCCGCCGAGATCAAGGGCCGTCCGGTGATGACCGACGTACTCGCCAACGCGGTCCGAGACCGGCAGCGGGTGCCGGAGCCGGTGCTGGAGATCGAGTTCGAGCGCGAGATCCTCATGCTCGACCGCAAGACCTGCACCGAGGCGCGGACGCGGGCCCGCCGGTCGCGCCGTCCGCACAATCTGGCGCGGCGGATCTTCGTTTCGGACCTCCTCGACGCGCTGACCCGGCAGGCCGCCCGGAAACTGGGGGAGGACCTGCTCGACGCGCGGGACGTCCAGGACATCCGCGCCGAGGTCGCCGCGGACCGGAACGTGGCCGCCGCGATCGACGGGCTGTGGCCCAAACTCACCCCGGAAGTCGTGCTCGACGAGCTGTTCGCCGACCGCGAACGGCTACGCAGCGCGGCCGGGAAAGCCTTGTCGGACACCGATCGTGAACATCTCTACAGCCCGACGGACGCGACGTGGAGCCCGTCGGACGTCCCGTTGCTCGACGAACTCGCCGAGCTGCTCGGCGAGGACGACACCGAAGCCCGTGCCGAGGCCGCTCGCCGTGAGCGGGAAGACCGCGCCTACGCGGAAGGCGTGCTCGACATCCTCGAACAGGACGAGGAGATCGTCGACGAGGAGCTGCTGCGTGTGGGCGACGTCCTCGACGCCGAACTGTTCGCCGAACGCCAGCAGCGCCGTAGCGAGATGACCGCGGCGCAGCGGGCCGCGCAGGACCGGACCTGGACCTTCGGGCACGTGATCGTCGACGAGGCGCAGGAACTGACCGCGATGGACTGGCGGCTGCTGATGCGCCGCTCGCCGAACCGGTCGATGACGCTGGTCGGCGACGTCGCACAGACCGGCGCGGCCGGCGGGGCGAAGTCGTGGGGAGAGGCGCTTTCGCCGTACGTCGCCGACCGCTGGCGCCTCGAAGAACTGACCGTGAACTACCGGACCCCGGCCGAGATCATGGCCGTCGCGTCCCGGGTGCTCGCCGACGTCAATCCGGAACTCGAAGCGCCGGTTTCGGTGCGGGAGACGGGTTTCGAGCCTTGGCTGCGGACGGTCGCCCCGGCGGATCTCGCCGCGGAACTGCCCGGTCTCGTCGACGCCGAACTGTCCGCTGTGGACGGTGGGACGGTCGCCGTGCTGTGTCCGTCGTCCTGGGTCTCGACTCTTTCGGAGACGCTCGGCGAGTCGGGCGACCGGGTGTCGGTGATGCCGGTCGAGCGGGCGAAGGGCCTCGAGTTCGACTCCGTGGTGCTGATCGCGCCCGACGAGGTCGTCGCCGGGTCGCCGCGTGGGCTCAACGATCTTTATGTGGCCCTGACCAGGGCGACCCGGCGGATGGGCGTAGTGCAGACCGGTGACCTTGTTCCCGCGCTGGAGGGTCTTGGCTAAGGTCGGCCGCATGCGCACATTCGGCAAGATCGTGGTCATCGGCGCGGGCGTCCTCGCCCTGGCGGCCTGTGGCGAGAAACAGAACACCGCAGGTTCCGCCCCGTCGTCCTCCGGCGCGGCTCCCGCGTCGGCGTCGTCGTCGGCTCCGGCCGCCCCGAAGGGCAAGGAATGCACGGCCGAGGACGTGAAGACCACCGGGAAGTTCGGCGAAGCGCCGACCATCACCATCCCGGACGACTGCGACCCGCCGAAGAAGCTCATCACCAAGGACCTCGAGCCCGGCACCGGCGAGGGCGCCAAGGCCGGCGCGAAGCTGAAGATGAACTATTCGCTGGTCACCTGGTCCAACAAGCAGAAGCTGGACAGCTCGTTCGACCGGGGCGAGCCGTTCGAGCTGACGCTCGGCGCCGGTGACGTCATCAAGGGCTGGGACCAGGGCCTCGAAGGGATCAAGCAGGGCGCGCGGCGGCTGCTGATCATCCCGCCGGATCTGGGCTACGGCAAGGGCGGGAACGGCATCGAGCCGAACGAGACCCTGGTGTTCGTGACCGACGCGGTGAGCGTCCCGACCGACAAGGGCTGATGGGCACTTCCGACGGCCGCGTCCACCGAGGCCGGGTTCGTTCCTGGCTGGTGGACGACGGCTGGGGAGTGGTCGAGTCGGCCGATTTCGCCGATCCGATCTGGGTTCACTACGCGATGCTGGAGGGTTTCGGACCCGGAGAATTCCGGAAGCTCGACGTGGGCGACGAGGTCGAGCTGACCGTCGAGCACGCGGAACAGGACGAGTTCCGGCTGCGAGGGCTCTGGGTGCGGTTGGCCCGCTGAAGTCCGTGAAGGCCTCCTTCCCTACCCTCAGAGTAGGGAAGGAGGCCTTCACGGCGTCCTGCTCTAGCCGGCGTACTCCCAGGTGAGCAGCGTGATCTCCAGCCCCTTCTCGACCTTCGTCTCGGGCGGCGCGTCGGTCAGGGCGTAGCCGACCCGGCGAGCGACGGCCTGGCTGGCCGCGTTCTCGGCGTCGATCTTCAGCTGGAGCGGTCCGAGCCCGAGCTCCAGCGCGTGGGCGGTGAGGACTCGCAGCGAACGCGCAGCCAGATCCTGCCCGCGGTGCGCGGGGCCGACGGCGTACCCGAGTTCCGCCGCATCGTCCTTCAGGAACAGCACCACCTCGCCGAGCGGCTCGCCGCCGTCTGCCGTGATGGCCAGCCGTAGCCCGTTGCCCTCGGCGCGGCGGGCGAGGTACTTCGCGTAATGCCCCTTCGCCGCCACCTCGTCGAACGGGGAAGGCAGCGGCGTGAACCGCGCGACGGCGGGGTTGTCGAACAGCCCCGGCATGAACGCGATGTCGTCTTCGGCCCACTCCCGCAGGACGAGCCCTTCCCCGGTGAGCCGGACCTCCTCCGGCCAGAGCGCCGTCACGGGATCAGCAGGAGTTTGCCGGTGGTGCGGCGGCCCTGGAGGTCTTCGTGCGCCTGCCGGGCGTCGGCCAGCGGGTAGCGGCCGCCGATCCGGATGGTCAGCGAGCCGTCCTGGACGGCGGAGAACAGTTCGTTCACGCGCCACTCCAGTTCCTCGCGCGTGAGCACGTAGTGCGCGGAGGTCGGGCGGGTCAGGTACACCGAGCCGCTGCGGTTGAGCACCTGCGGGTCGATCGGCGGCACCGGGCCGCTGGCCGCGCCGTAGAGGGCGAGCAGGCCGCGGATCTTCAGGCTCGCCAGGCTTCCGTCCACAGTGGACTTGCCGACGCCGTCGTAGACCACCGCGACACCCTTGCCGTCGGTGAGGTCACGGGTGGCCTTGGCGAAGTCGACCTGGTCGTAGCGGATGACGTCGTCCGCGCCCGCCTGCTTGGCGAGTTCGGCCTTCTCGTCGGTCGAGACGGTGCCGATGACCCGGGCGCCGCGGGCCTTGGCCAGCTGCACCAGCAGCAGGCCCATACCGCCCGCCGCGGCGTGGATCAGCACGTCGTCTCCGGCCTTGACCTCGTAGGTCGAGGCGATCAGCGCGTGCGCGGTGATGCCCTGAAGCATCGTGGCGGCGGCGGTCTCCTCGGACACGCCGTCCGGGATCTTCACCGCGATCGTGGCGGGCAGCAGGCGGCGCTGGGCGTAGCTGCCCAGCGAACCCTGCCAGGCGACCCGGTCGCCGACGGCGAAACCGGTCACATCCGCGCCGACCGCGGCCACCGTGCCCGCGCCTTCCATGCCCAGGATGAACGGCGTGTCGACCGGGTAGATGCCCTCGCGATGGTAGGTGTCGATGTAGTTGACGCCCGCCGCCGCGACGTCCACGAGCAGCTCCCCGGAACCGGGTTCGCCGACCTCGACTTCGGACAGCTCAAGGACTTCGGGACCACCGGTCTGCCGGATCTGCACTGCCGCGGGCATACATCCTCCTCGTTCAAGGTCGTTCCGACCGGCACAACTATGGCCGACGCCACGGTTATTCCGCGTCCCGGGCTTTTCGCGGTTAAGCTCTGGCCGTGGCTGAGACCGAAGAGAAGACCGAGACCGCCGCCCCGACGTCGCGCCAGGTCGCGGCCGCCCGCGACTTCGTGAAGCGGCACGGGAAGCCGTCGCGCGCGGTGGTGGAGAACATCGGCCGGATCGGCGCCAGGGTCGTGCTCGTGGGCGCCGACGGTGCGCTCGGCGACGTCGTCGTCGCCTCCGTGGAGGCGGGCGAGGCGCTGGTCGAGGCCGTCGAAGACCTCGAGCCCGCCGAATGGGACAGCGAGACCGTGAAGGCCACCAAGATCGGCGCCGAGCACCGCCGCCGGATGGCGGGGAAGTGAGCGGCTCCGCCATCTTCGTCGCCTGCTCCGCGCTGCCGGAAGGCGACGGCGACGAACACGCCGTTCCCGAGGCGCTGGCCGACCTCGGCTTCAAGACCCAGTGGGCCGCCTGGGACGACACGACCGTCGACTTCGGCGCCGCGGACATCGTCATCCTGCGTGCCACCTGGGATTACGCCGAGCGGCGCGACGAGTTCCTGTCCTGGACCGAATCCGTGCCCGCCTTGGCCAACGCGGCCGAAGTCGTGCGGTGGAACGCGGACAAGTCGTACCTGGCGGAGCTCGGTGACGCCGGGGTCGCGGTCGTGCCGACGACCCTCATCGCGCCGGACGAGAAGGCCCCGCGCTGGCCCAAGGGCGAGTTCGTGCTGAAGCCCGCCATCGGCGCCGGTTCGCGCGGTGTCGGCCGGTTCACCGCGGGCGACGCGGCCGCCGCGCACCTGGCCGGATTGCAGGCCGACGGGAACACCGTGCTCCTCCAGCCTTATCAGTCCCGTGTGGACAGTGATGGCGAGATCGCGCTGGTGTATTTCGGCGGTGTGTACTCGCACGCGTTCTCGAAGGCCGCGATGCTGGGCCGGGAGCTCGACGAATCCGGGCTGTACGTAACGGAAGAGCTCGCGCCGGTGCAGCCGGAAGGCCGCTTTGGAAGACACTGCCGAGCACTGGCCGAAGACGCCTTGGACGCGGCGGCGGCGCTGCTCGGCATCCTGCGCGCGGAACTGCTCTACGCCCGCGTGGACCTCGTCGCCGGGCCGGACGGCAGCCCGCTGCTGCTGGAGTTGGAGCTGGTCGAACCTTCGCTCGGGTTCCGGCAGACCGAGGCGAGCGCCGCGTGGCGTTTCGCCTCCGCCGTCCGCCAGCAACTCGCCTGACACCCCGCATTTCGTCCTCTGAATGCGGTCCTTGCGTGTGCAAGTACCGCATTCAGAGGACTAGTTGCGAGAGGGGCGTCAGGCCGGTTTGGCGAGTTTGGCGGCCAAGCGTTCCGGCTTCGGCCACCGCACGTCCCGCGCCCAGCCGAACTTCTCGAACAGCCAGATCACCCGCGCCGACACGTCGACCTGGCCGCGCAGGACACCGTGCCGCGCGCAGGTCGGGTCGGCGTGGTGGGAGTTGTGCCACGACTCGCCCATGGACAGGATCGCCAGCGGCCAGAAGTTCGCCGCCTTGTCACGGCTGGCGAAGGGCCGCTCGCCGATGAGGTGGCAGATCGAGTTCACCGACCAGCTGACGTGGTGCAGGAAAGCGATCCGGACCAGCCCGGCCCAGAAGAACCCGGTCACCGCACCCCACCACGACCAGCTGATCAGCCCGCCGAGCACCGCGGGCAGCGCGAGGCTCAGCGTGATCCACAGCCAGAAGTAGCGGTTCACCACGCGAAGATCCTTGTCGGCCACCAGATCCGGCGCGAAGCGGTCGTAGTTGGTGACTTCGCGGCTGAACATCCAGCCCATGTGCGCGTGCCAGAAGCCGCGCAGCAGCGCCCCGGGTGACGTCCCGAACAGCCAGGGGGAGTGCGGGTCGCCTTCGCGGTCGGCGAAGGCGTGGTGACGGCGGTGGCTGGCGACCCAGAAGATCACCGAACCCTGCACCGCGAAACTCCCGGCGATGGCGAGCGCGACCCGCAGCGGGCGCCCGGCCTTGAAGGCGCCGTGGGTGAAATAGCGGTGGTAGCCGACGGTCACCCCGAGCGTCCCGACGGTGTAGAACACGGCCGCCAGCGCCAGATCGACCCAGGTCATGCCCCAGCCCCACACGATCGGCACGGCGGCGAGCAGCGCGACGAACGGGACCAGCAGGAAGGTCTTGAGTATCAGCATCTCCCCGGAGCCCCGGCGATGGGAGATCAGGGGTTTGGACGGACTGGCCGGTGCGTCCGGCTCCGTGCTGGCGGTCATGCGACACCTCGTGCCTCGACTCGGTGGTCACCCCCGTGTGGGGCACCTAGCGAAGCGTAAGGGCAGTGTCTGGCGAGCACCCCGCCCGGGGGTTACGTCCGGTTTGCCGGTGGGTCAGTTCGAGGTGGCGAGTTCGCGTTCCGGCGCGGTGGCCGAGGTCACGGGACCACGGTCGCGCGAGCCGCACCACAGCGCCGCCGTCGAGATGATCACGAGCGCGGAGCCGAGGACGTGGAACGACACCAGCGCCTCCGGCACACCGAGGGCGTACTGCACCGAGCCCACGACGCCCTGGAGGACCGCGACGACCCACACGATGGTGTACCGCTGGCACACCTGCTTCGGGGTCTCGCCTCGCATCAGTTGGAGCCCGAAGACGGCCAGCACGATCAGGTAGACCACCAGCAGTCCGCCGTGGACCTGGGTGAGTGTCTCGATCGGCGCCTGGAGCCGGTGGGTGCCGGGGTCACCGCCGTGCGGGCCCGCGCCGGTCACGGTGGTTCCCGCCGCGAGGACGGCCCACATGGCCGCAGCCAGCACGATTAGCGTCTTCCTGCCCGCGTCCGGGATCAGCCAGCGGGCGGGCTCGTCGCCCTCCTTGAACGCCCGCAGCAGCAGCACCGCGAGCCAGACGAGGGGAGTGGAGGCCAGGAAGTGGAGCGCGACGGTCCACCATTCGAGCTTGGCGAGCACGGTGATCCCGCCGACGACGGCCTGCAGCAGCACGCCGGCGGGCATCGTCCAGGCCAGCTTCACCAGGCGACGGCGGCTCGGGTGCTCGATCTGCACGCGCCACGCGGTGATCACGCACAGCGCGGCGACGGCGATGACGACGCCGGTCAGCATCCGGTTGCTGAACTCGATCCATTGGGTGAGCGCGTCGAACTCGGGGTGCGCGACCGGCACGATGCTGCCTTCGACGCACTGCGGCCAGGTCGGGCAGCCGAGACCCGAACCCGTGACCCGGACGACCGATCCGGTGACGCCGATTCCGGCCTGGGCGATCACCGCCGCTATCGCGACCGCTCGCTGGACCGCGAACGAGGGATACGGCAGACGCGCTACAAGGCTCTGGAACGGCACCGTCCGATGCTAGAACGCCGTTCCTGAGAGCCTTCCACCGGCCGCACCGGCTGTGTCGGCCGCCTCAGGTGAGCTTGGTGGTCTTGCTCGCCAGCGCGCCCGCGACGACACCCCAGCCGACGAGCACCGCGAACGGGCCCCAGCCGAACGAACCGTTCAGCAGCACCGACCGCAGGCCTTCGGCGAGCGCGCCCGAGGGCAGCAGTTCGACGATCCACGCGACGCCGGTCGGCATCGTCGACGGCGCCAGCAGGATGCCGCCCGCGAGGAGCAGCACGAACCAGACGATGTTCGCCAGCGCCAGCACGGCCTCCGCGCGCAGCGCCCCGCCGAGCAGCAGGCCCAGCGCGCCGAACGCCAGCGTGCCGACGATCAGGAACGGGATGGCGCCGAGAAGCCCGCCCAGTGACGGCGACCAGCCCAGCAGCGCGGCGACGGCGCCGAGGATCACCACCTGCAGCGCGACCACGACGAGCGCGGCGGCCACCCGGCCCGCGACGAGCAGCCAGCGGGGCAGTGCCGTGGCCGAAAGCCGTTTGAGGACACCGTAACGACGGTCGAAGCCCAGCGCGATGGCCTGCCCGGTGAACGCCGACGACATCACCGCGAGCGCCAGGATCCTCGGCGTGATCCAGTCCACTTTGGACGCCGAACCGAGCTGGGCCGACGGCAGGATGTCCAGTAGCGACAAGCCGATCAGCAGCGCGAGCGGGATGAGCAGGGTCAGCAGGATCTGCTCGCCGTGGCGCAGGGTCAGGCTCGCCTCGACCTTCGCGTGCGTGCGCAGCATCTTGCCGAGCGAGCCGCGGCCGGGGGCCGGGGTGAACGTGCCCGCGGTGAAGCGGGGCGTGGGCAGCGTCGTCATGCGCGCAGTTCCCGTCCGGTCAGCTCCAGGAAGACCTCTTCCAGCGTGCGCCTGCCGACCTGCAGTTCCTCCGGCATGACACCCTGCTGCGCGCACCACGCCGTCACCGTCGACACCACCTGCGGGTCGATCGCGCCTTCGACGAGATACGTCCCCGGCGCCGATTCGTGGACGAGGTGACCTTCCGGCAGCGCCGCGGTCAGCAGCGCGGTGTCGAGCCGCGTCCGGGCCTTGAACCGCAGCTGCGCCGTCTCGCCGGCTTCGACGGTCAGCGACTGCGGAGAACCTTCGACGACGACCTTGCCGTGGTCGACGATCACCACGGTGTCGGCCAGCGTTTCGGCCTCCTCCATCAGATGCGTGGTGAGCAGCACGCTGACCCCGTCGGCGCGCAGTGCTTCGAGTAGATCCCAGACCAGGCGGCGGGCCTGCGGGTCCATCCCCGCGGTCGGCTCGTCGAGGAAGAGCAGCTCCGGCCGCCCGACGAGCGCGCAAGCCAGCGAGAGTCGTTGCTGCTGCCCGCCGGAGAGCCGTTTGAACGGCGTCTTCCTCGCTCCCGAAAGACCGAGGACGTCCAGCAGCCACGCCGGGTCGAGCGGGTTCGCCGCACACGCGGCGACCAGTCCGAGCATCTCGTCGGCGCGGACGCCGGGATACGCGCCGCCGCCTTGGGGCATCACGCCGATCCGGGGCCGCAGTGCCGCGCCGTCGCGCGCCGGGTTCAGGCCCAGCACCCGGACTTCGCCGTCGTCAGGCCGCAGGAAGCCTTCGCAGATCTCGACGGTGGTGGTCTTGCCGGCCCCGTTCGGGCCGAGCAGAGCGAGCAGTGCGCCACGTTCCATCCGCAGGTCGAGTCCATCGACGGCGGTGGTGGATCCGTAGCGTTTCACCAGCCCGGTGATCTCGACGGCGGGGGTGTTCACGACAGGTCACGATACGGCCTCACGCGGGGACCGAATGCTCCGGGGACGGTCTGGACAGCAGCAGTGGTGAGAGGCGGTGGACGATGAACAGCCCCAGAAGCGTGACGACCCCGGCGGCGGCCCACGCGAACGGCAGGACGAAGCCGCGGCCCTCGAAGGTGCTTCCCGTCGTCGGCAGCAGGAACGGCAGGACGGCGGTGACGATCGTCGCGGCGATACGGAACCGCGAGGTCCCCGCCGCCGCGGCGAGCGGGATGATCGCCCACAGCAGGTACCAGGGTTGCAGCGCGACGTGCAGCACCATCACCGCGCCCAGCGAGACACCGAGGCCGATGATCGGCCGGTAGCGCCATTTGAAGCTGTCCCAGAGGAACTTGACCGTCACCGCGCCCGCGACGAGATAGCCGAGCGCGCCGAGGATCGGCACCATCGCGTTGGTGTGGTTGCCGAGGCCGAGCGCGATGCCGAGGACGCCGCCGAGCGCGGCGAGTTCCGACGTCGGCGAGATCCACGAGCGGACCAGCCCCGGCGTCCCGAGCGCGCCGACCCAGCCGAAGCCGAGGCCGGTGCCGTAACAGACCGCCACCAGTGCCACGCCGAACAGCAGCGCCATCGGCACCGCCGCGGTGACCAGGTCCTTGATCCGGCCGTGCCAGCGTCTGGCCACCATCACCGTGAAGAACGGCAAGGCCAGGATCGCGTTGATCTTCACCGCCACGCCGAGGGTGATGATCACCACCCCGAGCCCGATGTAGAGCAGTTCGCCCTTGGCCAACGGGGGTGGCTCGTCGTTCTTGAACCGCACCGGCATCCGCTGGAGGCCGACCTCCAGCCCGGCCACCATGAGCCCGATCGCGAGCGCGTCGTTGTGGGCGCCGGCGACGAAGTGGAAGATCAGCAGCGGGTTCGCCGCGCCGAGCCACAGCGCGGTGGCGGGCTGCACGCCGAACCGCTTGGCCAGCCGGGGCAGCGCCCAGATGATCAGGATGACGCCGATCAGCGCGAGCCCGCGCTGCAGGAGCACCCCGGTGACGATGTTGCCGCTGCTCAGCGGGGCGAGCCAGCCGCCGAGGCGCAGCAGCAGCGGGCCATAGGGCGCCGGGGTCTCGCGCCACATGTTGGAGACACCCGAGGTCAGCGGGTCGGAGACACCGAGCGCCTCGGCCGGGCCGAGGGAGTACGGGTCCATGCCGCGGGCGACGATCTCGCTCTGCGCGAGATAGCTGTAGACGTCGCGGGAGAACAGCGGCGGGATGAACAGCAGCGGCGCGCACCAGAGCGCGATGGTGCGGGCGAGCTGGCCCTGGGTGGCGAGACGGCGGCGCGCGGGCTGCGCGAACCGGCCGAGCAGCAGCCAGCTGAGCACGATGATCGCCATGCCCGCCAGGCCCATCGCGAGCGAGACCATCGGGATGCGGGTGAACAGCCGCAGGACTGGGATCTCCTGTACCGGGTTGATCACCGGTGCCGCGCCCGCGCCGAGCGAGCCGAGGGCGAGGAACAGGGAGCCGACCGCGCCGAACCGGCGGACCACGTTCAGCCCGCGCAGTTCCTTGTCGTCCAGCGGTTCCGGGTCGTGCGGGTGCCCGGGCACGAGCGTCGCCACCGACCCCGCCGCCCGGTCTTCGTCCTTGTCCCGCTGTGCCGGGTGATCGCCCACTACCACGCAGGAAGGGTAGCGACCGGCGGGAACAGACTGGGCGGGTACGTGGTTACCGAGGGGCTGAAGGACGCCTTCACCGCATACGACGCGGTGAAGGACGCTTTCGTCTCATCGCATGCGGGGAAAGCGTCCTTCAGCCGCCGACGTGACCCACGCCACTCCGTGAGGCACCCCTCTTTGCCGTCTCCCCGGAAATACGTCACACTTGTGTTGTGAAAAAGACGGGGACGCGAGACGAGGCCGGTGGCGACATGCCCCGCGCCGAGGTCCAGCCTGTCCCCGCGCAGGTCGGCCCCGAGGGCCGGACCAGGCACGAAGTGGCCCGCTTGCTGCTGGAACAGGGTCCGATGACCGCCGTCGTGGTGGCCGAGCAGCTGGGGATCAGCGCCGCCGCCGTCCGCCGTCATCTCGACGCGCTGCTCGCCGACGGCGAGGCCGAAACCCGGGACGCGCCCCGCCGCGGCCCCCGCGGACGAGGCCGTCCCGCCAAGAACTTCCTCCTCACCGAAGCGGGCCGGGCCCGGTTCGGGCACGCCTACGACGACCTCGCGTCCTCGGCCATCCGCTTCCTCGCCGAACACGCCGGGGAAGACGCCGTGAAGGCCTTCGCGGAGGCTCGGGTCGCTTCGCTGGTCGGCCCGCATCAGGACGCGATCACCAAGCACGCGGACCCGGCCACCCGTGCCGAGGCTCTCGCTGCGGCGCTGACCAGGGAGGGCTACGCTGCGTCGACCCGTCAGGTCGGTGTCGGCGAACAGCTTTGCCAGCACCATTGCCCGGTCGCCCACGTCGCAGCCGAGTTCCCTCAGTTGTGTGAAGCCGAGACAGAGGCTTTCGCGGAACTTCTGGGTACCCACGTCCAGCGACTGGCGACCATCGCACGCGGTGACAACGCGTGCACCACACACGTACCCGTCGTTTCGGCGGGTCACCCGGCCACACCCGCGCCGGGAAGCACGGCGCCCTCTCCTGGGCGCACAGCACGGATCCCGAATGGAGGGAAACCCGCATGACTGCCGCTGCCGAGCAGCGCACTCCCACCACCGCGCCCATGAGCCAGGAAGAGACCATCGAGTCCCTTGGCAAGTACGCGTTCGGCTGGGCGGACTCCGACGAGGCGGGCTCCACTGCCCGCCGCGGACTGAACGAGGACGTCGTCACCGACATCTCCTCGAAGAAGTCCGAGCCGGAGTGGATGCGCGAAGCGCGACTGAAGGCGCTCAAGCTCTTCGACTTGAAGCCGATGCCCAACTGGGGTGCGGACCTCTCCGGGATCGACTTCGACAACATCAAGTACTTCGTGCGGTCCACGGAGAAGCAGGCCACTTCCTGGGAAGACCTGCCCGAGGACATCAAGAACACGTACGACAAGCTGGGCATCCCCGAGGCGGAGAAGCAGCGTCTCGTCGCCGGTGTCGCCGCGCAGTACGAGTCCGAGGTCGTCTACCACCAGATCCGCGAGGACCTGGAGGCGCAGGGCGTCCTGTTCCTGGACACCGACACCGCGCTCAAGGAGCACCCGGAGATCTTCAAGGAGTACTTCGGCTCCGTGATCCCGGCCGGGGACAACAAGTTCTCCGCGCTCAACACCGCGGTGTGGTCGGGCGGTTCGTTCATCTACGTGCCCAAGGGCGTCAAGGTGGACATCCCGCTGCAGGCGTACTTCCGCATCAACACCGAGAACATGGGTCAGTTCGAGCGGACCCTGATCATCGTCGACGAAGACGCCTACGTGCACTACGTCGAGGGTTGCACCGCGCCGATCTACCAGTCCGACTCGCTGCACTCGGCGGTCGTGGAGATCATCGTGAAGAAGGGCGCCCGCTGCCGCTACACGACCATCCAGAACTGGTCGAACAACGTCTACAACCTGGTCACCAAGCGCGCCAAGTGCGAAGAGGGCGCGACCATGGAGTGGATCGACGGCAACATCGGTTCCAAGGTCACGATGAAGTACCCGTCCGTGTTCCTCATGGGCGAGCACGCCAAGGGCGAGGTCCTCTCGGTCGCGTTCGCGGGCGAGGGCCAGCACCAGGACGCCGGCGCGAAGATGGAGCACCTGGCGCCGCACACCTCCTCGACCATCGTGTCGAAGTCGGTGGCGCGCGGCGGTGGCCGCACCTCGTACCGCGGCCTGGTCAAGGTCGCGAAGCGGGCGCACCACTCGCGGTCCAGCGTCGTCTGTGACGCGCTGCTGGTGGACACGATCTCGCGGTCGGACACGTACCCGTACGTCGACATCCGCAACGACGAGGTCTCCATGGGCCACGAGGCGACCGTCTCGAAGGTCAGCGAAGACCAGATGTTCTACCTCATGTCGCGCGGTCTCGACGAGGCCGAGGCCATGGCGATGATCGTGCGCGGGTTCGTCGAGCCCATCGCGCGTGAGCTGCCGATGGAGTACGCGCTCGAGCTGAACCGCCTGATCGAGCTTCAGATGGAAGGGTCCGTCGGCTAGTCATGTCGGTTACCGAGAACAACGTTTCCGAAGCGATGCGCGAAGGCGTGGTCATCCCGGCCACGTCTCGCGCGGAGCGCTTCACCTCCTACGACGTCGAGGCCTTCGAGGTCCCCGGCGGTCGTGAGGAGAACTGGCGTTTCACGCCGATGAAGCGGCTGCGCGGCCTGCACGACGGGTCCGCCGCCGCTTCGGGTTCGGCCACCGTGGACGCCGATGCCGCCCCCGAATTGAAGATTGAGCAGGTCGGCCGGGACGACGAGCGCCTCGGCGCCGCGGGTGTCCCTAGCGACCGGATCGCCGCGCAGGCGTACTCCTCGTTCACCGAGGCCACCGTCATCACGGTGCCCAAGGAGACGAAGACGTCGAAGCCGTCGACGGTGAAGATCACCGGCCCCGGCGAGGGCAAGGTCGCCTACGGGCACGTGCAGGTGCGCGCCGAGCAGTTCTCCGAGGCCGTCATCGTCCTCGACCACGTCGGCTCCGGTACCTACGCCGACAACGTCGAGTTCGTCATCGGCGATTCGGCGAACGTCACCGTGGTCAGCGTCCAGGACTGGGCCGACGACGCGGTGCACGTCTCCGAGCAGCACCTCAAGCTCGGCCGCGACGCCACGCTCAAGCACATCGTCATCACCCTGGGCGGTGACCTCGTCCGCGTCTCGCCGACGGCGACGTTCGCCGACAAGGGCGGCGACGTCGAGATGCTCGGCCTGTACTTCGCGGACGAAGCGCAGCACCAGGAGCACCGTCTCTTCGTCGACCACGCGGTGCCGAACTGCAAGTCGCGGGTGATGTACAAGGGCGCGCTGCAGGGCGATGGCGCGCACACCGTGTGGGTCGGCGACGTGCTGATCCGGGCGGCCGCCGAGGCCACCGACACCTACGAGCTCAACCGCAACCTGGTGCTGACGCCGGGCGCGCGGGCCGACTCGATCCCGAACCTGGAGATCGAGACCGGCGAAATCGAAGGCGCCGGCCACGCGAGCGCGACGGGAAGGTTCGACGACGAGCAGTTGTTCTACCTTCAGTCGCGCGGAATCGGCGAAGACGCCGCGCGTCGCCTGGTCGTACGCGGGTTCTTCCACGAGATCCTGGTCAAGATCGGCGTTCCCGAGGTGCGCGAGCGTCTCGAGGCCGCGATCGAAGCCGAGCTCGAAGCCGTGGGCGTCTAAGCCCTCGTCCGTCCACATCAGACTTTAGGAAAGAAATGCCTACGCTGGAAATCAAGGATCTGCACGCCTCGGTCACGACCGAGGAGGGCCCCAAGGAGATCCTCAAGGGCGTCAACCTGACCATCAAGTCGGGCGAGACCCACGCGATCATGGGCCCCAACGGTTCGGGCAAGTCCACGCTGTCCTACGCCATCGCCGGTCACCCCAAGTACGAAGTCACCTCCGGGCAGGTCCTGCTCGACGGTGAGGACGTGCTGGAGATGAGCGTCGACGAGCGTGCCCGCGCGGGCCTGTTCCTCGCCATGCAGTACCCGGTCGAGGTGCCGGGCGTGTCCATGTCCAACTTCCTCCGCACCGCGGCCACCGCGGTCCGTGGCGAGGCCCCCAAGCTGCGCCACTGGGTCAAGGAGGTCAAGGAGGAGATGGGCAAGCTGGAGATCTCGTCCGAGTTCGCCGAGCGTTCGGTGAACGAGGGCTTCTCCGGCGGTGAGAAGAAGCGCCACGAGATCCTGCAGCTGGCGCTGCTCAAGCCGAAGATCGCCATCCTCGACGAGACCGACTCGGGCCTCGACGTCGACGCGCTGCGCGTCGTGTCCGAGGGCGTCAACGAGTTCAAGGCCAACAACGACGCCGGCGTCATGCTGATCACGCACTACACGCGGATCCTGCGGCACATCACGCCCGACTTCGTGCACGTCTTCGCCGGCGGCAAGATCGTCGAGTCCGGCGGCCGTGAACTCGCGGACGAGCTCGAGGAGAACGGGTACGTCAAGTACACCGGCTCCACCGAGACCGCCGCCGTCTGATCACTGAACTTCACGACTACACCGAGAGGAGTTGGCCCGATGACCACCACCACGGCTAACTCTGTACCGCTGGACGTAGCGGCCATCAGGGCCGACTTCCCGATCCTGACCCGCACGGTGCGGGACGGGAAACCCTTGGTGTATCTGGATTCCGGTGCGACGTCCCAGAAACCGGCGCAGGTGCTCGAAGCCGAGCGCCGGTTCCTGGAGACCTCGAACGCCGCGGTGCACCGCGGCGCGCACCAGCTCGCCGAGGAGGCGACCGACGCCTACGAATCCGCCCGGGTGCGGATCGCGGAGTTCGTCGGCGCCTCCCCGCACGAGCTGGTGTTCACCAAGAACGCCACCGAGGGCATCAACCTCGTCGCCTACGCGATGAGCAACGCCGCCACGGCCGGTCCCGGGGCCGAGCGGTTCAAGATCGGTCCCGGCGACGAGATCGTCATCACCGAGATGGAGCACCACGCGAACCTGGTGCCGTGGCAGCAGCTCTGCCAGCGCACCGGCGCGACGCTGAAGTGGTTCTCCGTCACCGCGGACGGCCGCCTCGACCTGTCCAATGTGGACGAGCTGATCACCGAGCGGACCAAGGTGCTCGCGTTCACGCACCAGTCCAACGTGCTCGGCACGATCAACCCGGTCGAGTTCCTGGTGAAGAAGGCCCGCAAGGTCGGCGCGCTGGTCGTGCTGGACGCCTGCCAGTCGGTGCCGCACTTCCCGGTGGACCTCCATGCGCTGGACGTCGACTTCGCCGCTTTCGCCGGGCACAAGATGGTCGGCCCGTACGGCATCGGTGTCCTTTATGGACGCCGCGAGCTGCTCGAAGCGATGCCGCCGTTCCTGACCGGTGGCTCGATGATCGAGCTGGTCCGCATGGAGCAGACCACGTTCGCCGCGCCGCCGCAGCGGTTCGAGGCGGGCACCCCGATGACGTCGCAGGCCGTCGGCCTCGGCGCGGCCGCCGACTACCTGTCGGCGATCGGCATGGAGCGGGTCGCCGCGCACGAACACCTTCTCACCGAGGCGGCGCTGGCCGGGCTCGGCGAGATCCCGGGCGTGCGGATCATCGGCCCCACCGACATGACCGACCGCGGCGGACTGGTGTCGTTCGTCATCGACGGCGTCCACCCGCACGACTCGGGCCAGGTGCTGGACAGTCTCGGCATCGCGGTCCGCGTCGGGCACCACTGCGCGTGGCCGCTGCACCGGGCCTGCTCGGTGCCCGCGACCGTGCGCGCGTCGTTCTACGTCTACAACACACTGTCCGAAGTGGACGCGCTGGTGAACGGTGTGCGCGAGGCGCAGAAGTTCTTCGGGGTGGCGTGACATGAACCTCGAGAGCATGTACCAGGAGATCATCCTGGACCACTACAAGAACCCGCACGGCCGCGGTCTGCGCGAGCCGTTCGACGCCGAGTCGTTCCAGGTCAACCCGACCTGCGGCGACGAGGTGACGCTGCGGGTGAAGGTCGACGACGGGAAGGTCGCCGACGTCTCCTACGAGGGGCAGGGCTGTTCGATCAGCCAGGCTTCCACGTCGGTCTTGACGGATCTCGTCGTCGGGCACACCGTGGAGGAGGCGTTCACCACCATGGACGCCTTCGTCGAGCTGATGCAGGGCAAAGGGCAGATCGAACCGGACGAGGAAGTGCTGGAGGACGGCATCGCCTTCGCCGGCGTGGCCAAGTACCCGGCCCGCGTGAAATGCGCCCTGCTCGGGTGGATGGCGTTCAAGGACGCCGTTGCCCGCACGACCAACGGAGTTGAGACGGCATGACCGAACAGCAGACCGAAACCCGCGAGGGGCGCACGGCCGCCGACCTCGACGTCGAGACCGCCGCCGCCCCGGACGCCGCAGACGTGGCGAAGGTCGAGGACGTCGAAGAGGCGATGCGCGACGTCGTCGACCCCGAACTCGGCATCAACGTCGTGGACCTCGGGCTGGTCTACGACATCCGCGTCGAGGCGGACAACACCGCCACCATCGACATGACCCTGACTTCCGCGGCCTGCCCGCTGACCGACGTCATCGAGGACCAGACCGGTGCCGCGCTCGTCGGCGGGGGAACCGGGCTGGTCAAGGACTTCCGGATCAACTGGGTCTGGATGCCGCCGTGGGGTCCGGAGAAGATCACCGACGACGGCCGCGAACAGCTGCGGGCCCTGGGCTTCACCGTCTGATTTCTTGCTTTGCGCGTGAAGGCCCCCTTCCCTCGACTGAGCCGAGGGAAGGGGGCCTTCACGCGCTTGGGGAACCTGGAGCGTATAACGGCCTATACCGCGCCGCGGTTTCGCGTGTCGTCCATCCAGACACGCGTGTCGTCCGCAGGATCACGCGAGTCGTCCGGCCAATCACGCGAACAGGCGTGGCCCGGCCACGCCGCAATAAGCTGCCAGGATGCTCTTCCGGTCCATCGCGCTCTTCGCGCTCGCCGCCCTGCTGGAGATCGGCGGTGCCTGGCTGATCTGGCAAGGCGTCCGGGAACACCGCGGCTACCTGTGGATCGGAGCGGGCGTCGTCGCGCTGGGGCTCTACGGCTTCGTCGCGACACTGCAGCCCGACGCGAACTTCGGCCGGATCCTCGCCGCGTACGGCGGGGTGTTCGTCGCGGGTTCGCTGGCGTGGGGGATGGTCGCCGACGGGTATCGGCCGGATCGCTACGACGTGATCGGCGCCTTGATCTGTCTCGCCGGGGTCGGCGTAATCATGTACGCGCCCCGAGGTTGAGTGGCGCTATTCTGCGCTGTGACCGAAACGGACTTCCCCGCTCCGCCCGCCGAAAGACCCGGGCCGAAGCGAAGATTCTCCCCACTCCTGCTCGTGATGATCCTGGTGGCGGTCGTCGGTGTGGGCACCGGGGGATACGGGTTCTGGACCCTGCTGAGTTATCGCATGGTGAGCGTTCCCGGCGGCGGGATGGCGCCCACGATCCAGCCGGGCGCTGTCGTGCTGTACCGCTGGACCTCCCTTCCCGAGATCCCTCGCGGCGCGGTCGTCCTCATGGAGGTTTCCGCGTTCCCGGATTCGAGCCCCGGCGACGGCCGGATCGTCAAGCGGGTGATCGGTGTCGGCGGTGACCACGTCGTCTGTTGCTCGCCCGACAACCTGATCACCGTCAACGGGAAGCCGGTCAAAGAGCCATACACCAAGGACGACAATGGGTACGGCCGCAAGGAGTACCGGCCGTTCGACGTGCAGGTTCCGCCGGGCGCCGTGTTCGTCGTGGGCGACCAGCGGAACAATTCGCGGGACTCACGGATCTACGTCGGCATGGCGGGCGACGGGGCCGTGCCGCTGTCGAAAGTGGTCGGAGTCGTCGTCGGGCTGGGGAGTGTCCTCTCCGCCGATCCCTTTCCGCAGACCACCGCGTTCGTCGAGGCCGGATTGCCCGGCGATCCGGTGTCCGACACCGGGTTCCGCACCTCGCGAAACCTCGCCCTCGGCGGGGCGGGGCTCGTCGCCGTCGGGGTCATCGGGGCGATCGTGAGCGTTGTCCGCTCCGCCGGAAAACGACGAAGAGCAGCCGCAATCCCACCAGCGCGCTGACCACCAGCAGGTTGTAGCCGAACATCTGGTGCAGCGTGATCCCGTCCAGTACCTCGGGCCCGGTCGCGCTGCCCAGTAGCAGCACCGCCATCAGGCCGGTGGCCACGCCGACGATCGCCAGCAGGATCTCGTGCACCAGTCCGGTGACCACGTCGCGGTCGCGTTCGTCGGAGAACAGCCGGACGTTGACCGAAAGCCTGCCCTGTTCCAGCGCGTCGCCGATCCGGTCGACGCGGCGGGGCAGCCGTCGCAGCACCGGCAGGAGCGCCATCAGTTCGTTGGTGGCCGTGGAGCGCAGCGATTCCGGGCGCAAACCGGCACCGACCTGCTCGGCGGCGTAGGCGCGGGATTCGACGACGATGTTGAATCCCGGCGCCAGCGCGGCCAGTGTTCCCTCCAAAGTGGCCAGTGCGCGGAACACCGCGGCGATCGGCGGGGGCACGCTGAGCCGGAAATCGGCGATCACCCGGAACAGGTCGGTGAACATGTCCAGATCCGGGGCCTGTCCGTGGTTGAAATGCTTGGCCACCAAGGCACCCAGCGCCCGCTCCAGCCGTCGCTCCTCGATCTCGTCCGGCCGGTCGACGATCTCCAGCAGACCGTCGCGCAACGCGGCCGGGTCGCCGCGGTCCAGTGCGAGGATCAGGTTCTGCAGTCCGCCGCGCAAACCGGAGTCGAGCCTGCCGACGGAGCCGAAGTCGAGCAGGCCCAGCCTGCCGTCGGTGAGCAGCAGGACGTTGCCGGGATGCGGGTCGGCGTGGAAGACGCCGCTGCCCATCACCTGGCCGAGCACGCACCGCAGCATCGACCGCGCGAGCCTCGCCCGTTCCGCGACCGGCACCTGCTCCTTGGCAGCGGCGAGCGGCTTGCCGTCGAGACGCCGCATCACCAGGACACGTTCGGTGGATAGTTCTTTGTGGACGGTCGGAAGAGCGACCTCCGAGCCGGGGGAGGCCGCGGTGACCGCTTCGATGTTCCTGGCCTCGGTGCGGAAATCGAGTTCCTCGACGAGCGCGTCCGCGAAGCCTTCGGCGAGGTCGACGACGCCGAGCGAGCGCGCCCAGTCCGCGCGCAGGTCCAGTGCGGCCGCCACCCGGCGGACGATGTCGAGGTCCCGGTCGACCAGTGCCTGCACGCCGGGCCGCTGCACCTTGACGACCACGTCCTGGCCGCCGCGCAGCTTCGCGCGATAGACCTGCGCGATCGACGCGGCCGCGATCGGTTCCGGGTCGAATTCGGCGAAGATCTCGTCCGGGTCGCCGCCCAGTTCCTCTCGCAGCACCGTCGCGACCTCGTCGGCGTCGGCGAAGGCGACCTGGTCCTGGAGCTTGCTGAGTTCGTCGACGAACACCGGGGGAAGCAGATCGGATCGGGTCGAGAGCAGCTGGCCGAGTTTCACGAACGTCACGCCGCCCTCCTCCAGCGCGCGCCGCAGCGAGCGCGCCAGTTTGGCGTGCCGGACCTGGGCGAGACCGGGTTCGCGACGGCCGGTGAGGTAGCGGCCGAGGCCGTGCTTGATCGCGATCCGGGTGATCTGCGAGTAGCGCCGCGTCCGGGCCGCACGACGGCGGACTGATCGGATCCTGCCGATCAGCCCGAGCCCCGAGCCGGAGGGCAGCGCGAGTTCCGCGACGAACAGGAAGATCAGCGTCGCCAGGAAGGCGCCGCCCGCCACCGGGATGATCAGCCCGGCGACGGCGCCGCCCGCGTACATCGCCCGAGGGAACGCGGTGAGGATGCCGCCCGCGACCAGCCAGCCGAACCCGGCGGCGCATCCCGCGCGGAGCACGCCGATCCGCACGCCCAGCACACGCCGGGCGGCGACCACGAGCGGCCACAGCATGAGCGCGTAGGCGGGCAGGGTGAGCAGGCCGAGCAGCAGGTTCATGCCGAAGAGGACATCACGCGCCGCCCGCGCGGGATTCCCGCTCCGGCGGGACTGTGCTCACCCCTGAGAGGGAGCGGACCCCGAAGTTGTAGGTAGTGGTCGCTTCCTTGGGCGCGAACAGGACGCCGAGCACGGCGATCGCCGCCGCCGCGAGGAAGCCGGCACGGAGGTCGAGGAGATCGCCGAGGAGACCGATGAGCGGTGCTCCGGCGGCCTGCCCGAGTGCCAGCATCAGGAAGGCCACGCCGACACCGAACGCGGGCGCCGTCGGGTAAGCCCTGGTGCCCCAGAGGATCAGGACGCCGGTCAGTCCGATGTAGACGGCCCCGAAGAGTGCCGCCGCGACGATGAGCGCCGGGAAAGACCGGGTGGCGAGGGCGAAGAGCGCCGTGGCGGCGGCGAACAGGATCATCCCCGCAGACCAAGCGCGACGGAGCCCCGCCCGGGCGGTCAGCTCGGCGGTGAACGCGCCTGCCAGGCCGACCGCGCCGAGGACGATCCACACCACCGTCGAGGCGGTCTCGTCGAGCCCGCCGACGCTCACGGCGATGTCCCGGCCGAACGTCCAGATCGCCGCGCTGGCCAGCCCGAGTGTCGCGGCGGCGGGCAGCAGCCGTCCGGTCGCGGGCGGGAACAGCGGCGACGGCAGCCTCCGTGCGCGGTCGTCCTTCACCGGTGGCACGACACGGGCGATCCACAGGGTCACCAAGGCCGAGGCCGCGGCGAAGGCCCACCAAGCCATTCGCCAGTCGCCGACTGCGAGTAGGGAGACCGGGCCCGAGATCACCACGCCGAGTCCGGTCCCGGCGTTCACCACGGACTGGGCGCGGTCTCGGCGGGTCACCCGGACGACGCGCGAGACCGCGTCGGCGAGCGACGGGGAAGCCAGGCCCGTGCTGGCTCCGGCGAGGACGACGCCGAACGCGAGGACGGCGGAGTTCGGCGCGGCCGCGATCAGGGCGGTCCCCGCGGTGGCGGTCGTCCCGGCGGCGAGCGCCCCCGCCCGCGCGCCCCAGCGCGTCGTCACGGCGGTCGAGGCGACGACCGCGAGGCAGTACGCGACGTAGCTTCCCGCCGCGATGGCGCCGAGCGCGCTGCCGTCGAGGTCGAACTCCGTACGGAGCGTCGGCGCGAAGAGGCCGTACGCGTACCTCGCGAGTCCGTAAGAGACCGCGATCAGGGACAACCCGGCCGCGGTGAACGTCAGCTCGCGTTTGTACGAAGAAACCATCAGTGTGCCTCCAGGTGTATACCGATCGGTATACCCGAGGAGTGTTCCCGCATTTAGCGCTGAGGTCAACCGATCGGTATAGTCGAGGCATGCTGACACCGGCCGGCGAGCGCGTCCTGAGCGCCGCGAGCGAGCTCTTCTACCGGGAGGGCCTGAACGCCGTGGGCGTCGCGGCCATCGCCGAGGCCGCGGGCGTCACGAAGAAGACGTTGTACGCGGCCTTCGGATCGAAGACCGAGCTCACGGTCGCGTACCTGCGAAGCCGCCACGACGTCTGGTGGGCGTACCTGGAAGAGCGGCTGGCGGAGGCCGAAGCGCCCCGGGCGCTGACGGTCTTCGACGCCTATGTCGAGCACCCCAAGCTCGGGAGCGACCGGGGTTGCGCGTTCCTCAACGCGGCCGCCGAACTGACCGACGGGCATCCCGGGCTCGACGTGATCCGGCGGCACAAGGCGGCGGTGCGGGCGAAGTTCGCCGAACTCCTTCGCGAGGACGTCCCGGGCGCGGCCGATCCGGAACGGTTGGCGGAGCAGCTGTTCCTCCTTGTGGAGGGCGCTGTCGCGCATACCGGCATCGACGGGGACGCGCACCGGGTCACTCTCGCGAGGGAGATCGCGGAAGCCCTCCTGCGTGGGTCGAGCGGGTCGTGAGTGGCGTTTCGGGTTAGAACCCGATGTGCTGTTTCAGGACCTCACGGACAGATGTGTTTCAGGACTTGTCGGACAGTTTGGTGTTGAGTGGTTGGTAGCGTACTGCTCGGTTGAGGGTG
>NZ_JBIWKX010000024.1:0-28858 GCF_044765885.1 Amycolatopsis sp. NPDC102389
GCCCGGTCCCATTCCGAACCCGGAAGCTAAGCCTGACAGCGCCGATGGTACTGCAACCGAAGGGTTGTGGGAGAGTAGGACACCGCCGGACTAACATTAGAAAAGAAGGGTCCAGGCCCCGGTCGAGAACCACGAGTTCTCCCGGGACCTGGACCCTTTTCTCATACCCTGCCCTCGCCGAGTGGGTAGTTGGTAGCAAAGGTCCCTTGCTCCCCCGCGGCGTCACTCAGCAGCACTCTCGGCCGACCGCGCGCCGGCGCACAGGCGACGAGAAGACCAGTGAAGTGGTCGTCTCGCCAAACCGCTGCATCCGCTCTACGAGTTCCTCCAACTCCGCCGTGCTCCGGCAGGCAACCCGCACCAGCCAGCACTCGTCACCCGTGACGTGGTCGGCGTCGAGCACCTGAGGTAGCGGGAGAATGGTTTCGCGGAAGCGAGCCGTGTCGAGGCTGCGCACCTTCGCCCGGACGATCGCCTCGATCGGAAGCCCGAGCTTCGTCAGATCGACGCTTGCCGAGTACCCGGTGATGACCCCCTTCTCCTCAAGCCGACGAACCCGCTCGGTCACCGCGGGCGCGGACAGCGACACCCGCCGGCCGAGCTCCGAATAGGTCAACCGGCCGTCGGACTGGAGCAGTTCGAGCAGCTGCCAGTCGAGATCATCGAGGTTCACAGAACTCCAGGTCGATCGTCATACCCGCCAGGAATCTTTAGGCTAACCGCCGCCAAGTCCTGGAATCTCCGATGTTGCGGAGGATCACTGATCGCCAGGATGGAGCCATGACGACCGAACCCCGCGTACTGACGTTTCCGGCCCTGGACAGCGCGGCCGTGGCCGCGCACCTGCGCGCCGAGCTCGCTCTTGAGGTTGACCCGGACGACCTTGTTCAGGACCTCACGTCTGGCGCTCGGCGCGGGTACGTGATCGTCGAGACCCGAGCCCCCGAAGCCTTCGCGTCTGCTCGTATTCCCGGCGCGATCAACCTCCCGTACCGGGACATGACACCCGAGTCCGTCAGCGAGCTGGACCGTGACCTCGTCTACGTCTGCTACTGCGAGAGCATCCACTGCAATGCCGCGACCAAAGGGGCCCTGAAACTCGCGGAACTCGGCTTCAAGGTCAAACGCCTGTCCGGTGGCATCACCGCCTGGCAAGCAGCCGGCTATCTCGTTGACCGAGACACCCCGGCACCCGCCAGCACCTCCGCACCCACCCCGCGCTGCGCCTGCTGACGAAAGGGAGCAAGGGACCTTTGCTACCGCCCTGCCCTGGAGCGGTAGCAAAGGTCCCTTGCTCTCGGTGCGGTCGTAGGCTGGGGAGGTGACCGCTCCCAAGTTGCTCGTCATCCAGCCGGATGCATCAGACCCGATCGGCCCTCTCGGCGACTGGCTCACTGAGGCAGGCGCCGAGCTCGACATCCGGTTGCTGCCCGGTCAGACACTCCCCGCCGACCTTGACGGGTACAGCGGTGTCGTGTGCCTTGGCGGCGGGATGGGCGCCAACGACGACGAAGCTCATCCGTGGCTCGCGGACGTGCGGAAGCTTCTTTCGAAAGCCGCGGGAGCGCGGATCCCGACGCTGGCGATCTGCCTCGGTAGTCAGCTCCTGGCCGTGGCACTCGGCGGCAGCGTCGGCACGGGCGATCAAGGGCCCGAGGTCGGCCCGGGGCTTGTGTCCAAGAAGGACGCTGCGTGGACCGACCCGCTGTTCGCGGACCTGCCGCTCATGCAAGACGTCCTGCAGTTCCACAACGACGCGATCACTCGACTGCCCGCGGGCGCCGAGCTTCTTGCCTCCTCGCCGCGGTATGCCCACCAGGCCTTCCGATTCGACCGTTGTGCCTACGGTGTCCAGTTCCATATCGAGACGACGCCGGATGTCGTCCTCGATTGGGCGCGACAGTCGCCGGAAATGGCGGAACTCACCCGGCCGGACGTACTGACCCCGGAAAACCTGGCCAAGGTGCATGCCGATATCACCGAAACCTGGCGGCCGTTCGCCCATCGCTTCGTCCGACTGGTGTCCGGTGACCTCGCCCCGGCTGCGGACCGTCAACGTACATTGCCGATGGCTTAACGACTTATGTCTCAAATACGTATGGGTTGTTAACACTCAGGTCTTGCCGTCAGGTACCTTGCGAGGGGAGTTTCGAAGGGTTCGGAGGTCGGGGTGGAGCCCTCACTGTTGGTCGTGCTCGTCGTCGTCACGGCCCTAATTTTCGATTTCACAAACGGGTTCCATGACACGGCCAACTCGATGGCGACGTCGATCGCCACCGGGGCGTTGCGTCCCAAGGTCGCCGTGACGATTTCCGCGGTCCTGAACCTGGTCGGAGCCTTCCTCTCTGTCGAGGTGGCCAAGACCATCTCGAATGGACTGGTTGACGACACCAAGATCGGCCCGGCGATCGTCTTCGGTGGTCTGGTCGGGGCGATCGTGTGGAACCTGATCACCTGGTTCGTCGGCCTGCCGTCCAGCTCGTCCCATGCGCTGTTCGGAGGGCTGATCGGCGCCACGTGGGTGTCGGCCGGAACGGACTCCGTCCATTTCGGAAAGATCGTCGAGAAGGTGCTGATTCCAGCGGCGGTGTCGCCGGTCTTGGCCGGTCTCTTCGCGATGGTCGTGACGTACTTCGTCTACCGGCTGTTCGTCCGCCGCGGCCGCACCGCGGGCTTCAGAGTCGGTCAAATCATCTCGGCTTCGCTGGTCTCGCTCGCCCACGGCACGAACGACGCGCAGAAGACCATGGGCGTCATCACCCTGACGATGATCACCGCCGGAGCCCTCCCCGCCGGGGCCGGCCCGCCGCTCTGGGTGATCGTCAGTGCTGCGCTGGCGCTAGCGCTCGGCACATACCTGGGTGGCTGGCGAATCACCTACACACTGGGTAAAGGCCTGACCGATATCGATGGCCCGCAGGGCTTCGCCGCGCAGACCAGTTCGGCGGCCGTTATCCTCGCCTCGACGAACTTCGGTTTTCCGCTGTCGACGACTCACGTCTGCTCTGGAGGCATCGTCGGCTCCGGTGTGGGCAGGCATGAGTCACCGGTTCGCTGGCGCACGGCCGGCCGCATGGTGATCGCCTGGCTGTTCACACTTCCGGCGGCCGCGATCGTCGGTGCCGGGGCCGGCCTCGTGACCTCGACCGGCACGGTGGGGACGATCGCCGTCGGCGTCGCGGGCCTCGCGATCGGCATCGGGATCTACCTTCTGTCACGGCGGAGCCCCGTCAACGCAGGGAGCTTCACCAGCCCCGCCCCGCCCGTTCCGGAACAGGAAGTCGGCAGGATCGCCGCCTAGCGGAGCAAGGGACCTTTGCTACCGCCGAGCTGAGGCGGTAGCAAAGGTCCCTTGCTCCCTTGCGCGTCCGTCTGGCCACCGGCGGAAGGGCGACTACGGTGGAAGTCGATGGTTGAGCGCGCCAGGCCGACCGCTTCCGTGGCGAGGTACGGCTTCACTGATCCCCGTGCCGACGGGCAGCTGCGTGCTGCCGGTTGGTGGACCGAATCCGGCCCGGATGGCTCCGCCGCCGACGTGTTGTCGGCACTTTCCCGTGCGGCGGACCCCGATCTCGCCCTGAGCGGCCTGGACCGGATCAGGGAAGCCGACCCTGCCGCCTGGAGTGAGCTCGACCAGGCACTCCGCACCAATCGCACGTTCCGCGGCCGAATGCTCGGCGTCTTGGGCACCTCGAGCGCCCTCGCGGATTTCCTGGTCGCGAACACCGGCTGCTGGAAGACCCTCCAAGGACAAAAGAGCACCGAGCCGGATCAGTACGTGAGTAGTCTCCTCGACCACTTACGGCCGGAAGGAGAACTGCTCACCGGGCTTGAATCGGAGCAGGCTCTTCGCGTCGGCTATCGCGAGCTGCTCCTCGGAATCGCAGCGGCCGACCTCGGGCATCTGGTTGAAGCTGGCCTTCGGCAGCCTCCTTATGCCGAGATCGGAGCCCAGCTCACCACGCTGGCTGAGGCCGCACTGACGGTGGGCCTGCTGGTCGCGGAGGCCGAGGTGGGTGCCGGTATCGAGGGCCGGCTGGCCGTGATCGCGATGGGCAAATGCGGTGGTCGAGAGCTGAACTATGTGAGCGACGTGGACGTCATCTTCGTCGGAGATGGCGATCTGTCGGTCTCCACGCGGCTGGCCAGCACGATGATGCGCGTGGTCGGCAAGGCCTGTTTCGAGGTCGATGCGGCGTTGCGTCCAGAGGGCAAGGCGGGTGCCTTGGTCCGAACCCTGGATGGGCATGCCGCCTACTATCAGAAGTGGGCCAAGACCTGGGAATTCCAGGCATTGCTCAAGGCGCGGCCAGTGGCAGGCGACGCCGAGCTCGGGCGTCAGTACGCGGAGATGGTTGCACCGAAAGTGTGGGCAGCGGCCGATCGGGACAATTTCGTCCCCGAAGTCCAGAAGATGCGGCGCCGCGTCGAAGGGCATGTGCCCTCCGCACACGCCGAGCGGGAGCTGAAGCTGGGGCGAGGAGGCCTCCGCGACGTCGAGTTCGCCGTGCAGTTGCTGCAACTGGTCCATGGCCGGATCGACCCGGAGCTGCGTTCTCCGTCCACGTTGGACGCACTCGCCGCCCTGGGTGACGGCGGCTACGTCGGCCGGAAGGATGCCGCGGAGCTGGCCTCGTCATATGAGTTTCTCCGGACCATCGAGCATCGGCTTCAGCTTCGCCGACTGCGGCGCACGCACCTGTTCCCTGCTGCTTCGGACGTCAGCGAGCTGCGAACGATCGCGAGAGCGAGCGGTGTGCGGCCGGCCAGGGGTAGAAGTGAAGGGGACGTACTGCAGGCAGAGTTCCGCCGCCACCTGCAGAGCATCCGACGGCTTCATGAAAAACTCTTCTACCGGCCTCTGCTGCAATCTGTAGCGAACGTGCCGACCGAAGCGCTACGGCTGACCACGAAACAGGCAGAGAGCCGTCTCGCCGCGCTCGGTTATGCCGCTCCGGACGGCGCCTTGCAGCACATCAAGGCGTTGACCGCGGGAATGTCACGTCGGGCGGCCATCCAGCAGGCTCTGCTGCCGGTTTTGCTGGACCTTCTCGCCGACACTCCGGACCCTGACCGCGGTCTGCTGTCTTATCGGAAGGTCTCCGAAGCGCTCGAAGAAACGCCTTGGTATCTCAGGGTTCTCCGGGACGAGGGCGCGGTCGTCGAGCGGCTCGCATTTCTGCTGGGTACCTCACGACTGGTGCCCGATCTGCTGGCGAGAGCGCCCGAGGTCCTGCAGCTGCTCGGTGATCCCGCGCGACTGGCCGGTCGCACCCCGGCAGAAGTGGCCACCTCGCTGCGAGCCGCGGTGCGGCGGCAGCCGGGTTTGAACGCCGCGGTCGCAGCCGCGAGATCGCTCCGCCGTCACGAGATGTTGCGAATCGCGTCGGCAGATCTGCTGGGGCTGCTGGACGTCCCAGCGGTCTGCGCGGCGTTGTCGAGCGTGTGGGTCGCCGTGCTTCAAGGTGCCTTGGCCGCTGCTTTTCGCCAGCGGCAGGCTGAGCTCGGCCAGACCCCAGCAAAGATCGCCGTCATCGGTATGGGGCGCCTGGGCGGAGCCGAACTCGGCTATGGATCCGACGCGGACGTTCTCTTCGTGTGCGAGCCGGCGGAAGGCGTGTCGGACTCCGAAGCAGCTAAGTTCGCTTCGTCGGTCGCCGAGACGGTGCGCAAGATCCTCGGTGCCCCCAGTCCCGACCCTGCGCTGGTCGTCGACGCCGATCTCCGTCCGGAGGGGCGGAGCGGCCCGTTGGTGCGAACCCTGGAGTCCTACCGCAGCTACTACGGTCGTTGGGCGGAGGTCTGGGAATCGCAAGCGCTGCTCCGAGCCCGGTTCATCGCCGGCGACGAGGACCTCGGTGCCCGGTTCATCGAGATGATCGACCCCATTCGATACCCGCAAGCAGGCCTCGACGCGGTTCGGGTGCGGGAGATCAGGCGGATCAAGGCCCGAGTGGAGACGGAACGGATGCCCAAGGGCGCCGACCCGACACGGCACACGAAGCTCGGGCGCGGAGGGCTCGCCGACGTGGAATGGACCGTACAGCTCATGCAGCTGCGCCACGGGCATGAAGTCGAGGGGCTCCGGACCACGTCAACGATCGAGGCGCTGAAAGCCGCGGCAGCGGCGGGGCTCGCGGAGCCCGCCGAGATCGAATCCCTGACCGAGGCCTGGCTGCTGGCGACGCGTGTTCGCAATGCCGGGATGCTGGTCCGCGGTAAGGCTGTCGACGAGATCCCGAGCTCCGGCCGAGACCTGGCCGCGGTCGCGCGGGTGCTCGGTTACTCGGCCGATGACGATCCAGGTGAGTTCCTCGACGCCTACCGGCGGACGACCCGACGTGCCCATGCGGTCGTGGAGACCCTCTTCTACCAGGACTGACCCGCTCTGACCTGCGGTAAGTGAGCAAGGGACCTTTGCTATCGCTTGCCCGGAACGGACCAGGCGTGAGCAAAGGTCCCTTGCTCACACTCGGCCTCGCGGACGGTGAGTGGCGCTTACAGTGGTCCGGTGACTGTGCGCGAGCCATTTCGCACCCGGATCAAGGTGCGTCATTACGAGCTGGACACCCTTGGCCATCTCAACCACGCCGTCTATCACTCGTACGGCGAGGTCTCCAGACTCGAGCTGATGGAGCTCGCCGGCGGCCTCAACTCCGGTATGCGTGATGCGAATCTCGCCTTCGTGCTGCTCGAGTCCCATATCGTGTTCCGGCGTGAGCTTCGGGCAGGCGATGTCGTCGACGTGACTTGCGACGCCAAGTTCGGCACCGGCAAGACCTTCCACATGGACTCGAACATCTACAAAGTCGACGGCACCCTCTCCGCGGAGATCACGTGCACGTTGGGGCTGATGGATCTCGAGCGGCGAAAGCTGGTGGATGACCCGCGTGGCCGCATCGAGCGAGCGGGCGTCGATCTGAAGGTTCTCTCCACTTCGGAGTAGCGGCACCGCGAAGACCCAAAAGAAACGCCGGTGGTGAGGGCGCTTTCGCACCTCACCACCGGCGTGCTCTCGGTGTTTCCTACCGCACGATCACACGTCGTAGTACAGCGAGAACTCGTACGGGTGCGGGCGCAGCCGCAGCGGGTCGATCTCGTTCTCACGCTTGTAGGAGATCCACGTGTCGATCACGTCGGGAGTGAACACGCCACCCTCGAGCAGGTAGTCGTGGTCCGCTTCCAGCGTGTCGAGAACCGCGCCGAGGTCGCCAGGAACGAGCTTGACGTTCTGGGCCTCCTCCGGCGGAAGCTCGTAGAGGTCCTTGTCGATGGGCTCCGGCGGCTCGATCTTGTTCTTGATGCCGTCGAGACCGGCCATCATCATCGCCGAGAACGCGAGGTACGGGTTGCCGGACGAGTCCGGGCACCGGAACTCGGCGCGCTTGGCCTTCGGGTTGTTGCCCGTGATCGGGATACGGACACAAGCCGACCGGTTCCGCTGCGAGTACACCAGGCTGACCGGGGCCTCGAAGCCCGGCACGAGCCGGTGGTACGAGTTGACGGTCGGGTTGGTGAAGGCCAGCAGGCTCGGCGCGTGCTTGAGCAGGCCGCCGATGTAGTGGCGGGCGGTGTCGGACAGGCCCGCGTACCCCGACTCGTCGTGGAACAGCGGTGTGCCGTCCTTCCACAGCGACTGGTGGCAGTGCATGCCTGAGCCGTTGTCACCGGCGAGCGGCTTCGGCATAAAGGTCGCGGTCTTGCCGGCGGCGAACACGGTGTTCTTCACGATGTACTTGAACAGCTGCAGGTCATCCGCAGCGTGCAGCAGCGTGTTGAACTTGTAGTTGATCTCGGTCTGGCCGGCGGTGCCCACCTCGTGGTGCGCACGCTCGATCTCGAAACCGGAGCCCTGCAGGTTGCGGACGATCTCGTCGCGCAGGTCGGCGAAGTGGTCGACCGGCGGGACGGGGAAGTAGCCGCCCTTGAACTTCGTCTTGTAACCCTGGTTGCCGCCCGGTACGTCGGCACCGGTGTTCCACCAGCCCTCGACGGAGTCGATCTCGTGGAACGAGGCGTGCTCGGCCGAGTCGAACCGGATCGAGTCGAAGATGTAGAACTCGGCCTCCGGGCCGAAGAACACGTTGTCGGCGACGCCGTACTCGGAGATGTACTGCTCGGCCTTGCGCGCGATATTGCGCGGGTCGCGGCTGTACGCCTCGCGGGTGAACGGGTCGTGCACGAAGAAGTTCAGCGAGAGCGTCTTCGCCTTGCGGAACGGGTCGATACGCGCAGTCTCGGGGTCCGGGAGGAGCAGCATGTCGGATTCGTGGATCGACTGGAAACCACGCACCGAGGAGCCGTCGAAGGCCAGGCCTTCTTCGTAGGCTTCTTCGTTGAACGCCTTCGCCGGAACGGTGAAGTGCTGCATAACGCCGGGCAGGTCGCAGAACCTGACGTCGACGACCTCTACGTTCTCGTCGGCGATAAGGCGCTGAATGTCGTCTGGAGTAGTGGGCACCCTCGGTGACTCCTTCTCGTTCGTTGCCGGCGGCAGTACTCTCTTCGGCTCACGCTAAGAGCGCGGTGTTGCCCGACCGTCACCCGTATGTTTCGCCGGTGTTAACGGGGCGGCGATATCGGGTAGTCGACCAGGGCGAATGTGGCCCGCGCCACCGGCATACCCTGGATGGGTGGCGAGATGGACCGGAGAATGGCTGCCCGGAGCCGGTGATGGGACGACGGCCGGTGGCGAGGGTACGCAGCGGTGGCGTGGTGAGCGACTCGGCTTGCCCCAATCGGGTGTCGGCTCGGTGGCGGGCGGCGGCGCACGCCTTCTCGGGCTGATCGTCGATCTGGTTCTCGCCTCGCTGGTCACGACACTCTTCGTGACGCCCAGCCTTCAGGATCCGGCCGTCATGCAGACCTTCAACCTCTGGTCGGTCGGCGTCTGGGCGGCGATCACGGTCATTCCCGCCGCCTTCTTCGGCTTCACCCCCGGTATGGCAGTGGTCGGCATCCGCGTTGCCCGGCTCGACGGCGCGCAAATGGTCGGAGTGTGGCGTGCGGTCGTGCGGGCGGCACTGACGTTCGTGATCATTCCGGCGGCGATCCGCAACATCGACGGCCGAAGCTGGCTCGACCGGCTGACCGCAACCGTTGTGATCCGCATGCGATGACCTCGGAGGGGAGCAAGGGACCTTTGCTCTCGCCGGAGGAAGCTGCCGCCGGACCGGCCGTGGTCAGGCGGCCGGTACCGCAGGAACGCTCCCGAGATCCGGAGGCGGTCGTTGCCGTGCGTGCTGGTGCGCGGTTCGCAGATCCTGGATCACCACCAGCGGCTCGTCACGCAGCTGAGCCGGACTTACCTGGACGACGATCAGGCCTGGAGCGACCAGGGCCGGTGTCTCGGGCAGCTTGTCCGGTTCAAGAGAGACTTCGTCATAGCGGACCTGCAAGGCGACGCCGACCTGCGGCCACCAGGCGTCAGCGACCCCGACCAGCGTTCCGTCTGAAGTCCGCAGCTCTGCCCTCCGTGCGGGCTTGGGCAAGCTGCTGCGCTCGAGTACGGACTCCAGCCACTGCTCGACGGCGGAGTCGACCCCGTCTTGAAGGGCGTTGACGACGATCCGAGGGAGTGCGGAGCCGATCGTGCTGGCTTGGGCCAGCTCGTCTCGAAGCTCCTCCGGAGTGCAGAGACCGCGATTGACCGCGTCGTGGATCATGGCCCGCACCGACTTGAGTTCGTCCATACGCCGAGCCGCGTCGATCAGGGCCCTGGCGAGCGGAGCGACAGGCAGTCCGTCGATCTCCACTGGTTCGGGCAGATGGATCGTTCGCTCAACGACAGCGAATCCCCAGGTGGCCACTTTGCTCCGGTGGGGGATCAAGGTGTGCGCACGTCTTTCTGGCGGGAGTCTTCGGACTCCGTACAACCTGGCGGCCTGCACGCCGGTGAGCATCGCCTCCGGGCCCGCGTGGGTCAGGGCGACCTTCATGAGCTGGCGCTTGGTCGGGGTGCCGTCGGTCAGGAGGATGACGCCGGGTATCGGACGTCTCCACGGTCCGCCTTCTCGGCAAAGCCGAGAGATCGAGGAGTGTGAGTACCCCAGGGCGACGAGTTTCGCCCGGGCGGCCACGCCGTCCGGGAACATCGCTGCCAGCACTTTCTGCCGTGCGCTCGAAGTTCTGTCCACACAGTGATCATGCGAGCACCCACCGACAGTTTTTCGCCCGAAGACGGATCAGGGGTCCTTTGCTACCACCTAGCGGTAGCAAAGGACCCCTGATACTCGTTTGGTCAGCGGCGGCGGATGGTGCGCTGGACGTTGCGCATCTTCGCGCCGGCGGGCATCGGGCCCTTGGGCATGGCCGCGCCGCGGCTGCCGAGGGCGGCCAGCTTCGCTTCCAGCGCGTCGACCTGGGCGGGCTTGAGGTTGCGGGGAAGCTTCATCAGGTAGCCCTGAAGCTTCTTCAGCGGCACCTGCTGCTCTTCGTTCCCGATGATCACGTTGTAGATCGGGGTCTCACCGATCAAGCGGGAAACACGCTTCTTCTCCTGCGCGAGCAGGGACTTCACGCGGTGCGGCGCCCCCTCGGCGACGAGCACGACACCCGGGCCGCCGAGCACCCGGTGCACGGCGTCGAGCTGGGTGGTGGCCGCCACGGTCGGCGTCACCTTCCAACGGCCTCGCATGTTCTCGAGTGCCCAGGCCGCGGCGCCGGGCTGCCCGTCGGCCTTCGAGTACACGGTCTTCTGAACCCGCCTGCCGAAGATGATCACAGCGGCGAGCGCGCCGAGCAGGATGCCCAGCGGCAGCACGACCCAGTGGACGTCGAAGATGAACCCGATGCCGAACACGACACCGGTGATGACCAGGAGCGATCCGGCCATCCAGGGGATGAGCGCCTTGTCTTCCTTGCGCTGCATCTTGAAGGCCTCGAAGATCTGCCCGCGGCGAGCCTTGCTCGCGGCACGCTTCTCCTTCTTGGCCAGCTTCGCTGCTTCCTTGTCCTGCTTTCCCGCCATGTGACCAGGATACGGCCGCGTGCCCTGCGCCGATCCCGTCGGGCCCTCTGCGAGGATCGGGGCGTGGTTAGCGCATCGTCCCCGAAGAGTCGTCCAGGCCTGCTCGATGGGCTCGACCCCGAGCAACGCGCCGCCGCCTGCGCGCCGAGGGGGCCGGTCTGTGTCCTCGCGGGAGCGGGGACCGGCAAGACTCGGACGATCACGCACCGCATCGCTCACCTGGTCCGTTCCGGGCACGTCGCCGCTGGTCAGGTTCTCGCGGTCACGTTCACGACTCGCGCCGCGGGCGAGATGCGCACGCGCCTCCGGGGTCTGGGTGTCGACGCCGCCCAGGCGCTCACCTTCCACGCCGCCGCCCGTCGTCAGCTGCGCTACTTCTGGCCTCAGGTGGTCGGGGACCGGCCGTGGGAGCTCCTCGAGAACAAGTTCCGCTACATCAGCCAAGCCGCTAACAAGGCCGGGCTCGGCACCGAGACGGAGCTCCTACGCGACCTCGCTAGTGAGATCGAGTGGAGCAAGGCCTCTTTGGTATCACCGGACGACTATCCGGCGGTCGCCGCGCGTACGCAGCGGGACACACCGGCCCCCTCGTCGCAGGTCGCGGAGGTCTACCGCAACTACGAGAAGGTCAAGAACGCCGCCCAGGTGCTCGACTTCGACGACCTGCTCCTGCACACCACCGCCGTCCTCGAGGAGCACACGGTTGTGGCCCAGGAGTTCCGCGAGCGCTACCGCTGCTTCGTCGTCGACGAGTATCAGGACGTCACCCCCCTGCAGCAGCGATTGCTCGACGCTTGGCTCGGCGGTCGCGACGACTTGACCGTCGTCGGCGACGCCAACCAGACCATCTATTCGTTCGGTGGTGCTTCCCCTCGACCGCTGCTGGAGTTCACGCGGAGGTTTCCCGAGGCGACCGTCGTGAGGCTCGAGCGGGACTACCGGTCGACCCCGGAGGTCGTGGCTCTCGCCAATCAAGTGATCGGTGCCGCGCGTGGCCGTCCTGCGGGGTCGAGGTTGAAACTGATCGGCCAGCGCCCGTCCGGGCCGGCCCCGCGGTTCGCCGAGTATGACGACGAGACCGCGGAGGCCGCGGCTGTCGCCCGCAGGATCCACGATCTGCTCGACAGCGGAGTGGCCGCCAGCGAGATCGCAGTGCTCTACCGCGTCAACGCCCAGTCGGAGGCTTACGAGCAGGCTCTGGCCGAGGTGGGTATCCCGTACCTGGTTCGTGGTGGTGAGCGGTTCTTCGCCAGGGCGGAGGTCCGGCAGGCGATGTCCGCGTTGAGGATGGCGTCGACCGACGCCGACACCGGCGAGCTGGTCGTCCGCGTTCGCTCCGTGCTCGCGAAGGTAGGGCTCACCGACCAGCCGCCCGCCGGAGGCGCGGCGAAAGAGCGGTGGGACGCGCTTCTCTCGATCGTCGAGCTGGCCGAGGAGCTGGCTTCCACCGTCGACGACGCAGATCTGCCGCGTTTCGTGGCGGAGCTCGAACAGCGGGCGACAGCGCAGCATCCGCCGACGGTGGAGGGCGTCACCTTGGCCTCGCTTCACGCGGCGAAAGGTCTCGAATGGGACGCCGTGTTCCTCGTGGGGCTCGCCGAGGGGACGATGCCGATCCTCCACGCCGACGGTGATGACGCGGCCATCGAAGAAGAGCGCCGTCTCTTCTATGTCGGCGTCACTCGAGCGCGAGAGCACCTCTCGCTCTCGTGGGCTTTGGCCAGGACATCGGGAAATCGTCGCAATCGACGACGCAGCCGCTTCCTCTACGGCCTCATCCCCGAAGACCACCCGGCGGCGAGGGTCGCCCGCTCACAGCAGCCGAAGCAGTCCGGCAACAAGGCCCGGTGCCGGGTATGCGGCGGGCCGTTGCTGGAGACACTCGACATCAAGCTGGGGCGATGTTCTCGTTGCCCGTCCAACGTGGACGAGCAGTTGCTCGAGAAGCTGAAGTCCTGGCGGGGGGAACGCTCGCGTGAGCTCAAGGTGCCGGCCTTCGTCGTTTTCACGGACGCGACGCTGGTCGCCATCGCCGAGCAGCGGCCGACCGACGACACGGCGTTGTGCGCCATCTCCGGGATCGGCGCGACGAAGCTCGAACGCTTCGGGGCGGAGGTTCTCGACGTCGTACGGGCCTCGGTGGAGTCTTGACCGCGTGCCAGGCATGATCCACGCGGCGAACCTGCTGCTCAGAGCCGATCTTCGCAACTTCGACGGATTTTCTGGAAAATAAGTTGCCCCGGTGCGGCCGGGGGCAATAACCTGCAGGTACCGGGCGGGAAGAGCCCGGACTGGGGAAGAACATCTACAACACAGCGTAGACCGCAGGGCGGTTCGCGCGCGACAGAGAAAGGTGGTGCCGGTGAAATGACGATCAACATGATGCTCACGAACCCTGGCACCCGTCTGTCCTGCGTCGCGGAAGTCCCGCAGGCTCAGCGCCAGGGCACCTTCATGCCCGTGAGCATCCTCGCCGCCCGCGGCACCCAGCGTTTCGACCTGAGCTGGATCGCCGCTGACAAAACCTTCACGCACGCTGCCGCCCTCGGTGGAGCGTACGTGAACGGTGGCGTCGATCTGCCGGTCATCAAGCAGTTCCGTGTTCCGTTGTCCCAACGGGAGCGAAGTTCCTGACCTAGTCAGGATCAGAGGCTCACGAAGGCCGCGGAACCGGTTACCGGATCCGCGGCCTTCGTGTTTTTTGCTGCACAAACAAGTTGGCTGCACAACCTAATTGGGGTTCAGCGTTGTCCAGTTCCACCGTGAGTACGAAATCCGTTACGGGACAGAGGAGTGCACTTATGTCATCGGCCATAGCTTTCGCGCCGGGGGAGGCCCTGCCTTTCGCCGACGCCGGAGTCGTCGACCTGCTCGACGCCATCGACTCTCCTGAGTCGATGCTTCCCTGCCGTTCGGGCGACGCGGACCTTTGGTTCGCCGAGTCGCCGGCAGAGCTCGAGCGAGCGAAGGCGTTCTGCGCGGACTGCCCGGTCCGTTCCGCTTGCCTCGCGGGTGCCCTTTCGCGGCGTGAGCCGTGGGGTGTCTGGGGTGGCGAAATCTTCGAGCGTGGCGTTGTCGTCGCGCGGAAGCGGCCCCGTGGCCGCCCCCGGAAGAACCCGGTCGTCGAGCCCGCCGCCGAGGCTCGCCCCGTCGCGCGCAAGGTCGAGCGGAGCGCTGCGGCATGACCGTCGAACTCATCACCACCAGGGATTACGAGGCGCGGACAGGTCACCGGACTCTCGCGCCGGCCAAATTGAACGAGATCAAGGTCGAGGAGACCAGCGAAATGTTGCTTTATGAAGAACTGTCCAGGGCCCGAATACGAGACCTCGAGGAGGGAGTCCGCGCGCAGCGGGCTCGAAGCGGCCCGCGCGCCGCACGCAGGTGGACCAAGGTCGCCCGCTGGGCGACCCGGCGAGCCGAACGCCATCAGGTCTGACCACTCGGGGGAGCGGGGGACCTTTGCTACCGCATGGTGGTAGCAAAGGTCCCCCGCTCCCTTTGGGGCGTGGCGTGGCTCGGGTTGGTGTTCACTGGGGGAATGGCCGTACACACGCATGACGACATCGACTGGGCTGATCGGCTTCGATCGCTTCGCATGGCCGAGGCGCTCGACGCCGAGCCGATGCGGGCGGCGGCTCGGCGGCTGCTGGAGGGCATGCCGGATGGCCCGACCATCCTCGACGTCGGCTGCGGCGCGGGCGGGATGAGCGTGCTCTTCGCCGAGGAGCTCGCCTCCGTCGGTGCCAAGATCGTGCTGGTCGACGCGACCGAACATCTGCTCGCCGAAGCGAGCCGCGTCGTGCGTGCGGCCGCCGGCGATCGGGCCGCCGTCGAGACGGTCCACGCGGACGTGGCCGATGACGGATTGGCCGCCAAGCTTCCTCCCGCCGATCTGGTCTGGGCTTCCCGCGTGGTCCATCACCTGCCCGATCAGCAGGCGGCCATCGACACCCTCGCCCGGCTCGCCCGCGCCGGCGGCCTGGTCGCCATCTGCGAGGGTGGCCTGGACTTCAACTGTCTTCCCTGGGATCTCGGCATCGGCCGGCCCGGGCTCGAGGAGAGGTTGCTCGCCGCGCGCGGTGAGTGGTTCGCCGAGATGCGGGCGGGAATCCCCGGCTCCGTTTCCATGCCCTACGGCTGGAACATCGCGCTGCAGCGGGCCGGCCTCGCCGACGTCGATTCCTTCGGTGTGCTCATCCACCATCCGGCGCCCGGGCCGGAACTGCTGCGCGAGTTCATCGTCGAGCGGCTGACCTGGCTCAACGAGGTGGCAGGCGACCGCCTCGGCGATGACGACCACGAGACCGTGGCCGCGCTGGTGGATCCGGCGAATCCCGCCTTCCTCGGCACACGCCAGGACCTGTTCCTGCAAGGAGCGAAGACGATCCACACCGGACGGCGGTCGTGAGCGACCCGGTCGGCTGCTCGTTGTGCGGCCGGATCCGCGGCGTCGACGAGGAGCCGGCGCAGACGCTCGCCTGGGTTTCCACCCGCGAGAAGGACGTCGTGCGCTGGCTGTGCCCCGCCTGCGCTCGCCGCCACACCCGCGACATCGAGGGAAAGCTGCCGGACGAGTACTGGTGAACCACCTCAGGCGGCGTCGATCCGGCCGATCGTGCGCACCTTCGGCCTCGGTGTCCGCGCCGCTTCGGCGAACGCCCTGACGAGCTCGGCCGCGACTTCCAGCGGGGTCTTCTTCAGCTGGTCGATGGTGCAGCGGACCAGCACGGTGCCGGTCGCGGTCAGCGCCAGCGGATGGAAGTTCGCGGCGCCCTGTTTCGGGGCACGGAATTGCCACGCCATGCCGATGTCGTCCCACCAGGCATCGGCTGTGCCGATGGGCCGCCCTCGTCTGTCGCAGAGCGTCGTGTTCCACGACGGCGAGGGCAGCGGGCAGCCGCTGAGGACCTTCTTCGCCAGCCCATGCGCGTACGTCTCTTCGGGATCGAGACGCCGCAAGGCCGCCCGGACCGCGGCTGAACCCCGCCGATTGCCGGAATCGAGCTCCTCGCTGAGCTCCTCGAGCGTGCAGAGACCCCAATACAGCGGAAGCGCGATCAGCTCGTTTATTCGTGTGGGATCGAGCTCCAATCGGGCCAGATCGAGCGCGGCCCTGGCCGGCGGGGCGAACGGAACACCGTCGATCAAGGTCGGCGGCGGCATCCGGGTGGTTCTTCGCGGCAGCATGCCGGGCTCCGCGGGCACGCGTCGGTAGTCGGGGACAAGGAGATGGACCTCCCGTGTCACCGGGCAGTCGACGCCGCGTGCGCGTAGCGCGTCGACGCCCGTCACCACCACGTCCGGCCCGAACCGCGCGACAGCGGCTTGCAACAGCTGAAACCGGGTGGGCGCGGCGTCGCGCAACAGGATCACGCCCGGCAGCAGCCTTCGCCAGGGGCCGCCCGGGCCACAGAGCTTCGCGGCGTAACGCGCGGTGACGCCCGCCTTCCGCAGCTCGCGGCTGGTGACGATCCCGGATTCGCTGGTGTTACTGAGCGCCATGAGTCGGGCGCTTCGTGTGATGGTCATGAATCGAGAATGACCGCTGCTCCGACCGGGTGGAACCACTTCCGCGAAGTTGTGGACAACTCGCCCGGGCGAGCCCCTTTTCGGCTCAGTCGCGAGATTCCCTGTGGATAACTTCTCAGGCCGCGAAGCCCGGTTGCCACCGTTCGACGATCGCGCGGGCGGGGATCTCCGCGTCGAGCTGGCAGAGAATGCCGGTCGATCCGGCGGTCACCCGGTGGATCATCAGGTACTCGGGCGGCAGATTGAGGGAGCGGCCGATCCGGAAGTCGCGGCCGCGGGTGTCGCCGACCCGGCCCGCCTGCCGTTGCATCCAGCGGCGGGTGAAGTGGAACGTGTCGCCCGCCAGCGGTTCGGTGAACGGCGCCAGGTACGCGAGCACGTCGTCGGCCCGCAGATCCGCGTCGGCCCGGATGAAGCCGGACTCCCTGAGCAGCCGCATGAGTTTCGCGGACTCGCCGTCGAGCGCCAGCCTGGTCATCTCGCCGAGGTGCTGCGGGATCCCCTCGGGCAGCCGGGACACCCCGCCGAAGTCGATGACGCACAGCCTGCCGTCGGCGGTCAGCATGAAGTTGCCGGGGTGCGGGTCCGAATGCAGGAGGCGGGCCCGTTCCGGCGAAGAGTAGTGGAATTCGGTGAGCAGACGCCCCGCGCGATCCCGTGCCTCTTTGTCGCCGCCGGCGATGATCTTCGACAGCGGGGTCCCGGTGGCCCACTCCGTGACGACGACCTTCGGCGCGCTGGCGACCACGCGGGGGATCAGGAACCCGGGGACACCTTCGAACGCCTTCACGAAAGCACGCTGATTCTGGGCTTCCGCCTGGTAGTCGAGCTCTTCGTTCATCCGCTCGGCGAGTTCCGCCAGGAGTGGTTTCACCTCGGTCCCCGGCACGAAGGCCTGGAACAGCCTGCTGAACCGCTGCAGCTGTCGGAGGTCGCTCCGCAAGGCGTCGTCGGCACCGGGATATTGCACTTTGACGGCGACTTCGCGACCGTCGTGCCAGGTCGCACGGTGGACCTGGCCGATGCTCGCGGACGCGGCGGGCTCGTCGTCGAAGGCCGCGAACCGCTGCTGCCAGGTACGCCCCAGCTGCTCGGCGAGGACCCGGTGGGTCTGCCGTGTGGGCATGGGCGGCGCGGCGGCCTGAAGCTTCGTCAGGGCCTCGCGATAGGGCTTCGCCATGTCGTCCGGCACCGCGGCCTCGAAGACGCTCAGCGCTTGGCCGAACTTCATCGCGCCGCCCTTGAGCGTGCCGAGTACCTCGAAGAGCTGCTCAGCCGCCTTGGCCGACAGCGTCGCGTTGACCTCTTCGGCGCTTTGCCCGGTCAGCCGCCTGCCCCAGCCTCCGACCGCCCGTCCCGCTATGCCGAGTGGGATGCTGGCCAGCTTCGCCGTTCGCGCGGCCCCGTTGCGGGGGATGGCGCCTTCACGGTCCTCGGCGTTGCGGGAGTCGGTCACCCTCGCGATTCTGCCTTGATTCACTCCGCCCGCGCAGCCTGTTGTGGGAGTGTGTGTGGGCTACATCGCTTGCCGTATCAGCGAGCGCCGCATCCGCATCCGGTGTGCGGCGGCCAGTCGCGGTGCCGGATCGTGCCGTCGAAGAAGTCGATCTCCAGCGTTGCGTTCCACGCGGGCGGAGCCTGGTCGCCGGGGGACAGGAGCCGGAGCGCCTGTGCGGCGGCGAGCGCGGCGCACGCGTGGACGGTGCCGAGGTCCGGCTGCTGCACCCGTCCCGCGAGCTGGCTCGCCACCCTCGGCCAGGAATCGTCGCGGCCGGCCCGGTGCAGGTCGGCGCAGCGCAGGCAGCTGCTGCGCCCGGGCACCACGAGCGGACCGACGATGCCGATCCCGTCCCGGACGCGCACAGGCAGGTGGTTGACCCCGTCACGGACGAGCTCCTCGACCAGTTCGGGAGCCGGGACCACGGCGTCGGTGAGCAGGACGAGCTCAGGACGGCGGTCCGAATAGAGCCGGGTGGTCGCCGTGTCGGCCCCGGTGCGGTGCACCACCTGAGCCAGCGCCTCCCGGCGTGGCATGCCGATTTCGGCTTCGGTGTAGCCCGAGCCCAGGTCGCGTTCGAGAACCGTGCCCGAGGCCCGGACGTCGATATGCCCCACTCCGCCGTTGGCGAGCAGGACGGCGATGGCCGCGGCCAGCCTGCCGTCGCCGTGGATCGCCACCGCGGTGCGTCTGCGGCGCGCCGTCATCGCGGCCTGATGGTGGCGGGCGCGAAGCGACCAGAGTCCGGTCTCCGGTCTGGGTCTCGGATGTCGTTCGGACTGCCCTGCGTCGGTCACGAGCCCCCGGGCCGTCAGGTCCGTCATCAGGTCCCGCAGCTGTTCGTCGTGTTCGCTCTGCGCGAGCACGATGTCGTCCGCGGCCCGTTTCCCGTCGAGCCCGCGGACCGCTTCGGCCACCTCGGTGGCGACTCCGGCGATCACCACGGCGTGTGCCGGGTCGAGGCCGATCTGGATCTCGCCGTTTCCCCGTTCCAGCACATCCAGGCCGGGAAGCAGGGTGGGGAAGGCGGGAAGGATGATCGATCGCAGATCCGGTTCGCGCAGGTTCATGATCACAGGATCGCACTCACCCGGCGGCCAGCCGCCCGAAAGAACGCGAGTTATCCACAGGTTGGCCCCGTTGTGGACAACTGGAGGCTGTGACCTTTCGGCTCTCGGAGTTGTCGGTGACTGGCCTTACCGTGGTCGAGTGGTCGAAGCACGGACGCCCTCATTGAGGGGCCGGGACACGACGAATCCGTCGGACACTCCCGAACACAAGGTCGAGGTACGGCGTAGCCAACGCCGTCACCGGACCGTCACCGCGTACTGGGACGAGGACACCCTCGTCGTGCTGATCCCTGCCCGGATGACCCGGGCCGAGGAAAAGCACTGGGTTGCCGAGATGCAGCGCAAGCTGCTGCGCAAGGGCCCGCGGCAGGCCGCACCGCCGAAGGCCTCCGACGAGGCGCTGCTGGCACGCTGCGCCGTGCTCTCGGCGAAGTATCTGGACGGAAAGGCGATACCCGCGAGCGTTCGCTGGGTCCCGCCGATGAGGACGAGGTGGGCCTCCTGCACGCCGGTCGACGCGACGATCAGGGTCAGTGATCGTCTGCGCCGGGTGCCGGGCTGGGTGCTGGACTACGTCCTCGTGCACGAACTCGCGCATTTGAAGGAACCAGGGCACAACGCGGCGTTCTGGGAGCTCGTTCGCCGTTATCCCAAGACCGAACGCGCCATCGGCTACCTGGAGGGCTTGTCCTCCGCCGCCGGTTGGGGCATCGCGGCGGAGGACTGACGTGCCTCAGCTCTGGTCTTCGTCGCCCTTGGGCTTGTTCTTCTCGCGCTCGGCGCGTTCGATCTCGGCGATCGGGTCGATGCCTTCCAGCGTCGACTCGCCGTCGCCGAGACGTTCGGAGAAGTCGAGCGGCTCGTCGAGGTCTTCGGCGGTCGGCATCAGGTCGGGGTGGGACCAGAGGCCGTCCCGCTTCTCGATGCCGTGCTGGTCGCCGACGAGTTTCCACAGCGAGGAAGCCGCCCGCATCCGCCTGGGCCGGAGCTCGAGCCCGACCAAGGTGGCGAACGTCTGCTCGGCGGGGCCGCCGGTGGCCCGGCGGCGGCGCAGCGTCTCCCGGAGCGCGTCCGCGCCCGGAAGCCGGTCGCCGATGGCCTCGGCGACCACGACGTCGACCCAGCCTTCGACCAGCGCGAGCAGGGTCTCCAGGCGGTTCAGGGCCGCCTTCTGCTCAGGCGACGTTTGCGGCTCGAGAAGGCCGGAGGACATGGCCTCTTCGATGCTGGCCGGGTTCGACGGGTCGATCTGGCCCGCGAGCTGCTCGAGCGCCGAAGTGTCGACGGAGATGCCGTTCGCGAATTCCTCGACCGTGGCCAGCAGCCGCTGCCGCAGCCAGGGCACGTGGGCGAACAGCCGCTGGTGGGCGGCTTCGCGTGCGGCGATGAAGACCAGCACCTCGCTGGTCGGCAGCTCCAGGCCCTCGGTGAACTTCTCGATGTTCGCCGGCAGCAGCGCGGAGGTGGCCGCGGGGCCCAGCGGAAGGCCGACCTCGGTGGAGGTGAGCACTTCGGAAGCCAACTGAGCCAGGGCGTTACCGAGCTGGGAGCCGAAGGCCATCCCGCCCATCTGCCCCATCATCGAGAGAAGAGGCCCGGCGGCTTGCTTGGCCTCGTCCGGAAGGGCCTGGACCCACGCGCCCGAGACCTGCTGGGCGACGGGGTCGCAGAGGCGCTGCCAGGTCGGCAGGGTCTTCTCGACCCAGGTGCGCGCGGACCACGCGACAGTCGACGTGGCTCCGGCAGGCAGGATCGTCGCGGCGTCGAGCCACAGCTCCGCCAGGTGGGCGGCGTCGCGGACGGCCGTGCTCGAGTCACCGCCGCTGGAGGACGAAAAGCCGAGCTTGACGTCTCCGCTCTCGCTACCGCTGAGGTTCTGCAACGCGATCTGTTTCGCCAGGTCATAGTTGACCGGCCCGGTCGAGCTGCCGGCCTGGCTGAGCATCTGGCCCAGCTGGCTGAGCATCTGACCGAGCTGATTGAAGGCCTCGGCGCCGGAGGGCTGGCCGCCGGAGTCCGACGGCTCGTTCTCGCCTCGTTTGTCGGGATCGGGCGGTCCGAAGCCGAACGGGGGTTTGCTCATGGCACCACCGTACGCGGGTCCCGGGATTCACAGCTCGTCAAGTGGAGTGATGAGCGTGGCCTTCACCGAGAAGCGAACACGGTCACCGTACGCTGTCACGCGTGACAGAGCCCTCGGAGGAGACCACAGGAGCGCGGAGCCGTGCGGGCTCGGCGGGTGACCAGGACCGCTCCGAACGGCGGCTGACCCGGCGCGGCTGGACGATGCTGGTCAGCGGCACGTTGTTCGTCGCCTTCGCGCTGGTCGGGTTCTTCATCCCGGTGCCGTATGTGGCGATCAGCCCTGGCCCGACCTACGACACCCTCGGCAAGGACGCCGCCGGGCAGTCCGTGATCCAGGTCAACGGGCACGAGATCTTCCAGACCTCCGGCGAACTGCGGATGACGACGGTCTCCCTGCGCGATGGCGGCATCACGCTGTTCAACGCGCTCGGGCTCTGGGCGAGCGGCCGGTACGCGCTGGCGCCGCGCGAGGAGTATTTCAAGCCAGGCGAGACCAACGAGCAGGTCCGCCAGGAGAACATTCAGCAGCTGCAGGACTCGCAGACCGCTGCTCAGGTCGCCGCGCTGCGCCGCAAGTTCCCGGTGAAGGTGCTCGCGAAAACGATCGTCTCCGGCAGTCCGGCGGACAAGGTGCTCGCCCCTGGAGACCGGCTCCTGGTGGTCAACGGGGCGACGGTCAAGGAAGCGACCGACGTGCGGGCCGCGCTGAACGGGACGAAGCCCGGGCAGACCGTCCAGATCACTTTCAAATCCGACGGGCAGGCCGAACGCACCGTGCCGCTCACGCTCGCGCAGCGACCCGACGGCCCGGAAGGTTTCATGGGCCTGACCGCGGTGGACCGCGCCGACGTTCCCTTTGACGTGAAGATCTCGCTGCAGGACGTCGGCGGCCCGTCGGCCGGCCTGATGTTCGCGCTCGCGATCGTCGACAAGATGGAGCCTGGCGACCTCGCCGGTGGCAGGCACATCGCCGGGACGGGCGAGATCTCGGAGAAGGGCGTCGTCGGCGCGATCGGCGGCATCTCGTTCAAGGTGGTCGGCGCTCGCGAGGCCGGCGCCACCGACTTCCTCGTGCCCGCGCACAACTGCGCCGAGGCGAAGACCGCCGCGCCCGATGGCCTGAACCTGATCAAGGTCTCCACGCTGGACGAGGCGATCGCGCAGCTCGAGAACCTCAAGGCCGGACGGCCCACCGCCTCCTGCTGACCGCCCGAGAGAGCAAGGGACCTTTGCTACCGCCCGGCGTGCGTCTCGGCAGGTGGTAGCAAAGGTCCCTTGCTCTCTTTTCGCAGGTCAGGGCAGCAGGGTCGCCTTCAGGGCTTCCAGCAGGTTGGGAGCCAGCTCCGGGTTCTCGATGATCTCGTCGACCGGGACGTCGCCGGGCTCGTCGGTCTTTCCCGCGCCGCGAAGCCGCATTACGCAGGCTCCGGCGCCATCCCGCAGGACGGCCGCGACAAGCCGGGCTTCGGTCCGGCGCGGGTGGTCGGCGGCCGCTTGACGCAGGCGTTCGGCATCGGTCTCGGGCACGACGGGAAGCTCGGCTTCGGCATCCGGCGGCAGCACGATGATCTCCTGCGCGAGCGCGCAGCCCAGGACCAGATCGGGCCACGCGATCTGTGCCAGCGCTTCACCCAGGTCACCATCCGGCAGCGACTCCTGCGCGACCGGCGTCAGCGGGGCCGACGGGTCGAGCTGTCCGGCCAGTTCGGGCTGCTCGTCCAGCAGTGCCGCGGTCGGGACCAGCGCGAACAACTGCGGCGGCTGATCCCATCCTCCGGAGGCGACGAACTCCTCGACTTCGCGGGCCAGGCCGGCCACGCCCTGCTGCTCACTCGGTGCCATTGGCACATCGTTCCAGGCGGCCGGGACAGCGGCGTTCCGAGTCCGGTTTGGGCGGGTTCCGGGAACTTCCGACGGCATCCGTAGAGTTAGAGCATCAGGGGCCGCACGCGGTACGCGAGCCCCCGCGAAAAGTTCACCAAACCAGGAGCGTGTGCAGTGGCCACTCGGCCCCCCGTGAGCCTGCCGAAGCTGTCCCGGCGCAGCCGGATCCTGCTCATCATCGCCGCCGTAGTCATCCTGGCCCTGCTGCTGGGCGCAAGACTGCTGGACACCTATGTCGACTGGTTGTGGTTCGGCGAGGTCGGCGCCCGGACGGTTTTCAGCACGGTGTTGATCACCCGTGTCGTCTTGTTCTTCGCCGTCGGGCTCCTGGTGGGAGGCTCGCTCGCGATCAGTTTGATGATCGCGTACCGGTCGCGGCCCGTCTTCGTGCCGATTTCCGGCAACGACGATCCGCTCGCGCGCTACCGGTCGGCGATCGTCGGCCGGATCCGCCTGTTCGGCATCGGCATCCCGGTGCTCACCGGCCTCATCGCCGGCGCGTCCGCGCAGAGCGACTGGCAGGTCGTGCAGCTGTTCCTGAACGGGACGCCCTTCGGGCAGACCGATCCCGAATTCGGCAATGACGTCGGCTTCTACGCCTTCGACCTGCCGTTCTACAACTGGCTCCTGGGCTGGCTGTTCATCTCGGTCGTCATCGCGTTCTTCGGCGCGCTGATCTCGCACTACATCTTCGGTGGCATCCGGCTCGCGGGTAAGGGCGGCCAGCTCGCCGGCCCGACCCGAGCCCAGCTCGCCATCACCATCGGCATCTTCGTGCTGCTGAAGGCGGTCGAGTACTTCTTCGATCGCTACAACCTGCTGCTCTCCGACCGGGGGGCGCCCCTCTTCATCGGCGCGACCTACACCGACCTGAACGCGGTCCTGCCCGCGAAGCTGATCCTTCTGTGCATCTCGGTGATCTGTGCCGTCGCGTTCTTCGCCGGCGCGTTCCTGCGCAACCTGCAGCTGCCCGCGATCGCGCTGGTGCTGCTGATCCTGTCGAACGTGCTCGTCGGCGTCGCGTGGCCCGCCGTGCTCGACCAGTTCTCGGTGCGTCCCAACGCGAACGAGAAGGAATCCGCGTCGATCCAGCGCAACATGGACGCGACTCGCCAGGCGTTCGGCCTGACCAACGTCGAGTACAAGGACTACACCGGAAAGTCCGAGGCGACCTCCGCGGAGATCAAGGCGGACAAGGGGACGGTCCCGAACATCCGGCTCCTCGACCCGAACATCCTCAGTGACACCTTCACCCAGCGCGTCGGCCGTGAGAACTTCTACGGCTTCCCGTCGAAGCTGGACATCGACCGCTACACCCTCAACGGTGTCACGCAGGACTACATCGTCGCGGCCAAGGAGATCAAGACCGAAGGCCTCACCGGCAACCAGACGAACTGGATCAACAAGCACCTCGTGTACACGCACGGAAACGGGTTCGTCGCCGCGCCGGCCAACACGATCGACCGTGCGCTGAAGGACGCCAACTCCGACGGCGGTTACCCGATCGCCACGACCAGCGACACCCAGAACCCGGCGGGGGCAGGCTCGACCGACCCCAACAAGCCGGGCATCAAGGTGGACGAGCCCCGCATTTACTACGGCGAGCTGGCGACGGACGCCGCGTACGCGATCGTCGGGGGCAAGGCGGGGCAGGCGCCCGGCGAATACGACACCGCCGTCGACCGCGCCTACATCTACAAGGGCTCCGGCGGCGTGCCGATCGACAACTGGTTCAACCGGCTCGTCTTCGCCGCCGAGTACGGCGAGCGGAACATCCTGTTCTCCGACGCCATCGGTGACGGATCCAAGATCATGTTCAACCGCGAACCGCGGGACCGCGTCGCCAAGGTCGCCCCGTGGCTGACCCTCGACGGCGACCCGTATCCGGCGGTCGTCAACGGCAAGATCATCTGGATCGTCGACGGCTACACGACGATGAACAACTTCCCGTACGCCCAGCAGACCCAGCTCGGCCAGGCGACCAACGACTCGCTCAGCGGCACCACCCGTCAGGCGAACTCCTCGCTCAACTACATCCGCAACTCGGTCAAGGCCACCGTCGACGCGTTCGACGGCACCGTGACCCTGTACGGGGTCGAGGACAACGAGCCGGTGCTCAACGCCTGGAAGAACGTCTTCCCGGGCCTGGTCAAGCCGAGCAGCGAGATCTCGCCGGACCTGCGGTCGCACTTCCGCTACCCCGAAGACCTCTTCAAGGTGCAGCGCGAACTCCTGTCGAAGTACCACGTGAACAACCCGGCGGAGTTCTACGCGCAGCAGGCCTTCTGGAGCGTTCCGCAGGACCCGACGCAGGAAGGCGGCGTGAACGCGTCCGCTTCCGGGGTCGCGAACCAGCCCGGCTACTACGTCCTGGCCACCGCGCCGGGCGACAACAAGTCGCGGTTCCAGCTCACCAGCTCGCTGACCGGTCTCCAACGGCAGTACCTGGCGGCCTGGATGTCGGTGTCCTCGGATCCCGAGGACTACGGGAAGATGCGCGTCCTGAGACTGCCGACAGGCGCCAGTGGCTCCACCCAGGTGGACGGTCCCGTCCAGGTCCAGAACAGATTCCAAAGTGACCCGCGGGTCGCGCAGGACCGGACCCTGTTCAACAACCCGAACGTCACGGTCACGTACGGAAACCTGATCACTCTCCCGGTCGCCAACGGCTTCCTCTACGTGGAACCGGTCTACATCCGGCAGCGGAACCAGCTGAGCTATCCGCAGCTGGCCCGGGTCCTGGTCTCCTACGGCACCAAGATCGGTTTCGCGCCGACGCTCAACGAAGCCCTGGATCAGGTCTTCGGAGCCGGCACGGGTTCCGGGGTCACGCCGCCACAGACCGGAGGCACGCCCGGAACGACCACGCCGCCCCCGGGCACCACGACGCCGCAGCCGCCCGCCAGCGGCAACCCGGCGCTCGACAAGGCCGCGGGCGACATGCACGACGCCTGGGTCAAGTTCCGCGCCGCCCAGCAATCGGGCAACTACGCCGACCAGGGTGCCGCCCTGGCCGCGCTCGAAGCCGCTTCGAAGGCCTACGAGTCGGCCAAGGCCAGCCCGCCGGCATCCGGTGCGCCGCCGACCTCCGGCCAGCCCGGAGGGTGACGTCGCTTACCTAAAGGGCACCTGCTTTGCGCCTGCTCGAAACGCAGGCGTAAGGTAGGTGTCACGACGCGGGGTGGAGCAGCTCGGTAGCTCGCTGGGCTCATAACCCAGAGGTCGCAGGTTCAAATCCTGTCCCCGCTACAGAGGTAGGAGGCCCGTGTCTGCGGATTGCGCAGACCGGGCCTCCTTCGTATTTGTCCCGGGGGTCGAACCCCCGGACCCCCGCCAGGGAGGCTCCGCCCCCTGGACCCCCGGAGTGAGTTGGTCGCCTAGGTGCCCAGGTGGCGACGGGAGCAAGGGACCTTTGCTACCACCGGGGGGAGCGGGGGACCTTTGCTACCGCGTGGGGGTGGGGGCGACCCAGCAGGCATAGCCGTCGGGGCGGTACAGGACGGCCTCAGTGGACGGCCACGGTAGCGCTGTGACCAGCTGGGTGGTCAGGCGTGGGGAGCGGGTGTGGGCCCGGGCGCTGTCTACGTGGGCCTGAGTGGTCGTCAGGAGCACGAAGCCGCCGTTGCGGAAGAGCGTGCTGGGGCGCAACGGGCCGTCTTCGGTCGCGACCTCCTGGTCGGTCAGCCGCGAGCCGAGCGCGGGGTGCGCCGTTCCATGGGTCGCGTAGCGGATCCCGAGGCCGGACACCATGCCCGAGAGGTGCTTGCTCACCTCGGGCAGTTCGGCCAGGTCGGCGAAAACGGCGCGAAGCGCGCGAGACTGGTGAGACCGCGGAGTCAGCCCCAGCTGTGCGGCGACGTTGTGCAGGACTTGTGCGCCGACGGGGTGCCGCTCGGCCTCGTAGGTGTCGAGCAGGTCGTCACCCGCCCAGCCGTGCACCGTCGCGGCGAGCTTCCAGCCGAGGTTCATGGCGTCCTGCACGCCCAGGTTCAATCCCTGGCCGCCGGCCGGGAAATGGATGTGCGCGGCATCGCCTGCCAGCAGCACCCGTCCGGCGCGGTAGTGCTCCGCCTGCCGTGCCGCGTCGGAGAACTGTGACGCCCAACGGATTTCCGACACCGTCGCTGTCTCACCGTACGAGTCCAGCAGCGCCCGCCGGACCTCATCGTGGGAGACGGCGGACCGGAGGTCCGCGGGTCGCGAGGCCCTGTCGCCGTACACGAAGCGGTAGAGGCCCGGTTCTCCCAACGGAATCAGGCCTTTGAACGTGGTCGCACCGGTCGGCTCACCGGTGTTCCGCATCGTTCGCCACTGTTTTTGCGCGCCGTCAGGGATTTTGTCGAACAGGACGTCCGCGACCATGCCGAAACCTTCACCGTCCACTCCGGGAAAGTCCACGCCGAGTCCTTTGCGCACAACACTTCGAGAGCCGTCGCAGCCGACGAGGAACTTCGCGTTCAGCCGGTTCACGCCACCGTCTGTTCGGTACCGGACAGAGACAGAGTCCTTGTCCTGCACGAAATCGATTACTTCGGCGCCTTGGACCACCTTCGTTCCTTGTGTGGCAAGCCGTTCCTCCAGGTACTCCTCGACCTGTGCCTGCGGAATTCCCAGCTGGAAAGGGAAACGGGTGTCCCAGCCGTCGTAGCGGACCGGGATCATCGCGAAATGTCCGTCTTGCACCGTCGCGAACGAACGCTCCCCTGCGCCGTCCAGAAGTCCGCGCAGCTCCAGCACTTCCGCCGTACGGGGCTGCAGGTTCAGCGCTTTCGACAGCCCTGTGCGCTCGTGAAGCCGTTCCAGAACCACGACATCGACACCGGCGAGCGCGAGTTCGTGGGCCAGCAGCAGCCCCGTCGGCCCCGCGCCGGCCACGACCACGTCCGTCCCCAGGTTGTTCATACCACTCCTTAACGACGTTAAATTGACTGACGCCCAGGGTGCCCTTAACATCGTTAAATTGTCAAGGCGCTTCTGCGGGAAAGAGGGATGAAAGTGGGTCTGACCAGGCAGGACATCGTCCGCGCCGGGCTTCGGCTGCTCAATGACGTCGGGCTCAACGGGCTGACGCTCCGCCTGATCGCACAGGAACTCGGCGTCAAGGCGCCCGCGCTGTACTGGCATGTGAAGAACAAGCAGGAGCTGCTCGACGAGATGGCGACGCGGATGTACGCCGACGCGATGCCCAACCGGGTGCCGGAAGGTATGGGGGAAAGGGACTCTCTTGAGCTGGCGGCACGGGGTTTGCGCCGGATGATGCTCGCTTACCGTGACGGTGCGAAGGTCTTCGCCGGGACTTTTCTGACCGACGACAGCCTGCTCGGTGACAATCCGCTGCAGGCCCGCGTCGACGCGGGGCTCGAACCGTACCTGGTCGGCCGAGCGTTGTTCACCGTCTACAGCTACGTCGTCGGTTTCACCATCGAAGAACAGGCGGTTTATCCGGTTCCGGGCGAACGGGATCCGCGTTACGACGTCACGCCCTCGCCGTGGGTCTTCGACGAGGACGTCGAAGGCAGGTTCGGCGACGGGCTGACCATGGTGCTCGACGGCGCCTTCGCTTGGCTGGACGACAAAGCCGCGTCATAAAGGCAGGTCAAAGGCCCTTTGAAGAGTTAAGGGCACCCCCCTGAAACCCGGTTCGGCCCCCGTGTAATCTATTAACACAACGACGCGGGGTGGAGCAGCTCGGTAGCTCGCTGGGCTCATAACCCAGAGGTCGCAGGTTCAAATCCTGTCCCCGCTACAGAGAAAACGAAGCGCGGAAATTCCGCAAAACAAAAAACACCCAAAAAACTATTAAACTAAAAACGCCCAAAC
>NZ_JBIWKX010000024.1:28868-110311 GCF_044765885.1 Amycolatopsis sp. NPDC102389
GGGTGCTCCGGCGGGTTCGCGGGGTGGTAAAATACCCGCGGGGGCGTTTTAAAATCCCGGGCCCCCCAAACACAAAACCCCCCGCGGGTCTGTGCTAAACCCCCCCCCCCCCGCTTCTTCGTTTTCCGGTTCCGCGGCCCATGCGCCCTCCGGGGCGATCACTCGCCGTTGTTGGTCGGGGCGGGGGACGTGTACCGCTGTCCGTGGCGAAGGCCGGTTGCGTAGCGTGTCCGGTCCATTGTGGACAGGCGTAGCGCGTTGGGCCGAATGAGCGCATATCACTAGCCACAATGGACAGATGTGTTGACCACAGTGGACACAGGTTCCGAAAAGTGGGACCGTAGAGGACGTGTCCGAATTGAATGCAACAGCCGCCGCACTGCTCGGTCTTCTCCACGACGGTCCCGCCACGGGCGGGCAGCTGGTCGCGGGGGCGGGTGAGCGTTTCGGCGCCTTCTTCAGCGTGACTCGCAGCCAGGTGTACCGGGAGCTTCCCGCCTTGTCGAAGGAGGGCCTCGTCCGCCTCGGCAAGCAGGGGCCGCGGTCGAGCCAGCAGTACCTCATCACCGCGGCGGGCAAGAAGGCGTTCAAGACGTGGCTGTCCTCCGAAGCCGGTCCTGACCACCTCCGCAGCCCGCTGATCCTGCGTCTCGTGCACGCCGGTTCGTTGACGGTGAAGCAGCGCGCGGCGCTGCTCGAGTCGGCCCGTGCGAGCTACACCCAGCAGCTCGACGACGCCAAGGCCGCCACCAAGGCCGCCGACGGCCCGTACGCCAAGGCGGTCGCCGAGTTCGCGCAGGCGCAGGCGAAAGCCGCACTGAAACTGCTGGATTCCATCCCTCAGACCTGACCCGGACAGGTGCCCACGACCGGTTCCCCGCAACCGGTCGTGGGTTTTGCCGTAACCTTGGCCGACGTGAGTGATGAGTTCGATGCGGCACTGAAGGACCTGGCCGGCAAGCTGACGCAGATCGAGTCGGTGATGGACCTGGATGCGCTGCGTGCCCAGGTGGCCGAGCTGGAGGAACAGGCGTCCAGCCCGAACCTCTGGGACGACCCCGAAGCGGCGCAGAAGGTCACCAGCCAGTTGTCCCACCGGCAGAGTGAGCTGCGACGCATTTCCGAGCTGCGGCAGCGGCTCGACGATCTGGGCGTCCTCTATGAGCTGGCCGAGGCGGAGGGCGACTCCGCCAGCGTCGCCGAGTCCGAGACCGAGCTCACGGCGCTCACCAAGGACATCGACGGGCTCGAGGTCCGCACCCTGCTGTCGGGTGAATACGACCCGCGCAACGCCGTGGTCACCATCCGGTCCGAGGCGGGTGGCGTCGACGCCGCCGACTGGGCCGAGATGCTGCTCCGGATGTACCTGCGGTGGGCGGAGCGCCACAACTACCCGACGGACGTCTACGACATCTCCTACGCCGAGGAAGCGGGCATCAAGTCCGCCACCTTCAAGGTGAGCGCCCCGTACGTCTACGGCACGCTCTCGGTCGAGCAGGGCACGCACCGGCTGGTGCGCATCTCGCCGTTCGACAACCAGAGCCGGCGCCAGACCTCCTTCGCGCACGTCGAGGTGATGCCCGAGGTCGAGGAGGTCGACCACGTCGACATCCCCGAGAAGGACATCCGCGTCGACGTGTACCGCTCGTCCGGCCCCGGTGGCCAGAGCGTGAACACGACGGACTCGGCGGTGCGGATCACGCATATCCCGACCGGTGTGGTCGTTTCGTGCCAGAACGAGAAGTCGCAGCTGCAGAACAAGGCTGCCGCGATGAAGGTCCTCCAGGCGCGGCTGCTGCAGCGGAAGAAGGAGGAGGAGCGCGCCGAGATGGACGCGCTCAAGGACGGCGGCTCCAGCTGGGGCAACCAGATGCGCTCCTACGTGCTGCACCCGTACCAGATGGTCAAGGACCTGCGGACCGAGTTCGAGGTCGGCAACCCGTCGTCCGTGCTCGACGGTGAGATCGACGGTTTCCTGGAGGCGGGCATCCGCTGGCGCAAGCAGTCCGGAGCCGCGTAACAACCCTGCGTGAGAGAGCAAGGGACCTTTGCTACCACTTTCCGCGAGAGAGTGGGAGCAAAGGTCCCTTGCTCGCTTGGCCGCCGGGACCGGGCTACCCGGGCTTAACGACAGGCATGGGTAGTATGCCGAACCGTGATCCGGCTCGAAGAGGTTTCCAAGGTCTACAAGACCTCGACCCGTCCCGCCCTCGAAAGGGTGTCGGTCGAGATCGACAAAGGCGAGTTCGTCTTCCTGATCGGTCCCTCGGGATCCGGGAAGTCGACCTTCCTGCGTCTCCTGCTGCGCGAAGAGGTGCCGAGCAAGGGTCGCGTCATGGTCTCCAACTTCGACGTCGCCAAGCTCGCCCGTCGCCGGGTGCCGCGGCTGCGGCAGACCATCGGCTGCGTCTTCCAGGACTTCCGTCTGCTGTCGAACAAGACCGTCGCCGAGAACGTCGCTTTCGCGCTCGAAGTCATCGGCAAGCCGCGCCCCACGATCCGCAAGGTCGTGCCCGAGGTGCTCGAACTCGTGGGCCTCGACGGCAAGGCCGACCGTCTCCCCAACGAACTCTCCGGTGGTGAGCAGCAGCGCGTGGCGATCGCCCGCGCGTTCGTGAACCGCCCGCTCGTGCTGCTCGCCGACGAGCCGACCGGGAACCTGGACCCCGATACCAGCCAGGACATCATGTTGCTGCTGGAGCGGATCAACCGCACCGGCACGACGGTGCTGATGGCCACCCACGACCATTCGATCGTGGACTCGATGCGGCGAAGGGTCGTCGAGCTCCAGCTCGGCAAGGTCATCCGTGACGACGCCCGAGGCGTCTACGGCATCGGCCGCTGACCGGCCCCGCCCTCCTCCGTAACCCACGACTTCCAAGGGACATCAACCCCGATGCGCGCCAGTTTCGTCTTCAGCGAGGTAGTCACCGGCTTGCGCCGGAACGTCACGATGACCATCGCGATGATCCTCACCACCGCGGTCTCCCTCGCCATGCTCGGCTTCGGCCTGCTGGCCGTCGGCACGATCGACAAGATGAAGGCCAACTTCCTCGCCGACGTCGAGGTTTCGGTCTATCTGGTCAACGACATCAGCGCGGGTGACCCGAACTGCTCGCAGTCCGCGTGCCAGACGCTGCGTCAGCAGTTGCAGGGCAACGAAGGGGTCGAGTCGGTCGTCTTCGAGAACCGCGAGCAGTCCTACGAGCGGTTCAAGAAGATGTTCGAGAGCCAGCCCGAACTGCTCGCGCTGACCGGGCCGGAGGCGCTGCCCGCGTCGCTCCACGTCAAGCTGAAGAACCCCGAGCGCAGCCAGGCGATCATTCAGGAGTACACCGGCAAACCGGGCGTCTCCAAGGTCGACGACCAGCAGAAGGCGCTCGACCGCGTGTTCAACGCGCTCAACGGTGTGCGGAACCTGGCCTTCGGCGCCGCGCTGATCATGGCCATCGCCGCGCTGTTGCTGATCGCCAACACGATCCAGGTGTCGGCGTTCACCCGGCGCACCGAGGTCGGCATCATGCGCCTCGTCGGTGCGACCCGCTGGTACACACAGCTGCCGTTCCTCCTGGAGGCGGTGGTCGCCGGCCTTGTCGGTGCGATCATCGGTATCGTCTTCCTGGTGCTCACCAAGGTGCTGTTGCTCGACTTGGTGCTCACCGGTGACGTGTTCCCCGCGGTCGGCATGCTCGAGTTGCTGTTCCCGGTGGCGCCGATCCTGCTCGCCGTCTCGATCGTGATTTCGGCGATCACCGGCTACGTGACGCTGCGCCTGTACGTGCGCCACTAGCCGCCCCGATAACCACCTGCCCGAACACAGAAACTCACGTAGAGTCGCCGCTATGCCCAAGGAACGTGGACACAAGGTGATCGTGTCGAACCGCAAGGCTCGCCACGATTACTCCATCCTCGATACCTACGAAGCCGGTCTCGTGCTCGTCGGTACCGAGGTGAAGAGCCTGCGTGAAGGACGGGCATCGCTGGCCGACGCGTTCGCCACGGTGGACGACGGCGAGGTCTGGCTGCGGAACGTGCACATCCCGGAGTACGTGCAGGGCACGTGGACGAACCACACGCCCCGGCGCACCCGGAAACTGCTGTTGCACCGCCAGGAGATCGAGAAGCTCATCGGCAAGACCAAGGAGAGCGGCCTTTCGCTGGTCCCGCTGTCGATGTACTTCAAGGACGGCAAGGTCAAGGTCGAGATCGCGCTGGCGAAGGGCAAGAAGTCCTACGACAAGCGGCAGGACATCGCCAAGCGGGACGCGGACCGCACCATCAGCCGGGCCATGGGCCGGGCGCTGAAGGGCCGGTACAGCGATTGATCCACGGCCCCGCGTCGGACGCCGAGATCCCCGGCTGGATCTCGGCGCTGGGTATCGACGGGCTCGTGGACCTTCACCTGCACTTCCTGCCGAAGCGGGTCATGGACAAGGTGTGGGCCTATTTCGACCAGGCCGAGGAGCACTACGGCATGGCCTGGCCGGTGCATTACCGCACGCCGGAAGAAGAACGCGTCGAAACCCTGCGCTCGTTCGGCGTGCGCAGGTTCGCGCCGCTGGTGTATCCGCACAAGCCGGGCATGGCCGAATGGCTGACCTCGTGGGCGCTGGAGTTCGCGGAACGCGTCCCGGAGGCGGTGCCGACCGGCACGTTCTTCCCGGAGCCCGGCGCGCTGTCCGTTGTGGACGGTGCGCTGCGCGCGGGCGCCCGCTGTTTCAAGGCGCACGTCCAGGTCGGCGCCTACGATCCGCGTGACGAGCTACTCGACGGCGTCTGGGGCGCGCTGGCGGACGCGGGCGTCCCGGTGGTCGTCCATTGTGGACACGGTCCGTTGAAGGGCGCCTACACCGGGCTACGGCTGTTCGAGGAGATCTTGGTCCGGCATCCCCGCCTGACACTGGTGCTCGCCCACGCCGGCATGCCGGAGATCGACTTCGCTTTCGAGCTGGCCGGGAAGTATTCGCGCGTGTACCTCGACACCACGATGGTCGGGGTGGAGTTCACCTCGCGCGGCAACCCGCTCCCGCCGGACTGGCAGGACCTGCTGGTGGAATTCCCGGACCGCGTCGTGCTCGGCACCGACTTCCCCAACATCCCGTACTCGTACGCCACACAGCTGCAGGCGATCGCCGGCTGGGCCGCCGACGATCGCCTGGGTGAACCGTTCCTGCGGGCGGTGCTGCACGACACCCCCGCGAAACTGCTCAGCGTTTGAGCTGGGCCACTTCGGTGACCGAGACGGCGCGGCCGAGCAGCCGCGTCCCCAGGTCCGAGACCGGGATCTGTTTGCCCGCCAAGAGGAATCCGCCCGTCGCCAGCGCCACCCACGGTGCCGGGCCCTGCGCGAGACCGTCGCTCAGCGGGGCGAAACCGTGCGCGGCGAGGCCGAGCAGACCACCGGCGATCGCCAGTCCGGCCACCACCAGCTGAGGCGTCTGGGCGGTCGAGGCCGGGCCGGAACCCTGCGTTTCGAACCGGGCGAACATCCGCAGCAGGCCGAGAAGCACCATGCCGCAGGCGCCGAGCCAGGCGGGGAGCATCGTCAGCCACAGCACGGAACCCGGTTCGGGCGTTTCGTAACCCAGGCCGTAGACCGCGACACCGGAAACGACGATCAGCGCCGGCATGTGCCACAGGTAGACGCTCATGAACCGCGGGCCGATCCACTTCAGGGCGGCGTCGAGACTCGGCCGGGTGGCAAGCGCGTTCAGCTGCGGTTTGAAGGCCAGCAGAAGCCCGATCTGGCCGATCGCGAGGAAGGCCAGCAGCACGGTCGGCGGGCTCATGTTCGACACCGGGGCGCCCGGCATGCCGATCATGCTGGCCGGGTACGGGCCGAAGGCGACCATCATCGCGGTGATGCCGAACCCGATACTTGCCATGCCCAGCGCGGCGTTGCGGCTCAGCGAGCCGAGACGGCCTCGCGTGTAGTGGAAACCGAGCTGGTGCACGGCCATCCAGACGAAGACGGCGTTCGCGAAACCGATCAGGCCGAGGTCGTTGAAGCGGGCGACGTCGACGAGGACGGCGGCGGCGAGCATCACGAGCGGGACCTTGAGCCCCCAGCGGCGATGTGCCGCGGCCAACATCGGGGTGAGCAGCACGGTGAGCACGTACACGGCCAGGAACCACAGCAGCTGCGCGGCGATCGCGCCGCCGACCTGCAGCGGCTGCTCCGGAATGCCCATGCCGCGCAGGATGTCCGGGACGAACAGCCAGACGGCCACCAGCGGCAGCACCGGGATCATCAGCCGCTTGAGGCGGGCCGCGAGCCAGGAACGGGAACTTTCCGCGCGGCTCAACGAGATCAGGTTCGCCGCGCCGCCGGCGAAGAAGACGAGCGGCATGACCTGACTGAGCCAGGTGATGACCCACCAGCCGGGCGTCGCGAGGGCGTTCCCGGTGGAGAGTTTGCCGTCGGCGTAGGAGAGCACCGGCATTCCCCAGTGCTGGACGACGACCGCGAGGATCGCGACCGCTCGGACGATGTCCAGGAACCTGTCCCGGCCCTGTTTCCCGCTTGTGTGCATGGAAAAGAGCCTGGTGCTTCGGGACCGCGAAAACAGCGGTGCGGACCGCCGTATCGATCTTCCTGTTTTCCCCCTCGGAAGGTGGAGTTTTCCCTACCCCACGCCGTCGGGTTCGGGCTCGGGCCGCGGGGCGGGCTCCGGAACCGGCGCCGCGCACAGCCTGAATTCCCAGCAGTCGTCCTCGGCGAGGCCGAGTTCGTACCGGGTTTCGATCTTCGGCCCGTCGTGCAGATGGACGTGTTTGAGGACGGTGCCCACGATCGGCTCGGTGTCCCCGAGATCCTGGACGCGTCCGTCGAGGGGCCCGCCGAAGAAGCGGACGCTGCGGGAGGTCCGGTCGGTCATGGGTCCTCCTCGGTTCGGCTCGTTCCCCACCAACAGTCTGCCCATGTTAGGTGAGTGACGGCTTCGCCACCAAGAGCTACTTCAGCGTCCTAAGTAAGTGAGCACCGCGCGGACCCGGCGGTGCTCCACCGAACTCGCTTCGAGACCGAGCTTCGAGAAGATGTTGCCGATGTGCTTCTCGACCGCGCCGTGCGAGACGACGAGCGAGTTCGCGATCGCGGTGTTCGACAGCCCCTGCGCCATCAGTCCCAGCACCTCGGACTCGCGGGCGGTGAGCGCGTCGAGCGGGTTCTTGCGCCCCCGCGCCATCAGCTGTGCGATGACGTCCGGATCGATGGCCGTGCCACCGCCGGCGACCCGCTTGACCGCGTCGAGGAAGTCCCCGACGTCGGCGACGCGTTCCTTGAGCAGGTAACCGACTCCGCCCGCGCCGCCGGAAAGCAGCTCGACGGCGTAGCTCTCTTCGACATACTGGGAAAGCACGAGAACCGGAAGACCGGGAACGACCTCACGGGCGCCCAGCGCGGCGCGCAGGCCCTCGTCGGTGAAGGTGGGCGGCATCCGCACATCGACGATCGCGAGGTCCGGCCGGTGTTCCTTGACCGCGACCAGCAGGTCTTCGCCGTTGTCCACGGCGGCGACCGTCTCGATGTCCTCGTCGGCGAGCAGTCGGATCACCCCCGCACGCAACAGAACCGCGTCTTCGGCGATGACAACCCGCATGCTGCCCCCAGCGTCGTGAGTGAATGGCAGAGCCTATTCACTCACGAGCGGGTCACCATTGGCACGGCAGGTCCGCGCGAATCACCGTCGGGCCACCGGGCGGGCTGACGACGGTGATCACGCCGTCGATCGTGGCCGCCCGGTCGGCGAGCCCGGCGAGACCGCCGCCTGGCCGGACTTCTGCGCCACCGTGCCCGTTGTCGGTGATCTCGACGATGACCATCGAGTCGGTGCGCCACACCTTCACGCCCGCTTCGGTCGCGCCCGAGTGCTTCGCGATGTTCGTCAGCGTCTCGCCGACGATGAAGTACGCCGTCGTCTCGACGGCCGCCGGCGGCCTCGGCTCGACGTCCACCTCGACGTCGACGTGGATCGGCGATTTCGCGGCCTGCGCGGACAAGGCGGCGTCGAGGCCGCGGTCGCCGAGCACGGCCGGGTAGATCCCGCGGGCGAGATCGCGCAGTTCCGACACCGCGAGCTTGGCGTCGAGGTGCGCTTCGTCGATCAGTTCACGCACGGCGTTCGGGTCCTGGTCGAACTTCGACTTCGCGCGGCCGAGGCTCATCGCGACGGCGACCAGACGCTGCTGGGCGCCGTCGTGCAGGTCGCGCTCGATGCGGCGGCGTTCGGCCTCCGCGGCGTCGACACCGCGAGCCCGCGACGCCTGCAGCCGTTCGGCCTTCTGCTCCAGCTTCTGCGTGCGGTTCGGCCCGAGCAGCGAGTACGCCAGGTTGCCGTGCAGCCAGCCGAGCCACGGCGTCACCCAGATCGCCATCGGCAGGAGCACGATCGACGCGATCGCGATCGGGAGCTCCACACAGGCCAGCGGGAACGCCACCATCAGGTAGGCGAGGTCGCGCCACGTCGTCGGATCGGTCAGCCGGGTCAGCCAGCGCTTGACCAGCGGAAGTCCTTCGACGGGAAGGCGCTCGACCGGATCCAGCGGGGTTTCGAGCATCGTCCGCGCCCAGCCCCGCTCCCGGTCGGCGGACCAGCGGATGAAGCTGGTGGTGGCCATCAGGATCGGGAAGCCGATCCACACCACCGCCGTCCCGATGCCGACCGCGAGGCCGACGACGATGAGGATGAACTGGAGCAGCCGGAAGAAGAAGCTGACGAACATGTAGGCGATCGATCGCATCGGCCGCGGCCGCGGGATCCCCACCTGCTGTACCTGCTGGTCGATCGTCATCCGTGGACCTCGCCCCATGAATCCTCCAGACGGCGGCGCTGGGCGTGAGTCGGCCCCAGCAACGCCGCCGCCAGCCGGGCATGCGTCCCGGCCAGCGCCTTCGTCAACGCTACCGAGAGCGCGATGCAGAGGACTCCGAGCGCCGCCCAAGGCAGCGCCGAGACCGTCGAGTCGACCGTGAACCACGCGTTCTCCCAGTTCGGGAAGCGGTATTCACCGCCGGGCAGGAAGCGGTAGTGGATCGGCAGCGTCGCGAGGCCGAGACTGGTCGCCCAGAACGCCGTGACCAGGACGAATTCGATGATCCCGAGCGGGAAGAGCAGGAAGAAGTAGCCGAGGTCGCGCCAGGTCGAGGCGTCCTTCAGGCGCGCCTTCCAGCGCACGGACTGGCCGGCGACCGGCAACGGGAGGTACGGCAGGTCGATGAAGCGGTCGAGGAGCGCGTACACCCTGGCGCGCTCCATCCGGGCCGCGCCGCGGACCGTCAGGATCACCAGCGCGAGGATCGGCAACCCGATCCAGACGACCGCCGTGCCGATGCCCGCCGAGATGAAGGAAACCAGGAGCGCGAAGGCCAGAACGCCCATCGGCAGGTTCATCAACAGGTAGACCAGCGAGCCGCCGAACGACGGATCGGACCTGCTCAGCTCCCGCTCGGCCGCTAGCGAACTCATGGTCGTGCTCCTCTCTGGTGCGAGGAGACCAGCATCGCGTCCGCGCGGGCCCGCTGACATGGTGCCCACGGGCATCTCCCAGGTGGGGCTAGCCCCACCTGCGGGAATAACCCGGTTGCCGACCGAGTTATGATGTAGAGGTTGTGTCCCACCAAGGGGGTGAACGGTTTCGACTTTGGACGTTGAATCAGGAGAAGCGTGCCGGTGCAGGCGAGAGACCACCGTAAGCGTCATCGCAAACCAATAAGCGCCGAGCCTAAGAGCCAGCGCGAGTTCGCTCTTGCTGCCTAAGCAGTAGAGCAACTCTGTCGGTCCGGGGTCGCCTCCGACCCGGTCACCGGCATCAGCTAGGAGGCTTACCGCCACACTCGGCTACGGGGTGTGGTTGGGAAACAAACAGTGGCTGGGCTCGTCACTTCAGCTTGTTCGCGTGACTGAAGGGGCCAAGTAGAGACATAGCGGACTGCGCACGGAGAAGCCCTGGTGATACGCCAGAGGACCCGGGTTCAATTCCCGGCACCTCCACTGGTCGAGGTTTTACCGAACAAAGTGCCTGTTCGCAGGCCGCAGAGTAGGACCGCTACGCCGAACGGCGAGCAAGGGCCACCCGCATCCGCGGGTGGCCCTTTCGTTTGCCAGCCGGCCTTGGGTCGCCATGGCCCGCGGTGCGCCGCCTGGGGCAGACTTTCGCTACAGTAGTTGCGTAATCAGCTCGAGATTCGCTATGGTTCATTTGCGAAACAGCAGTATCGAAAAGGAGCTGGATGTCAGCCGAGGAGAAGCGCCGGGGGCGGCCGAGGGATGAGCAGGCCGATGGGCGGATTCTCGACGCCGCACTGGAGGTGTTGCTGGAGAACGGATACGACCGGTTCTCCACCGACACGGTCGCCACGAAGGCCGGGGTCGCCAAGACCACGCTGTACCGGCGCTGGCCGACCAAGGATCACGTGATCGTGGCCGTGGTGGCCAGGATGCAGGACGAGGTGCCGGTGTCCGACACCGGCGATCTGCGCGCGGACCTGGTCGGCTACCTCACCGAGATCGCCGCCGGGCTGAACCGGATGCGTAAGGCCGCCAGGTCGAAGGAGGCGAGCGACCGGTCCGCCGGGCTGGTCGCCGAGATCACCGCGGCGGCCGCCCGGCATCCGGACATCGGTGCCGCGGTGGGGCAACTCTTCGCACGACGCAACACCCTGCCGATCGGCCTCATCCACCGGGCGCGCGAGCGCGGCGACCTGCCGGAAGACGTCGACCCGGAGGCGCTGTTCGACCAGCTCGCCGGCGCGCTCTACTACCGGCTGCTGATCACTGGTAACCCGATCGGACCGGCCTACGTCCGCACGCTGGTCGGCACCGCGCTCAGCGGAATCTCCCCAACCCTCCCCGCGAAAAGGACCACGTCATGACCACCACGTCGTCGCCGAGAGTTCGAATGTCCCGCCGTCGCCGGATCGCGATCATCGGTGGGATCGTGCTCACCGTGCTGGCCGGCTATGTCACCTGGAGCAACCTGCGCCCGGACACCCTGACCTCCTCGATCGAGATCGACGCCCCGGTGGACAAGGTGTGGCGAGTGCTCACCGATCTCCGCGCTTATCCGGCGTGGAACCCGTTCGTCACCTCGGCGGAAGTGACCTCGGACGGCGGCGCGCTCAAGGAGGGCGCCACCTTGCGCAACGTCATGCACGATGTGACCGGCGACACCACGTTCACCCCGACCGTGCTCGCGGTGACACCGGAAAGGGAACTGCGCTGGCTCGGGCGGGTCGGTCCCGGACTGATCTTCGACGGTGAGCACCGGTTCGAACTGCGGTCGCTCGGCCCCGGCCGCACCCGGCTGGTGCAGAGCGAGCGATTCACCGGCGCGCTGGTGCCGTTCATGGCGGGCAGTCTGCGGGCCGACACGCTGCCGCAGTTCGAGGCGATGAATCGGGCGCTCGCTCAGCGGGCGACCGCGATTCCTTGATCGGCCGGTGCCGCGTCACGCGGCCCAGCACATCGTCTTGTCGCCACCACGGTATCCGCCTGCGGCTAATGTCGGAGTATGCCGCTTCATGTGCATCAGTGGGGGGCCGGACCGCGCGTCGTGCTCGTGCACGGCGTGCTGCTCGGCGGCCGTGAGGCGTGGCGGGCGCAGCGCCCGTTGAGCGAGCGGTGGACGTTGCTCGCGCCGGACCGGCTCGGCCACGGGAAATCGCCGGACGGCGTACAGGATTTCGAGGTCGACGCCGAGCTGATCGCGGAGCAGGTGCTCGACGAGCCGTCGCATCTGGTCGGGCTGTCCTACGGTGCGATCGTCGCGATGCTCGCCGCCGCACGACGGCCGGAGATGGTCCGGACGCTCACCGTGGTCGAACCGCCCGCGGCTGGGGTCGTTCGTGGAGACGAGGCCGTCGACGCGTGGGACGCCGAATTGCGGAGATTTCTCGACGGTCCGCTCGACGATCCTCGTGAAGTGTTCAAGGCGTTCTTTCCGCTCGCCGGTGTGCCGCTGCCCATCCCCGATCCGGTGCCGGAAACGTTGCGGCGCGGGGCGCGCGCGTTGATCGGGATGCGGCCGCCCGGTGACGCGAAACTTCCGCTCGATGCGTTGGCCTCGGCGGATTTCCCGATGCTCGTGATCACCGGTGACCATCGTCCGGAGTACGAGATCATCGCCGACGCGATCGTGGCCGGGACCGGTGCGGGCCGCGACGTCGTGACGGGGATGGGGCATTTGGTGCCCGACACGGGTGCGCCGTTCAATGCCCGGCTTGAGTCCTTTTTGAATCACGGAGAGTAGCGGAAACTAGATCATTTTTGTCTCAATTCACCCGCGCCGGGAACTGTCGCAGGGTGGGATGTCATGCTGAGTGTCCGACCATGGCCCTCTTTCGAAACGACCCCGTGTCGCCGGAGGGCCGGAAGAAGGTGGCAGATGACCTGGGCTAGGCATTCCAGTCGTCCCGACCCCGCTGAAGACCAGAGCCGGATGGCCGGTGTGCGAGCGGAGGAAGAAGTCCGCCTCACGCTGCAGAACGGCAGGGCCGCACGAACCGTCGCAGGGCACGCTTCGGATGCTCTCGACTGTGCTGAACTGCTGGCGATGCTCGGGCTCGAGGGAGTCCAGAAGAAGCACGCTCAGCGCATCTGACCCCCGATCCGGGTGGTCAGTTCGGCCGCGGTCAGGCGGACCTCCTCGGCGAGGTCCGGCCAAGTCTCCTCGCACCCCTCGGCTCCCGGGCAGAGGTGGCGGAGGGTCACGCTGATCGCGGCCATCGGCCGGCCGCCGTGGTCGAAGACCGGGCAGGCCACCGAGGCGAATCCTTCGGTGACGTGACCGTTTTCGACCGCCCAGCCGAGCCTGCCCTCCGCGTTCAGCGTGCGGCGCAGTTCGGCGAGGGTGCGCGGGCCTCGGCCGGTGCGCAGTACGAACGCCGACACGGCCGGGAAGAGCGCGCGCACGTGCGGCGACGGCAGGTGCCGCAGGATCGCCCTGCCTGATGCCGTGAGCTGGCCGGGCAGCCGGACGCCGACCTCGGTGACCAGGGTTTCCGGGCGCGTAGGTCGTTCTTTGACCAGGTAGAGCGACTCGTTGCCGTGCAGCACGCCGAGATGTGCGGTGTGGCCGACGCGGTCGGCGAGTTTGCGCAGCAACGGGACCGCGAGCCGTTCCAGCGGATCGTGCCGTAGGTAGGCCGAGCCGAGTTCGAACGCGGCGATGCCGAGGCCGTACCGGCGCTCGGCGGGCAAGTGCGTCACGAAACCGGCGGCCTCCAGCTCGGCGAGCAGGTGATACGTCGTCGAACGCGGGAGGCCGAGTTCGCGCGCGATCGCGGCCGCTGACACCGGGCCCGGCCTCGCGGCCAGGGCGCGGAGGATGCCGAGGCCTCGTCGTAGGGCCGGTACTTCGCTGCTCTCACCCATGCCGACCTCCTGTTTTGCTCGGCGGTGGGAGCAAGGGACCTTTGCTATCACTTCTCTCGATGTTGAGACAGTGGTAGCAAAGGGCCCTTGCTCTCTTTCCGCAGGTGGGCGCTGTGACCGTGTGGATTTCGGGTCATCTAACGCACCAAAATCCACACGGTCGGTATTCATCGCTACGCGGGGTAGTGGGTGTGTGGATATAGGGACACTCAACGTCCCTATATCCACACACCCCCCGCCCGCCGAGGAGCGCGGTAGCAAAGGTCCCTTGCTCCCACCGTGCGTGTCTTGGATACCAGACACAACCACCGGTTGGCACCGCCCACCAGCGGGCATGGCGTTGTCCAATGGGGCTATGCCGGAAACCGTACTTCTGGGCTCCGAACCGCTTCGGCCCGAACAGGTCGTCGCGGTCGCCCGTGACCACTCGCCCGTCGCGGTCAGCGAAGCGGCCGAGAAGAACCTTGCCGCGACGCGTCAGCACATCGACGACCTCGCCCACGCCAAGACGCCGACGTACGGCGTCTCGACGGGCTTCGGGGCGCTCGCCACCAGGCACATCCCGCTCGAGAGCCGCACCGCGCTCCAGCGGTCGCTGATCCGGTCGCACGCGGCCGGCGCGGGGCCGGTGGTGGAGACCGAGGTCGTCCGCGCGCTGATGCTGCTGCGTCTCCGCACCCTCGCCAGTGGGTACACCGGCATCCGCCCGCAGACCGCGCAAGCGCTTGCGGCCCTGCTCAACGCCGGGATCACCCCGCTCGTTCACGAGTACGGCTCCCTCGGCTGCTCCGGCGACCTCGCGCCCCTCGCCGCTGTCGCGCTCGCGTTGATGGGAGAGGGCGAAGTCGAATACAACGGCGAAGTCGTCCCGGCCGGCGTAGCGCTGAAGCACGCTGGCATCGAGCCGGTCGTTCTCGCGGAGAAGGAGGGCCTCGCCCTCACGAACGGGACCGATGGCATGCTCGGCATGCTCCTGCTGGCCGCCGCCGACCTTCGCAAGCTTCTCGACACCGCCGACATCACCGCGGCGATGAGCGTCGAAGCGCTCCTCGGGACCGACCGCGCCTTCGCGGCCGACCTCCAGGCTCTGCGCCCGCACCCGGGCCAGGCGCTGAGCGCCCAGCGTATGTGGACGGCGCTGCAGGACTCGAAGATCGTCGAGAGCCACCGCAGCCCGGACTGCAACCGTGTCCAGGACGCGTACTCCCTCCGCTGCGCGCCCCAGGTGCACGGCGGCGCGCGGGACAGCCTCACCCACGCCGAACTCGTCGCCGGGCGTGAGCTCCAGTCCGCGGTCGACAACCCGGTCGTGTTGTCCGACGGCCGTGTCGAGTCGAACGGCAACTTCCACGGCGCCCCGGTCGCGTACGTGCTCGACTTCCTCGCCATCCCGCTCGCGGACGTCGCGAGCATCGCCGAGCGCCGCACGGACCGCATGCTCGACAAGGCTCGTTCGCACGGTCTGCCGCCGTTCCTCGCGTTCGACCCCGGCGTCGATTCCGGCCACATGATCGCCCAGTACACGCAGGCGGCCGTGGTCAGCGAGCTCAAGCGGCTCGCCGTGCCGGCGTCGGTCGACTCGATTCCGAGCAGCGCCATGCAGGAGGACCACGTCTCCATGGGCTGGTCCGCCGCGCGCAAGCTGCGCAAGGCCGTCGAGGGGCTCAACACCGTCCTCGCCATCGAACTGCTCACCGCCGCGCGCGCCCTCGACATGCGCGCGCCCCTGGTCCCGTCGCCGGTCACCGGCCGGGTCCGGGATCTCGTCCGTACCAAGGTCGAGGGCCCCGGCCCCGACCGTCATCTGGCGCCGGAGATCGTCGCCGCCGAAGAACTCGTCGCGTCGGGTGCCGTCCTCGCCGCGGCCCAACTGGAGGTCTGAGCCCATGACCCGCACGGTCCGTGCCGCCCGAGGCACCACGCTCACCGCGAAGAACTGGCAGACCGAAGCCGCGCTGCGGATGTTCCACAACAACCTCGACCCCGAGGTCGCCGAGCGCCCCGAAGACCTGGTGGTCTACGGCGGCACCGGCAAGGCCGCCCGCAACTGGGCCAGCTTCGACGCGATCACCCGCGAACTGACCACTTTGGACGCCGACGAGACGCTGCTCGTCCAGTCCGGCAAGCCGGTCGGCGTGTTCCGCACGCACGAATGGGCGCCGCGCGTGCTCATCGCGAACTCCAACCTCGTCGGCGACTGGGCGACGTGGCCGGAATTCCGCCGCCTCGAAGCGCAGGGCCTGACCATGTACGGCCAGATGACCGCGGGGTCCTGGATCTACATCGGCACGCAGGGAATCCTGCAGGGCACGTACGAAACTTTCGCCGCGGTCGCCAAGAAGCGGTTCGGTGGCAGCCTCAAGGGCACGCTCACCGTCACCGCAGGTCTCGGCGGCATGGGTGGCGCGCAGCCGCTGGCGGTCACGATGAACGACGGTGTCGCGCTCGTCATCGAATGCGACCCGCAGCGCGCCCACCGCCGCGTCGAGACCCGCTACCTCGACGAGGTCGCCGACGACCTCGACGACGCGATCCGCCGGGTCGAGGCCGCGAAGAAGGAGAAGCGCGCGCTGTCCGTCGGCGTGGTCGGCAACGCCGCCGAGGTGCTGCCCGAACTGCTGCGCCGCGGCGTCGAGGTCGACATCGTCACCGACCAGACCTCCGCGCACGACCCGCTTTCCTATCTGCCCAAGGGAATCGCCGTCGACGAGTGGCAGGACTACGCGGACAAGAAGCCCGACGAGTTCACCGAGCGCGCCCGCGAGTCGATGGCGGAGCACGTCGAGGCGATGCTCGGCTTCCTCGACAAGGGCGCCGAGGTCTTCGACTACGGCAACTCCCTGCGCGGTGAGGCGAAACTCGGCGGCTGCGAGCGCGCGTTCGACTTCCCGGGGTTCGTGCCCGCCTACATCCGCCCGCTGTTCTGCGAGGGCAACGGCCCGTTCCGCTGGGCGGCGCTGTCGGGAGACCCCGAGGACATCGCGGCGACCGACCGCGCGATGCTGGAACTGTTCCCGGAGAACGAATCCCTCGCACGCTGGATCAAGCTGGCCGGCGAACGCGTCGCCTTCCAGGGGCTTCCGTCGCGGATCTGCTGGCTCGGCTACGGCGAGCGGCACCTCGCGGGCCTGCGGTTCAACGAGATGGTCGCCAGCGGCGAGCTGAAGGCGCCGGTCGTCATCGGCCGTGACCACCTCGACTCCGGCAGTGTGGCCTCGCCGTACCGCGAGACCGAGGGCATGGCGGACGGTTCCGACGCGATCGCCGACTGGCCGCTGCTGAACGCGCTGGTCAACACCTCGTCCGGCGCCAGCTGGGTGTCGATCCACCACGGTGGCGGCGTCGGCATGGGCCGCTCCATCCACGCGGGTCAGGTCAGCGTGGCGGACGGAACCCTGCTGGCGGCACAGAAACTCGAACGCGTGCTCACCAACGACCCGGGTATGGGCGTCATCCGGCACGTCGACGCGGGCTACGACCGCGCCGCCGACGTCGCCGACGAGCGCGGCGTGCGCGTGCCGATGCGGGACGCCGAGTGACCGCGTCCTCGCTGCTGGCGGAGATCTCGGACGTCGGCCGCGATCCGAAGCGCGGCGGCTACTCGCGCCACGCCTTCGACGCGGCCGAAACCGAGCTGCGCGCGTGGTTCGTCGAGCGCGCCGGGCGGCTGGGACTGGGCGTCGAGACCGACCGCAACGGCAACATCTGGGCCTGGTGGGGCACCCCCGGCCCGGACGCGGTCGTCACCGGGAGCCATCTCGACTCGGTGCCCGGCGGTGGCGCCTTCGACGGCCCGCTCGGGGTCGCGAGCGCGCTCGACGCGGTGGAGATCTTGCAGGCCAAGGGATTCCGTCCCGCCAAGCCGTTCGCCGTCGTGGTCTTCGCCGAAGAGGAGGGCGGCCGCTTCGGTGTGCCGTGCCTCGGCTCAAGGCTGCTGACCGGGACGATCGACGCGGACAAGGCGCGCGGCCTGCGCGATCCGGACGGCGTCACGTTCGCCGAAGCGGCGGCGAAATCCGGCCTCGATCCCGATCGGGTCGGCCGCGACTCCGACCGGCTCGGGCTGATCGGCCGGTTCCTGGAACTGCACGTCGAACAGGGGCGAGGGCTGATCGACCTCGGCTCGCCGGTCGCCGTCGGCAATACGGTGATCGCGCACGGCCGATGGCGGTTCTCCTTCCAGGGACAGGGAAACCACGCCGGTGCCACGCTGATCGGCGATCGCCGTGACCCGATGATCCCGGCGGCCGAGACCGTGCTCGCCGTACGTAAACTGGCGAAGGCGACCGCCGACGCGAGGGCCACCGTCGGCAGGCTCGTGCCGACTCCCGGCGGGACCAACGTCATCGCGTCCACTGTGGACTTGTGGCTGGACGCGCGCGTGCCGGGCACGGACACGCCGGAATTGGTCGCGGAGATCGCGAAACTGGCCGAAGAAGCGGCCGGGCAGGAAGGTTGCCGAGTCGAGGTGTCCAGGGAGTCGTACTCCGATGACGTGGTCTTCGACGACGCGCTGCGCCGTGACCTGGGCACCTGGCTGGGCGGACCGCCGGAACTGCCGACCGGCGCCGGGCACGACGCGGCGATCCTCGCCGGATTCGTCCCGTCCGGGATGCTTTACGTGCGCAATCCGACCGGGATCAGCCACTCGCCGGAGGAGTTCTCCGAGGCGGAAGACGTCGACCACGGTGCTCGCGCACTCGCGGACGTCCTGGAGAAACTGTCGACATGACGACATATTGGTGTGAGCGTGCCTGGCTTCCGGGCGGCATCGCCGATGCCGTCCGGATCGACATCGACGGCGGCAAGATCACTTCCGTGACGGCGAACGCGCCTCGCGAAGGAACTGTCCTGAGTGGACTGACCTTGCCGGGCTTCGCCAACGGGCACTCGCACGCGTTCCACCGTGCGCTGCGTGGCCGTACGCATCACGATCGCGGGACCTTCTGGACGTGGCGTGAGCGGATGTACTCGCTCGCGTCACGGCTCGATCCTGATTCGTACTACCGCCTGGCGCGTGGGGTCTACGCCGAGATGGTGCTCGCCGGGTACACGAGTGTCGGCGAGTTCCACTACTTGCACCACGCGCCGGGCGGAAAGCCTTACGCCGAGCCGAACGTGATGGGTGAGGCGTTGCGGCAGGCCGCCAGGGACGCCGGGATCCGGCTGACGCTTCTCGACACCTGCTACCTGGCGGGCGGTATCGGGGTGGAGCCCGACGAGGTGCAGCAGCGGTTTTCCGATGGGTCGGCCACGAAGTGGGCGCAACGAGCCGGCGAATTGCGGGAAGACGCGACGTTCCGGGTGGGGGGCGCGATCCATTCCGTGCGGGCCGTTCCCGAAGATGAACTGTCCGAAGTGGACAACGGGACGCCCGAGAATCGGCCGCTGCACATTCATCTTTCCGAGCAGCGAGCCGAAAACGAGCAGTGCATGGCGGCTTACCACTGGACTCCGACGGGGCTGCTCTGGGACAACGGCGTGCTCACCGAGCGGCTCACCGCGGTGCACGCGACGCACCTGACACCGGGCGATATCAAATGGCTCGGCGAAGCCGGCAGCCGTGCCTGCTTCTGCCCGACGACCGAACGGGACCTCGGTGACGGCATCGGCCCCGCGCGGACGTTGCTGGACGCGGGGGTGCGGTTGTCGCTCGGCAGCGACAGCAACGCGGTCGTCGACGCGTTCGAGGAGACCAGGGCGCTGGAACTGAACGAACGGCTCGCCAGCGAGAAACGCGGCCGGTTCACCGCGGAGGAGCTGCTCGCGGCGGCGACGGATCACGGCGCGGTCGGCTGGGACGAGGTCGGTGAGCTGGCTCCCGGCGCGGGCGCGGACCTGGTCACGGTGGGGCTCGGTTCGGTGCGGACCGCGGGGATCGAGCCGTCCGGGGTCGTCTTCGCCGCTTCCGGCGCGGACGTCCGGGACGTCGTCGTCGCCGGGCGTGAGATCGTCCGCGACGGCGTGCATCAGCTGATCGACCGGCCGGAAACGGTCTTGGCCAAGGAGATCGAGGCATTGTGGCAGTCCTGATCACGGGAATCGGCGAGCTCACGACGAACGACGCCGAACTGGGCAAACTCCGCGACGCGGCCGTTGTCATCGAGGGCGAAACGATCGCGTGGGTCGGTTCGGCGGCGGACGCGCCCGACGCGGACGAGCGGGTCGACGTCGAGGGTCGTGCGCTGCTGCCCGGCTGGGTGGACAGCCACACGCATCTCGTTTTCGCGGGGGACCGCACCGCCGAGTTCGAGGCGCGGATGGCCGGGAAGGCGTACAGCGCCGGGGGCATCGCGGTCACCGTCGACGCGACGCGGTCGGCTTCCGACGAGCAGCTGGCGGCGAATCTGCGGCGGCACGTCGACGAAGCGGCGAGGCAGGGCACGACCTGTCTGGAAACGAAGACCGGGTACGGGCTGAACGTCGAAGACGAGGCGCGTTCGGCGCGGATCGCCGCCGAGGTGGCCGACGAGGTCACGTTCCTCGGCGCGCATCTGGTGCCGCCGGGCGCGGACGCGGAGTCCTATGTGGACCTGGTGTGCGGCGACATGCTCGACGCCGTCGCGCCGCTCGTGCGATGGGCCGATGTGTTCTGCGAGACCGGCGCGTTCGACGAGGCGCAGTCCGGGCGCGTGCTGAAGGCGGCGCGGGAACGCGGGCTGGGGCTGCGGGTGCACGGGAACCAGCTGGGGGAGGGGCCCGGAGTGCGGCTCGCCGTCGAACTGGGGGCGGCGAGTGTCGACCACTGCACGTACCTGAGCGAAGCGGACGTCGAGGCTCTCGCCGCTTCGGACACTGTCGCGACCTTGCTGCCGGCGTGCGACCTGTCGACCCGGCAGGCGCTGGCGCCGGCGCGGCGGCTTCTGGACGCGGGGGCGACGGTCGCGCTGGCCAGCAACGCGAACCCGGGGAGCTCGTACACGACCTCGATGGCGTTCTGCGTGACGACCGCGGTGCTGCAGATGCGGATGACGATCGACGAGGCGGTGTGGTCGGCGACGGCGGGCGGGGCGCGCGCGTTGCGGCGTGACGATGTGGGCTTCGTACGGCCGGGGGCGCGTGCCGACCTTCACGTGCTGGAGGCGCCTTCGACGACTCACCTCGCGTACCGGCCCGGGGTGCCGCTGACGGCCGCTGTGTGGCGGCACGGCAAGCGTTTGACCAGCGGTTTCGTCTCAAAGTGGTAGCAAAGGTCCCTTGCTCCCCCTCGGCGGTCAGGAGGCCTGGTCGAGCGTCTCCTGGACGCGCTCACGCAGGGCGGGCGGGAGTTCGCCGATCAGGTGGGACCACTGTTCGACCCGCTTCTCACTCAGGTGGGTGAGCAGATCGAGCACCGGCGCCCACAGGTCCTCATCGGCGGCCGCGACCTGCAAGAGACCGCGGAACCGGGCTTCGGGGAGCAGCCCGAGGACGTGATCGATCCGGCTCTTGTCGTCGAGGACGAACGCGATCCGGATCAGGGCTTCGTCACTGATGACGGCCAGCGCCCGGCGCACCGTCGGATCGGGCAGGTGACCGACGAACCGGCCGACGGTGATCCAGTCCTCGCGGCGTACCAGCTCACCGGCCACCGCGACAACGGTGTCGAGCGGGATCCGCGCGATGATCGCGCTCGCGCGGCGCGGGTCCAGCTCGGCCGCGACGTCGGCCAGGAAGGGCGGCTTCAGCCGCTTCGCGACGTCGACGCCCCGCGAGACGTCCACCAGTCCGGCGATCCGCGCGCACAGGAGCGGGCCGAAGACCTTCTCGGCGATCTTCGCGAGAATCGGGCTCGGCACGAGCTTGCTCGCCATCGCCATCCGCTCCAGCGCGGCGAGGTTGGCGTCGAACAGCGTGTCCGTGACCTGCTCGCGGAACGCCTGGAGTTCGGCCGCGTCCACGTTCGCCAGGTACGAGAGCCGCTCCGGGGTGGTGCCGAGGACGCGCGCGAGCTTGAGGATCTCCGCCTGCGAGGCGAAGTTTTCGGTGGTCACAGGCCCACCACCTTGCGAACGGTGCCGCGGAGAAGCGCGGGTACGTACTTCAGGCCCTCTTCGCCCGCTTCGGCCAAGGCTTTGGCCTGACGGTGGCGCGCGTCGCGCAGCGCGTCGGAGAGGTCCTGTTTCTCGTGGTCGGCCAGCGCTTCGATGCCTGCCGGGACAGGACCGCCTAGCTGACCGGTGAGTGTGCGCTCGGCCATGGTCGATCATCATGCCTCATCGGGCCGCGGAAGCAGGGGACCTTTACTTTCGTCCATGGCGGACCGCTCGTCACGGCTTGTAGCGTCCAGGTCTGTGATGGACGGAGAGGAGCCCGTGCGGCGCGGGCGGCGGCTGATGATGGACGTCGCGCTGTGGCTCGGGCTCTGCGGCTGGGTGGTCATCGACGCCGGATCCAGCACGAAGCACTGGGAACTGCTCTTCGGGCTCGTCGCGACCACGGCCGCGATCGCGGTGGCGCGCCGGTACCCGCTGGTCTCACTCGCCATCGCCATGATCGCGAGCTTCATCGTGCTGGGCAGCTTCGGTGGCCGGGTGCCGATCTGGGAGGGGTTCGTCCTCGTCGCGGTGAGCTACCTCGCCGGCTACCGGCAGCCGGTCGCGAAACCGATGCTGCGCCTTTTCGCGATCGTTTCCGTGGTCGCGGTCCCCGTCGCGCTGGCGTGGAGCAAGGACGGGTTCGCGTCCTGGGGCGCGTTGCTCGGCATCTTGGTCTTCGCCTCGGTGACGCCGTGGCTGCTGGGCCGCTACATCCGGCAACGCGAGGACATGGCGCGTGACGGCTGGCGCCGTGCCGAAGAGATGGAGAGCCGTCAGCGGCTCATCGCCGACCGCGCGCGGCTGCGCGAACGGACGAGGATCGCCAGCGACATGCACGACTCGCTGGGCCATGAGCTGAGCCTGATCGCGGTGCGCGCGGCGGCCCTGGAGGTCGCGGGCGGGCTCGACGAGCGGCAGCGGCAGGCCGCGGGCGAGCTGCGGGAGAGCGCCGCGACGGCGACCGAACGGCTGCGCGAGATCATCGGGGTCCTGCGCGAGGACGACGCGCCGACCGAGCCGGTGCACGAGAGCATCGACGAACTGCTCGACCGGTCCAGGGCTTCGGGCGTGCTGATCGAGTCCTCTGTGGACGAACGGGTCGACGGTGAGCCGCCGATGGTCGACCGCGCCGCGTATCGCGTTGTCCAGGAATCGGTCACGAACGTGGTGAAACACGCGCCGGGTGCCGCGGTCACGGTCCGGGTCGTGCGGGCCGAAGGACAGACGGACGTCGTGGTCACCAACGCGGCACCGCCCGCGGGCCCGTTGCCGGGCCGGGCTTCGGGCAGGCGCGGCTTGATCGGGTTGCGCGAGCGGGTGCGGCTGGTCGGCGGGACGCTGCGGGCAGGACCTCACGAAGGCGGATTCGAGGTCAGCGCGACCTTGCCGCACGACGCGGCGCCGTCGGAGGAATCCCCCGAGAGCCAGGCGGCGATGGACGCCGAGGTGGGGCAGTCGATGTCGGCCAGGGAACTGGAACGCGCCCGTCGTGACGTCCGGCGCAGCCTGATCCAGGCGATCTTCGTGCCGATCGGGCTGTTCGGCCTGGTGGTTGGGATCAGCGGGGTGGTGTTCCTCGTCCAGTGGTACGGCTCCGTCCTCGCCGGTGGCGACTACGACCGGATCCGGATCGGCCAGACGCGGGCGGAGATCGCGTCCGTCCTGCCCGGCGGCCAGCGGATCGCCCGGCCGCGCGTGGTGGAACCGCCGGTGCCGGCGGGAGCGACATGCGAGTACTACGGCACCGAGCGCACCGTGTTCAACTTGAACTACGAGGCCTACCGGCTGTGCTTCGCCGAGGGGAAACTCGTGGCGAAGGACATGATCACCGAAGACGAGCAAAGGGGGAACCCGGATGATCCGGGTGGTGCTGGCCGATGACGAGGCGATGATCCGCGCCGGCGTGTCGGCGATCCTGGCGGCGGACGCCGGGATCGAAGTGGTCGCGGAGGCCGAGGACGGTCGCGCCGCTGTCGAGCAGGCTCGCGCGACCAGGCCGGACGTCGTACTCCTCGACATCCGGATGCCGGTCATGGACGGGCTCAAGGCAGCCGAGGAGATCCGACGGTTGCTGCCCGAGGTGGGCGTGATCATGCTGACCACGTTCGGCGAGGACGCCTACATCGAACGCGCGCTCGGCCTGGGCGCGAGCGGTTTCCTGCTGAAATCCGGCGATCCCCGTGAACTGCTCGGCGGGATCCACGCGGTCGCGGGTGGCGCGGCGTTCCTTTCGCCGAAGGTCGCGCAGCGGGTCATCGCCCGGTTCTCCGGCAATCAGGTTTCGCGCGCCGAAGAGGCGAAGGCGCTGATCGGGAAATTGACCCCACGTGAGCAGGAAGTGTTGGCGCTGCTGGGTTCTGGACTGTCCAATGCGGACATCGCGGCGAAGCTGTTCGTTGTCGAGGGTACGGTGAAGGCCTACGTGAGCACCATCCTCAACCGGCTCGGCGCGCGGAACCGGGTGCAGGCCGCGATCACCGCGTACGAGGCGGGGCTGGTCGGCGGGGGACCGGAGGCGTCCAGCCGCTGACGCCGGCGCCGATGCGTGCGGTGAGCGCGCCAGGGAGCAGCCGGAGCACGCGGTTGCGGGCGGCCACGGCGAGCGGATTGCGCAACTGTGGCCCCATTTTCCCCGCCTGGACCGAGGCTTTCACGACACCTTGGCTGCGCGGACGACGCTGCTCGTCGTAACTCTTCAGTGCCGTGTCGACGTCTTCGGTGGTGCTGAGCGTGGCGGCGAGGACGACGGCGTCTTCGATCGCTTGGCAGCCACCTTGGCCGAGGAAGGGCGGCATCGCGTGGGCCGCGTCGCCGAGGAGCGCGACGCGGCCCTTCACGTACGAGGGCAGGGGAGTGCCGAGCAGGTAGAGGTCGTGGTGGAGCAGCGTCTCGGGTGCGGTCGCGTCGATGAGCTCGGGGATGGGGTCGTGCCAGCCGCCGAAGCGTTCTCGCAGATACGACTTCGGGTCCTCGTGGCGGACGCCCGCTTCGGCGACGTAGCTGGCCCACCAATAGACGCTGCCGTCGTGCAACGGGATGACGCCGATCTCGGCGCCGTTGTCCCAGCTCGTGCTGAGTTCTGTCGGATGGGGGAGCGTGGTCACCGCGCGGAAGGCCGTGCTGCCGCTGTAGACCGGCTCGGGATGCCGCGGCCACAGCTGCTTGCGGGCGGTGCTGTGGATTCCGTCCGCGGCGACGACGACGTCGGCGTCGAGAGCGTCGAGGCCGGTGACCTCGGTGCCGGTGCGGACGCAGCCGTCGGGCAGGGCGTCGCGGAGCGCCTCGATGAGGTCCGCGCGGTGGATGGCGGCGAGCGGGCGGCCGTGGTGACGGCGGAACGCCTCGGCGTCCCATCGGGTGATGCGGCGACCGTGGCGGTCGTGGAGGCCGCCGGAAGATTGTTCTTGTTGTTCGGCGAGGTCGACGCCCAGTGTCTCGAGTGAGCGCAGGGCGTTCGGCCACAGGGAGATGCCCGCGCCGACTGCGGTGAGTTCCGGCGCCTGTTCGAGGACGGTGACCTCCCAGCCGATGCCGTGCAGCCCGATGGCGGCGCTCAGTCCGCCGATTCCCCCGCCGATCACGATCGCTTTGCGCATGTCGACCTCCTCTACATTTGTAGAGTACTACTACACTTGTAGAGTGCGAAAGGCGATGATCGGGGACGCGGCCATCGAGGTCATCGCGGCCGAGGGGATGCGGGGGCTGACGCATCGCGCGGTCGACCGATGCGCCGGGCTGCCGCCGGGTTCGACCTCGTACTACGCGCGGACGCGGGCGGCGCTGCTGGAACTGGCGATCTCGCGGATGGTCGAACTCGACGACGTCACCCTCGACCCGCCGCCCGGGCGGTTGGCCGAGTATGTGGCGGGGTTCGCGCATGCGGCGATCACGGGCGGGCGGACGCGGATGCTCGCGCGGTACGAGTTCGCGCTGGAGGCGACGCGGCGACCGGAGCTGCGCGAGGCCTACGACCGCGGCGGGCTGGTCATCCGGCGGCGGTGTGCCGAGGTGCTGGCCGCGTGCGGATCGGCGGAGCCGGAGCGGCACGCGCGGGTGCTCGTCGCGTGGCTGGAGGGGACGGTCTTCGACGCGCTGGCCGGGACCGGGTCGCTGCGGCCGCCGGAGCTGGAGGAGCTGACGCGGGGGGCGCGGGAGGTGTTGGCGGGGCTTGGGGTGACGGGGTAGCAAGGGACCTTTGCTACCGCTGGGGGCGCTGACCTGCGAAAAGGGAGCGGGGGACCTTTGGTACCACGGGGGCTGCGCGGGCGGGGGGTGTGTGGATATAGGGACGTTGAGTGTCCCTAAATCCACACACCCTGTACTCCGCGTAGTGGTGCATAGTGACTGTGTGGATTTTGGTGCGTTGGGTGACCCGAAATCCACACGGTCGCCGCGTTGACCTGCGGAAAGAGAGCAAGGGACCTTTGCTATCACTTACGTAGGCATGCTAACCAATCGATAGCAAAGGTCCCTTGCTCCCCCTCAGGCGTCCCGCCGCCGCAGCACGGTGGAACCCGTGACCAGACCAGCCGCCGCCCAAGCCGCACACAGCGCGACGCCGACCCAAGGCGCGTAGGGCGCGACGCCGCCGAAGATAGGGTTCGGCTGCCCTGCGGTGACCATCGCGTTGACGCCCGCGAAGCCGGGGAAGTAGTTCACGAGGTCTTCCCAGCCGAGCGACCCGGCGAACATCGGGATCATCACCAGCAGCACGAACACCGTCACGATCGTCCCCGCCGTCGAGCGCAGCGCCGTCCCCAGCCCGAGGCAGAGCAGGCCCAGCAGCGCGAAGTAAGCGCCCATGCCCGCCGCGGTCGCGAGGATCTCGCCCACCGAGGAGCCGGGCGCGGGGATCAGCGGCGCCGAGACCGCCGCACCGGCGAGCGTGTTCAGCACGCCGTAGCCGAAAAGTACCGGCAGCAGGACGGCCGATTTCGCCGCGAGGACCCGGTTCCGCACCGGGACCCACTGCAGGGTCGAGCGGATGCTGCCACTGGCGTATTCGCTCGTGATGAACAGCGCCGCCAGCGCGACCACGGCGAACTGCGTGAGGTAGAACGCCGCCCCGGCCACCACGGCGTGCGGAGCCATCGAGCGTTCGACGCCGGCGTTCGCGGCGAGACCTACGGCGGCGGAGTAGGCGAGCATCAGGAGGATGCCGCTGATCAGGCACCACCAGGTGGACCGGACCGACCAGAACTTGGTCCATTCCGAAGAGATCGCGTTCATCGCGCGCTCCACTGCTTGAAGAAGGCCGTCAGCTCGTTACGGAAGAAGTCCAGCGCCTTCCATGAGTCGATCGAGCCGTACTGGTTCTCGACCTCGGACGGCGGAAGGTGCGGTCGGAGCCCCAGCTGATCGATCAGGATCGCCGCGTCGGTCACCGACGAATGGCCGCTGTTCTCGACCAGGTCCTGCTTCTTCGGGCCGGTGAGCCGCGGCCAGGTCTCGTCCCAGGACGCGCGGAAGTACTTCTCGCCGGTCGGGCTGATCAGCAGCAGGAACGGCCGGTCGAGCGAGACGGTGCCGTAGAACGGGCCGTCGATGTTCACGCCCGCCTTGATCCGCCGGTCGGCGACCATCGAGGCGGCGGTCGCCGAACCGCCGGCGGAGTGACCGGCCATCCCGATCTTCGTCGCGTCGATCGACCAGCGCCGGTCCTTCAGCAGCGTGTCGACGACGAACGTCGTGTCCACCGCGCGGTTCGCGATCGCCGCGGGCCACGGCTCGCCGGGGAGTCCACAAGCGACACACTGGCGCAGCCCGTCGGGGAACTCCGTCGCCCAGGCTTCGTAGGCGTGGTCGATCCCGGCGACCACGAAACCTTGTGCGGCAAGGTGTTCGGCCACCGAGGTCAGGGTGATCCGGTTGTTGCCCGCACCCGGGGACAGCACCACCAGCGGACGCCGTCCCGGAAGGGAAGGCGCGTTCTCCCGCGAGTGGACCCGCACCTTGCTCAACGCGTCCGGCGGCAGGTCGAGCTTCCGCCCGGCGACCGCGGCCGCCGACTCCGCCTTGGTCATGTACAGCGGCGCGCGCCCGATCGGCACGGCCGGATACCAGACGTTGACCATGAGCTCACGTCGCTTTTCGGGCACCCAGGGGTCGGCTCTCCGCTGATCGGTGAGATGCAGCGTGCGCAGCCCGATCGGGAGCGGGCCGCCCGGTGCGGGCAGTGACAATTCCGGCGCCGCCGACGCGGCCGCGGGTACCCCCAGCAGGCCTGCGAGCACCGCCACCAAGACCATGAGCGACTTCATGCCGCGACTCCCGTTCCGTATTCGACCGACGACGCGGTCAGTTCCATGTACGCCTGTTCGAGCGAGGCGGTCCGTTCGGTCAGCCCGTGCACGCGGATCCCGAGTTCGTGCACCGCGTCGCCGACGAGATGAATGGGCAGGTCGTGCACGATCAGCTCGCCCTGATCGGAGTCCGTGGTCGCGCCGAGCGCATGCAGGCGCTGTTCGAGTACGCGCAGGTCGGCGGGAGCGGGCACCCGCACCGCGACCGACGTCCGCGAATTGCCCGCGATGAACTCGTCGACGGGGGCGTCGGCGAGCAGCTTTCCCTTGCCGATGACGACCAGCCGGTCGGCGGTCAGCTGCATCTCGCTCATCAGGTGGCTCGACACGAACACCGTGCGGCCCTCCTCCGCGAGCGAACGCATCAGGTGCCGTACCCAGCGGACACCGTCCGGGTCGAGCCCGTTGACCGGCTCGTCGAACATCAGCACGCCAGGGTCGCCCAGCAGCGCGCCGGCGATCCCGAGCCGCTGCCCCATGCCGAGGGAAAACGTCCCGGCGCGTTTGCCCGCGACGTCGGTGAGGCCCACCGTCGCGAGCACTTCGTCCACCCGGCTCGCCGGGATCCCGTTGCTGCGCGCCATCGCCAGGAGATGCTTGCCCGCGCTCCGGCCGGGATGCAGTGCCTTGGCTTCGAGCAGCGCGCCGACCTGGCGCAGCGGATGAGGCAGGTCTTGATACTTCGCGCCGTCGATGCGGACCTCGCCGGGGCTCGGCGCGTCGAGGCCGAGCGTCATCCGCATGGTCGTCGACTTGCCCGCGCCGTTGGGACCGAGGAAACCGGTCACCTTGCCCGGCTCGACGGCGAACGTCAGCCCGTCGACCACCGTCTTCTCGCCATAGCGCTTCGTGAGTCCTCGAAGCGTGATCATCCGCGTCCTCCTTCGTGTCCCTGAATCCTCCGGCGCGGGGACACCCGAGGGCATTGCCCCGAAGTCATCGGTCACCCCTTACTTTCGGCAGGTGCCGCTCGGCACGAGTCGCCGCGGAAAGGCAGAATCGACGCCATGACCACCCGCGAACAACGGCGCGTGAACCCGCTCGACCTGGTGATGCTCGTACTCGCCGTGTTCTCCGTCGGGCTGCTCGCCTATGTCACGTTCTTCCCGCATTCGGCGGAGACGGCGCACCGCGTCTTCGTCATCGACACGACGGTGTGCGGGATCTTCGCGCTGGAATTCCTCTGGCGGTGGCGGCGCAACGGCTGGGAGAAGCGGTTCCCGCTGCGCAATTGGTACGAAATCCTCGGCATGATCCCCATCGCGCATCCGGCGCTGCGCGGCTTCCGGCTGCTGCGGATCATCGTGGTGCTGATCCGGCTCGCGCGCACTGCCGACCGCGCTTTCGGGGAGCGGTTCACGCAGCGGCTGGTCGAACGGCTTTCGCGGCCGATCGTGCTCGCGATCAAGAAGCCGATCACGATCGCGGTGCTCGACGAAGTCGTGAAGGTGGTGGAAACCGGGAACTATCCGCAGAACCTCGCACGCTCACTCGGCGAGAACCAGACGCTGCTGCGGGGGATCATCGCCGAGAAACTCAAGGACGATCCGCAGGCGGGGCGGCTTTCGAAGCTGCCGTTCCACGACGAGGTGGTGCGTTCGGTGATCGACACCGCGATGCGCGTGATCCTCGAAGTGCTGACCGATCCGCGGATCGACGAGTTCTTCGCGCATGTGGTGCGGGAGAACCGCGAGCAGATCCGCAGCGCCGTGCAGCTGGGGCTGAACGAGCGTGAGGACGACGAGGAGCTGGCGGCCCAGTTGCCGACCAGGCCTCAGCATCAGTTGATGGATTGACCTCGTGAGGTGCGCCGGGTGGGCGCGGCGTTCAGCGGGTCCTCCGGCCAAGGATGCTTCGGATAGCGTCCGCGGAGATCGCCACGCACGGCCGCGTACCCGTTGCGCCAGAACGATTCCAGATCGGCGGTGACGGCGGCGGGCCGACCGGCGGGGGAGAGCAGGTGCAGCACCACGGGGACACCCGCCAGCTCCGGCGTCGCGAGCCAGCCGAAGGTCTCCTGCAGTTTCACGGCCAGCACCGGTTGCTCGCCCGAGTAGTCGACCCGGATCCGCGAGCCCGACGGTACCTCCAGCCGGTCCGGCGCCAGTTCGTCCAAACGCGACGCTTCGGGCCACGGCAGCAATCCGCGCAGTGCGGCGCCTGCGTCCAGCGCTGCCAGGTCCGATCGTCGGCGAGCCGAGCCGAGATCGAGCCAGCTGTCCAAAGTGGACAGGAGGTCCGCGTCGGAGACGGCGGGCCAAGGCGGTCCCAGCACACGATGCAGGAAGGCCAGCCGCTCGCGCAGTCTTTTCCCGTCGTCCGACCAGCGCAACAGGCCCAGTCCTTCGGTGTGCAGACCCTCCAGGAGCGCGGCGCGGATCGCGTCCGGCGGAGGCGAGCGCAACGGTTTCTCCGAAAGCACGATCGCCCCGAGCTGTCGCACCGATCGCGCGACGACGTCACCGGAAGACCAGCGCACTTCGTCCACTGAGGACACCAGATTCGGGGCCGCGCGCACGGCGAGATCCTCGTCGGCGGGTGCGGCCAGCCGGATGATGCCCTGTGCGCGGCCGGGATCGCGGGTCGCTTCGGCCACGGCCAGCCATTCGACGTCGGCCAGCCCGCTGCCACGCGGAAGCTCGGCGGCCGTTCCGCCGGCCATCAGATACACCGGCGTCCCGGCGGAACGCCGTCGCGCGAGCCGTTCGGGATGCGCGAGCGCCACGACCAGCGCGGGATCGGACGCGTTGCCGCCGTCGGGCACCAGCCGGGAAAGCCTTCGCACGTCACGCTTCCAGCGCTCGTCGCCGCGCACTCGGCGCAGTTCGGCCTCGAGGTCGGTCAGCGTGCCGCCGCTGTCCAGCAGTGCGACGACCTCGGCGGCCGATCGCGCGTTGGTCCGCGCCGCGCCGTCCAGCAATGCCCTCGCCAACCGCGGATGCAGGCCCAGCCCGGCCATCTTGCGGCCGCGCTCGGTCACCGTGCCGTCCTCCGCGGTCGCCCCGAGCGTCGTCAGCAACGCGCGTCCGGCGGCCAGCGCGCCTTCACCCGGCGGATCCCACCAGGCGAGGCCGGAACCGTCCGGAGTGGACCAGCAGGCGAGTTCGAGGGCGAACCGCGCCAGTTCAGCCGTCCGGATCTCGGGCTCGGGATACGCGGGCAGGGAACCCTGTTCGTGCGCCGCCCAGCATCGGTACGCGCGTCCCGGCGCCTCACGTCCGGCACGCCCGGCGCGCTGCTCGGCGACCGCGGCCGAAACCCGGACGGTCGCCAGACCCGGCAGGCCGCGCCGGTGATCGACGCGGGGCACGCGGGAAAGCCCGCAGTCCACCACGGCGCGTACCCCCGGCACGGTCAGGCTGGACTCGGCGACCGAGGTCGACAGCACCACCCGGCGACGGGCGCGCGGGCGCAGCGCGTCGTCCTGGCTCGCCGCCGAAAGCCGTCCGTGCAGGGGCAGCACATCGGCGTCGAGGCCGCTGAGAAGCCCGCTCACCCTCGCGATCTCACCGGCACCGGGCAGGAAAGCGAGTACATCACCGTCCCCTTCGGACAGTGCTTTGTGGATCACGCGGGCCACGGTCGCCTCGATCCGCTCGCCGCGCGCGGGCGGGGAGTACGAGACGTCGACCGGGTAGGTCCTCGCGTGCGCGGTGATCACCGGCGCGTCGCCGAGCAGGGCGGCCAGCCGTCCGGAGGCCACCGTGGCGGACGTCGCGAGCAGGCGCAGGTCTTCTCGCAGCCCGGCGCGCACGTCCAGCAGCAGCGCGAGCAAAAGATCCGCGTCGAGATGGCGTTCGTGGCATTCGTCGAGCAGAACCGTCGACACCCCGGCGAGTTCGGGGTCGCCTTGCACCCGCCGGACCAGCAAGCCCGACGTGACCACTTCGATCCGCGTCGAAGAAGACACCTTCCGGTCTCCGCGGACCGAATAGCCGACCGTCTCACCGACCTTTTCGCCCAGCAGGGACGCCATCCGCGCCGCCGCGGCCCGCGCGGCGAGGCGCCTCGGTTCGGCGACGATCACCCGGCCTTCGCCGTTGTCCAGCGCGAGCGGTACCAATGTGGTCTTGCCGGTGCCAGGGGGCGCGACGAGCACGGCGGTGCCGTGGGTGTCGAGCGCGGCTTCGAGTTCGGGCAGGACGGCGCGAACCGGCAGATCGGGAAGGGTCACTTCTCGGTGACCTGCGGCGGAGGCGGGATCCGGTAGCCGGACGGGCCGATGTTGCGGTTCAGCGATTCGAGCCACTCCCCGGACGAGATCATCTTCTGGATCGCCTTGGCCACCGCCGCGCGGCCCTCGGAGTCGTTCTTGCGGAGGCCGACGCCGTACTTCTCCTTCGAGAACGGTTTGCCGACGACCCTCAGCAACTCCGGGTTCTGCGCCACGTAACCGGCGAGGATGACGTCGTCGGTGGTCACCGCGTCCACCTGCCCGGCGAGCAGCGCCGTGACGCAATCCTGGTAGCGCGGATACTCGACGAGCTGCACGGCCTGGGCGAACTTGTCGCGTACCTGCTCGGCGGAGGTGGTGCCGCCCACGGCGCACAGCTTGCGGCCGTTGAGGTTTTCGGGACCGGTGATGTCGGTCGACCGGAGGCGGACGAGGAGATCCTGGCCGGTGTCGAAATAGGGACCGGCGAAGGAGACCAGCTGTTTGCGTTTCTCGGTGATCGAGTAGGTCGCCACCATCAGATCCGTGGTCCCCGAGGTGATGTCCGTCTCGCGGGAGGACGGCCTGCTGTCGTGCCAGGTGATGTGATCCTCGTCGACGCCCAATTCGCTCGCCACGTACTTCGCCACGTCGACGTCGAAGCCGACATAGCGGCCGTCGACCGTCCGTTTGGAAAGCCCCGGCTGGTCGAAGCGGATGCCGATGGTGAGCTTGTTGGACGCGACGGCGCGCGCGACGAGGGAATCCGACGGACCGGCCTCTTCGCCGCAGGCCGCCGCTGTGACCAGCATCAAGCAGGCCATCAGCAGGGCGCGTCCCCTCATCGGGTGCCTCCGTCCGCCGCCTCACGTTGTTCTCAGGGTCGGCGGTTAGCCTAGGCCCGTGCGTAGACCGCCCCAAGTCGTACTCGACGCCGTGGGCACACTCGCCCGGCTCGGACTGGCCGCCGTCTGGTTGATTTCCGGAGCGCTGAAGATCAGCGACCCGGGACAGACCTATATCGCGGTCCAGGCCTTCGATGTCCTGCCGGACGGGCTCGTCCGCCCGGTCGCGATCGGGATGCCGCTCGTCGAACTGGCGCTCGGCCTGTTCCTGCTCGCCGGATTCGTGACCCGGTGGGTGTCGGTGCTGTCGGTGCTGCTGCTCGCGGTGCTCATCGCCGCGATCGCCCAATCCTGGGCGCGCGGGCTGAGCATCGACTGCGGCTGCTTCGGCGGTGGCGGTCAGATCGCCGCGGATCAGACGGCGTATCCGCAGGAGATCGCCAGGGACCTCGGGTTCGCGCTACTGGGTGTCTGGCTGATCGTGCGGCCGCGGACCTGGCTTTCCGTGGACGGCTGGCTCGGGAACTCTCGTGGCCCCGCCGACGACGACTATGTGGGTATCGCTGAAGGGAACGAATAATCGTGGGTGGAGCTGAGCGCAACGCTCGGAAACGCAAGCAGCAGCAGACGGCGGCGCGTTCGGTGGCACAGGCCAGGGGCGTCGCGGGCGGGGACAAGAAGAAGGTCGTCGCGATCACCGTCGCGGTGGTCGTCCTCGCCGCGCTGGTGATCGGTGGCGTGATCTGGACGACGTCCAGCAAGGACACCACCGAGGGCAAGGTGATCGGGGCACAGACGGGTACCTGGGGACCCGGTGTCGTCGAGAAGCGCGATGGAGCCGTCGTGACCGCCGGCAAACCCGAGGCCAAGAAGACCATCGACGTCTACGCCGACTTCCTGTGCCCGGTCTGCAAGCAGTTCGAAGAGTCGTTCAAGGAGCAGATCCACGAGCAGGTGAACAACGGGACTCTGCAGGTCCGGTACCACATGCTGCCGATGCTGAACCAGCGCTCCGACCCGCCGGGCTACTCGCTGGACTCCGCCAACGCCGCGCTCGCCGCGGCCGACGCGGGCAAGTTCCTCGCCTTCCACGACGCGCTGTTCAAGGATCAGCCGCAGGAGGGCGCGCGCGGATTCGACAAGGCGCAGCTGATCAAGCTCGGCCAGGACGTCGGCATCACCGACCCGGCCTTCGCGCTCAAGGTCAACAGTGGCGCCTACGAGCAGGAGATCCAGGACGCGTACAAGAAGATCTCCACGGATCCGTCGCTGCAGCAGGACTTCGGCAACGGCCCCGGTTTCGGCACGCCGACCGTCACCGCGAACGGGCAGGTCGTGAAGCTCGAGCAGGACTGGTTGCAGAAGGTCGTCGGCTAGCTCGCTTGGGGGCGGGGTGGTAGCAAAGGTCCCTTGCTCCCTTTCCGCAGGTCAGGGTGGTGACTGTGTGGACTTCGGGCCATCTGACGCACCAAAATCCACACGGTCAGTACGCACCGCTACGCGGAGTGCGGGGTGTGTGGAAATAGGGACACTCAACGTCTCTATTTCCACACACCCCCCGTGGTAGCAAAGGTCCCTTGCTCCCTTTCCGCAGGTCAGGGGCGCGAAGCGGACGCGACGGCGGCGAAGGCCTGTACCCGGGCCGTCTCGGCGGAGCGCGGCCAGACGAGGCCCCACTCGACGTCGGGTGAGCCGGCGAAGGGCACGAAGCGGATTCGCGGGTGGCTGAAGTACTCCCGCGCGTGCGCGGCGAGCGGGCAGATGCCGGCACCGGTGGCGATCGCGGCGAGCAGTTCTTGAAAGGTCGCGAACGGTTTGCCCCGGGCCACGGGGTGCCCGGCCGGCGTCAGCCACTGGCGCGGTTCCTCGACCCAGTACGGCTCCGGCGGATGCGCCGCGCGAAGGACGGTGTCGCGGGCGAGGTCGTCCAGGGTGACTGACTTCCTTCGCGCGAAGGGGTGTTTCGACGACACCGCGAGCACCATCGGTTCGGAGTACACGGCCGGTCCGGTCGTGAGGTCGGGTTCGTCGGCGGGAAGCAGCGTCACCAGCGCGTCGATCTCACCCGATCGCAGCATCGCGAACGGGTCGGCGAAATCAGCCTCGCGAATGAGCAGTTCGGTGTCCGGGTAGCGCTGCCGGAAACGGTCCAGCAGGTCTTCGGTCAGGTCGGCGACACCGGGGGCTTCGAAGCCCAGCCGCAGCACGCCGCCGATCCCGCGGCCGGACGCGATCGCGCGGTCGATGCCGTCGTGCAGCGCGCGGTAGGCGGGGCCGAGATCGTCACGCAGCCGTTCGCCGATCGGCGTGAGCCGGACCCGTCTGCTGGTGCGGGCGAACAGCGATACGCCGATCCGGCGCTCGACCTGTTTGATCGTCTGGCTCACGCGGGCCTGCGAGACGTGCAGGCGTTCCGCGGTGCGGCCGAAATGCAGTTCGTCGGCCAGCGCCAGGAAGATCTCGATGTCCCGCAGTTCCATAATGCCCACGTTATCGATCCGGGCCGGTGTCGGTCAGCGGGAACCGGCTTTGTTTGCAGGTCTAGACCACCAAGCTGTCGACATGCATTAATTCAAGTAGTGAATTTATGTCGGCATGAGGTGGTGGCCAAGATGAGGAAATTCGCGGTCCGGCTCGCTCTGCTGTTCGTTTCGTGTCTCGCACTGGCGTTGGCGCCGGTGACGGCACAGGCGGCGCCCGCGTTCCAGGTGCTGGCGTTCTACAACGGCACCTACGACGCGGCACACATCAGCTTCGTCAAGGAAGCCAACCAGTGGTTCCCGAAAACCGCTTCACAGCACAACTTCGGCTACACCGCGACCAATGACTGGAACCGGCTGAACTCGCTGCAGCCCTCGCGGTACCAGGTCGTGCTGTTCCTGGACGACCTGCCGCAGACCTCGGCGCAGCGTTCGGGCTTCGAGCGCTACATGAACGCGGGCGGCGCGTTCTTCGGTTTCCACGTGGCGGCGTTCACCACCGATCCGTCCACTTGGGACTGGTATCACAACAGGTTCCTCGGCACGGGTGCGTTCAAGTCCAACACCTGGGGCCCGACGACGGCGACGCTGAAGGCGGAGAACCGGGCGCACCCGTCGACCACGCGGCTGCCCGCGACGTTCACCTCGTCGGTGAGCGAGTGGTACGCGTGGACCAGCGACCTGCGCAAGAATCCGGACATCCGGATCCTCGCGTCAGTGGATCCGGTGAGTTTCCCGCTCGGGACCGACCCGAACCAGTCCTGGTACAACGGGTACTACCCGATCCTCTGGACCAACGCGAAGTACAAGATGCTGTACGCCAACTTCGGGCACAACAAGATGAACTACGAGACGAATCAGCCGCTTTCGTCGACCTTCGCCAGCGAGGTGCAGAACCGCTTCGTCATCGACGGTCTGCTGTGGCTCGGCGGCTCGAAGACCTCGTAGTCCGGACGCGTTTCCGCAGGTCAGGGCCTCGGGTGGTAGCAAAGGTCCCTTGCTACTCCTCGATGGCGCCCCCGACCGCCCGCAGGTGCTGCCGGAATGTCAGCGAAGGCGACTTCGCCCGCTCCGCGAGGAAGTCGGCGAAGCGCACCTGCTCGCGAAGGGACTCTCCGCCGCGGATCCGGTCGGCCTGGCGCCGCTCGGTGTCGCGGATGCCTTCGGCGCGGTCCAGGACCTCGTCCGCCCGGCCGGCCGGGACGAACAGGACGCCGTCCTCGTCGCCGAACACGAGGTCTTCCCGCGTCACCGTCCAATCTCCGACGACGGCCGATTCGAGCGCGCCGTCCGGGCGGGCGGAGACCGAGAGCGGGCCGGTCGGGATCGAGCCGAGGCTGAACACCGGCAGCCCGATCTTCTTGATGTCGGCGGTGTCGCGGTGCAGCCCCCAGATCACCACGCCGCTCAGCCCGGCCGCCTCGGCTTCGAGCACCGCGAGGTCCCCGACGCAGCTCTCGTCGAGCCTGCCGCCGTTGTCGACGACGAGGACGTCGCCGGGGTTCGCGATTTCGTACGCCTCAAGGAAGACGTCGACGCTGCCGACGTGCCGGGCGGGGGTGACCCGCCCGGCGACGCGGCCGCCGGGCACGACCGAGCGCGTGCCGGCGGGGGCGCATCGGACCTGAACGCCGGCGCGGACGCAGCCGTCGGTCAGATGCGCCGTGGTCAGCAGGGAGAACCGCTGCCGAAGCTCTTTGGGATCCATCCCCCGACTTTAGCCACGGCGCCACACCACGAGCTTGTCGAAATAGTCGTCGTCCTGCAGTGTCCCCATGATTTCTCCGTTGTCGCTCACGATCGCGCCGCAACCGCTGGACGGCGCCGGAAGCGTCTCGACCGGGCCGCCCGGCGACCAGGCCGCGGGAATCGTGGCGGTTCCCGCCGTCCGCAAACATCCGGTGAGGAGTCCCGCCCCGTTGAGCGCGGTCACCGTCATGGTCTCCGGCACCGGGATGGAGGTGTCGTAGGCCGTCCAAAGCCGTTGTCCTCCTTGGGTGTCGGCCAGCACCTTGCCGTCCCGGATCGCGATGGCGCGTGCTTCGCGGACGCCCTCGGGAAGGACGAGTTGCCGTGCCACACCGTCCTTCCAGAGCCAGGCGCCGCCGAACTGCTCCTGCATCAGGATCGTGCCGTCGTGGTCGATGTCCACCGGGCTGAGCAGTGGCGGGGCGTCCAGCAGCACCGGGTGCGCGCGGTCGCCGGCCGGCCAGAACGCCGCCCACGAGCCGTATCTCGGATCGTTGTACACGTGGCCGACGATGTCGCCGCGATTGTTCATCCCGGTGACGACCGTCTGGGAGTACCCCGGGACCGTCTCCAGGAGCTGGAACCCGCCGTTCTGGAAGACGAAAGAGCGGTCGGTCCTCGTCGAGATCGCGTATCCGTTCGTGAGAATCGCCTTCGACGTGTTCTCGTCCACGGCTTCGATCTTGTCGTAGCCCGCCGGGAAGCCGTGGTTCCGCACCATCCAGCCCGACCAGGTGAGCAGGCCCCGGTCAGAGTGCCCCGCGTAGCTTCCGGCCCCGTCGGTCGCGACCACCCGGATGGCGTCTCCGCCCGGCGGCCGTAGATAGCTCATCGTCCATCCGGTCGCCGACGCGGTGCCCGCCGACAGCAGACCGGCGGCGACGGTGGCCGCCAGGACCAAGCTTGTCCGTTTCATCGTTTACCCCCTGTGTTGTGTTCTTCCTGTTTAACGGGGGTGCGAGCCGCCCGTCTGCGTCATCTGACACGTACCGCGCGCCAAGTAACATCCGTTCAGACCTGTATGTAAGGGTTGATAAATACAGACCTGTCTGTATCTTCAGTGGCAGCAGCGACCCGGCAACGACAAGGAGCGTCGTGGTGGCCAACAAGGTGTACGTCGTCGGCGTGGGCATGACGAAGTTCGAGAAACCCGGACGCCGCGAGGGCTGGGACTACCCGCAGATGGCCAAGGAGTCCGGGACCAAGGCGCTCGCCGACGCCGGGATCTCCTTCGACGAGGTGCGGCAGGCCTACGTCGGCTACGTCTACGGCGAGTCGACCTCGGGGCAGCGCGCGGTCTACGAACTCGGCATGACCGGGATCCCGGTCGTCAACGTCAACAACAACTGCTCGACCGGATCGACCGCGCTGTATCTGGCCGCGGAGGCGATCCGGGGCGGTCGCGCGGACTGCGCGCTCGCGCTCGGCTTCGAGAAGATGCAGCCTGGATCACTCGGCTCGACCTACGACGATCGCGAGCAGCCGATGGGCAGGCACATCCAGGCGCTCGCGGAGATCTCCGAGGTGCTCTTCCCGCCCGCGCCGTGGATGTTCGGCGCGGCGGGCCGCGAGCATATGAAGACCTACGGCACCACCGCCGAGCACTTCGCCAAGATCGGCGAGAAGAACCATCGGCACTCGGTGAACAATCCGTACGCGCAGTTCCAGGAAAGCTATTCGCTGCAGGACATCCTCGACTCGCGGATGATCTACGACCCGCTCACGAAGCTTCAGTGCTCGCCGACCTCGGACGGCTCCGGCGCGGCGATCCTCGCCAGTGAGTCCTTTGTGGACTCGCATGGGCTGGCCGGGCAGGCCGTGGAGATCGTCGGGCAGGCGATGACCACCGACTTCGCCAGCACCTTCGACGGTACCGCGAAGAACATCATCGGCTACGACATGAACGTCCAGGCGGCGCGCCAGGTGTACGACCAGGCGGGGCTCGGCGCGGAGGACTTCCAGGTCATCGAACTGCACGACTGCTTCTCCGCCAACGAACTCCTGCTCTACGAAGCGCTCGGGCTTTGCGCCGAAGGGGAGGCCGGGAAGCTCGTCGACTCCGGGGACACCACCTACGGCGGGAAGTGGGTCGTCAACCCCTCCGGCGGGCTGATCTCCAAGGGACATCCGCTCGGCGCCACCGGCCTCGCCCAATGTGCCGAACTCACCTGGCAGCTGCGCGGGACCGCCGACAAACGCCAGGTCGACGGCGTCCAAGCCGCGCTGCAGCACAACATCGGACTCGGCGGCGCCGCCGTCGTCACCGCCTACCAGCGCGCCGAGCGCTGATCCCGAAAGGAAGAACCATGGGCAAGATCAGTGCCTCCGTCGAACTCCCCGCCGCGCCCGACAAGGTGTGGGCGGAGTTCTCCAACCCCAACAACTTCGAGAAGTGGCTGACCATCCACACCAAGTGGAAAGGTGATGTCCCGGCCGAGTTCTCCAAGGGGGCGCAGGCTTCCGAGGTCGTCACAATGCTCGGGATGCCGAACACGATCACCTGGACGGTCGACGAGTTCGAGGCGCCGTCGAAGCTGGCGATCTCCGGGACCGGGATGGCCGGGGTGAAGGTCAAATTCGAGCTGTCGGTGGAGGCGTCCGGCGAGGGTTCGCTCGCCAGCATCGACGCGGAGTTCGCCGGCCAGATGATCGTCGGCGCGCTCGGCAAGGCCGTCGAGAAGGACGGCAAGAAGAACCTCGACGCCTCGCTCGAGAACTTCAAGGCGCTGGTCTCGTGACCGAGCGGTTCGACCCCGGCGGGCTCGGCAAGTGGACCGACGAGTCCCGGTTCGAGGTCACCCGCGAGCGGCTGATCGAGTACGCGAAGGCCACCAACGACCCGATCCCCGCGCACCTCGCCGGGGACGTCGCGAGTCCCGTTTTCGCGATCGTGCCGGTGTTCGAGTCGCTGATGGAACCCGCGCTGGAGGTCGTGCCGGTCGGGCTGTTCGGCCGGATCGTGCACGGGGAACAGGAATTCCGGTTCCACCGGCCGATCCGCCCCGGTGACAAGCTCGTGTCACGAGCGCGGATGACCGGCTACGAAGGCCTGCCGAACGGCACCCGCGGCACCATCCACCTCGAATGCCGGACCGAGAACGGTGACCTGGCCAACGAGCAGTACGTGACGTTGTTCGTGCGCGGGTTCGACACCGGGGAGACCCGGGGCGAACTCGGACCGGAGCACAAGTTCGATGAAGCACTGCGCTCGCAGGCGCCGGTGGCGAAGGTGAACCAGCACGTCGACGACGACCAGACGTACCGGTACGCACCCGCCGCCGGCGACCCCATGCCCATCCATCTCGACGAAGAGGTCGCGAAGGATTCGGGACTGCCGGGGATCATCGCGCACGGTCTGTGCACCATGGCGTTCACGTCGTGGGCGCTGCTGACCGAGGTCGCCGGGTCCGATGTGGACAGACTGAAGCGGTTCGCCGTCCGGTTCGCCAAACCGGTGCTGCCCGGGCAGGACCTGACCACGCAGATCTGGCGCGCGGGCGCCGGGAGCTATGCGTTCGAAACCACTGTCGGCGACACCGTCGTGATCAAAGACGGTCTCGCGGAATTCGCGGAGTAGGAGCAAAGCCATGGGAGCACTCGACGGGCGGGTCGCCGTCATCACCGGCGCCGGCCGCGGGATCGGCCGCGAGCACGCGCTGTTGTTCGCGAGGGAGGGCGCGAGCGTCGTCGTCAACGACCTCGGCGGGGCGAACGACGGCAGCGGGGCCGACACCGGCCCGGCGCAGGAGGTCGTCGACGAGATCCGCGCGGCGGGCGGCAAGGCCGTGGCGAACACGGCCAACGTCGCCGACTGGGCGGGTGCCGAGGAGTTGGTCGCGCAGGCGGTGGGCGAGTTCGGCAGGCTCGACGTCGTCGTGAACAACGCGGGCATCCTGCGTGACGCGTTCATCGCCGGACTGGAGGAGTCCCAATGGGATTCCGTGATCGCCGTGCACCTGAAGGGGCACGCTGCGGTGCTGCGGCACGCGGCCGCGTACTGGAAGACCGCGAGCAAGGCCGGGGAGCCGGTGGCGGGCTCGGTGATCAACACCGCCTCGGCGTCCGGGACTACCCTGCCGAACGCGGGACAGGCGAACTACGGCGCGGCGAAGGCGGGCATTGCAGCGCTGACGCTGGTCGCCGCCGAGGAACTGGAGCGCTACGGCGTGCGGGTCAACGCGATCGCGCCGATCGCGCGCACGCGGCTCACCCTGGCGACGCCGGGCATGGGCGCGATCTTCGCGCAGGAGGTCGAAGAAGGGGAGTTCGACGCGTTTTCCCCGGCGAACATCTCGCCGCTGGTCGCCTACCTCGCGACCGAGAAATGCCCGCTCACCGGCAAGGTGTTCGCGGTGCAGGGCGGCGCGATCTCCGAACTCGCGGGCTGGCACGACGTCAAGGTGATCGAAACCGAAGCGGCCTGGGAGATCGACGACATCGCCGCGAGGCTGCCGTGATCGAATGGTCCGAGACCGAACTGCTGATCAGGGACGCCATCCGGGAGTTCATCGACAAGGAGATCCGGCCGCACCTCGACGCGCTGGAAAGCGGGACGCTGCCGCCGTACGACATCATCCGGAAGATGTTCGCGTCCTTCGGTATCGACGCGCTCGCCCGGGAATCGGTGTCGAAACTGCTGTCCAAGTCGCCCGGGTCCGGGTCGGGTGGCGGCGGCTTGGCGTTCGGCGGGCAGGAGGCGATGGCGCTCATCGCGGTGAGCGAGCTGGCCGGGGTCAGCCTCGGCATCGTCGCCTCGCTCGGCGTGAGCATCGGGCTGACCGCGCAGACCATCCTGACGAAGGGCACGCAGGCGCAGAAGGAACGGTGGCTGCCCGGGCTGGCGACGTTCGAGAAGGTCGGGGCGTGGGCGATCACCGAACCCGACTCCGGCTCGGACGCTTTCGGCGGCATGAAGACGTCGGTGCGGCGCGACGGTGACGAGTACGTCCTCAATGGACAGAAGACCTTCATCACGAACGGGCCTTATGCCGACACGATCATCGTGTACGCGAAGCTCGACGACGGCACCGGTACCGCCGTCCGCGACCGCAAGGTGCTGACGTTCGTGCTGGACAAGGGCATGCCCGGGCTCACGCAGGGCAAGCCGTTCAAGAAGATGGGCATGATGTCCTCGCCGACCGGCGAGCTGTTCTTCAGCGACGTCCGTCTCGGGCGGGACAGGCTGCTCGGAGAATCCGAAACCGGCCGCGACGGTGACAGCAAGGCCGAGGTGAAATCCGGGTTCGCCGTCGAGCGGATCGGGGTCGCGGCGCTGGCGCTCGGGATCATCAACGAGTGTCAGCGGCTTTGCGTGGACTACGCGAAGAACCGGAAGCTGTGGGGCCAGGAGATCGGGCGGTTCCAGCTGATCCAGCTCAAGCTGGCGAAGATGGAGGTCGCGCGGATCAACGTGCGGAACATGGTCTTCCAGCTGATCGAGACCCTTCGCGCGGGCAAGATGCCGACGCTGGCCGAGGCTTCGGCGATGAAGCTGTACTCGTCGGAGGCGGCCACCGAGGTCGCGATGGAGGCCGTGCAGCTGTTCGGCGGCAACGGGTACATGGCGGAGTACCGGGTCGAGCAGTTGGCGCGGGACGCGAAGTCGCTGATGATCTACGCGGGGAGCAACGAGATCCAGGTGACGCATATCGCGAAAGGCCTGCTGGGTCGCTGAGGAGAGCAAGGGACCTTTGCTACCACTTCGGGTCCCGGGGCACGCGTGCTTGGAGACGGGACTCGCGTGTCTGGAGGCGGAACTCGCGTGTCTGGAGACGGGACTCGCGTGATTGAAGGCGTAACTCGTGTGAAGGCCCCTTTCCCTCGGCTCAGCCGAGGGAAAGGGGCCTTCACGCGAGGCCGCATTCAGAGGACTAAATGCGGGGGTGGTCAGCTGCGTTCGATCAGGTGACCGACGACTTCGGGGCCCGGGTGGGCGTGGCCGGAGCCATCGCGCCGGACGTCGACCTCCGGGAGTTCCACCGGGTCACCGGTGCGCGAGGCGCCGGCCGGACGCGGGCCGATCCAGCCGACGACCAGGCGCGTTTCGCCCTTGAGGAACCGTTGCGCCCGGACACCGCCGGTCGCGCGGCCCTTGGCCGGGTACTCGCTGAACGGGGTCACCTTCACACTCGCGCCGGTCGCGGTGACGACCATCGGCTCGCCGTGTTCGGCGTCGTCGGTGCGGATCGCGCCGAAGAAGACGACTTCCGCTTCACCGCGCACGGTGATCCCGGCCATGCCGCCGCCCTTGAGACCCTGCGGCCGCACGAGCGAAGCCGGGTAGCGCAGCAGTGACGCTTCGGACGACAGGAACGCCAGAGTCTCGTCGCCGTCGGTGAGCCAGGTGGCGCCGACGACCTCGTCGCCGTCCTTCAAGCTGATCACGTCGAACTCGTCGGAGCGGACCGGCCATTCCGGCGCGCACACCTTCACGACGCCGTGTTTCGTGCCGAGCGCGAGGCCCGGGGAGCCTGCCGCCTGCTCGCCGAGCGGGGCCAGGCCGATGACGCGCTCGCCCTTCTCCAACGGCACCAGTTCCTTCGCGGCCATCCCGCCGCGAAGCGACACTGTGCCCGCTTGCTCGGGTAGCACCGGCAACGGCAGCACGTCGGTCTTGAACGCGCGGCCGCGGTTGGTCACCAGCAGCACTTGACCGCGTGCGGTCGAATGGACGACCGCGGACACCGAGTCGTGTTTGACGCGGCCGTTGCGGCGCCGCACTTCCGACGCTTCTTCCGATTCCGCCGCCGTCCGCGCGACCAGCCCGGTGGCCGACAGGATCACCTGGCACGGATCGTCGGCGACCTCCAGCGGACCCGACGGCTTCGACGCGGCGAGGACCTCCTTGAGATCGCCGTCGATCAGCGCGGTGCGGCGTTCGGCGGGGGAATCCTTGGCGACCTTGGCCAGCTCGGCCGAGACGACCTTCTTCAGCACCGACTCGTCGTCGAGGATCTTCGACAGCTCGGCGATCTCCTCGCGCAGCTTGTCCTGCTCCGATTCGAGCTCGATCCGGTCGTACTTCGTGAGCCGCCGCAGCGGGGTGTCCAGGATGTACGTCGCCTGGATCTCCGAGAGCTTGAACCGCTTCATCAGGCCGTCCTTCGCGGCCGCGGCGTTCTCGCTCTCGCGGATCAGCTTGATCACCTTGTCGATGTTGAGCAGGGCGATCAGCAGACCGTCGACCAGGTGCAGACGCTCTTCGCGCTTGCGGCGCCGGTAGCGAGTGCGGCGGGTGACGACCTCGTAGCGGTGGCTGAGGAAGACCTCCAGCAGCGCCTTGAGCCCCAGCGTCTGCGGCTGCCCGTCGACCAGCACCAGGTTGTTGATGCCGAACGACTGCTCCAGCGGCGTCAGCCGGTAGAGATCCGCCAGCAGGGCCTGCGGGTTCACGCCGACCTTGCATTCGATGACCAGCCGCGTGCCGTTCTCGCGGTCGGTGAGGTCTTTGACGTCGGCGATCCCGGTGAGCCGCTTGGACTTGTTGACCTCGTCGGTGATCTTCTCGATCACCTTCTCCGGGCCGACGCCGTACGGGAGCTCGGTGATGGTGATGGCCTGACGGCCGCGGCTGCCTTCCAGCGGCCCGGTCTCGGCGCTGGCGCGCATGCGCACCACGCCACGGCCGGTCTCGTACGCGCGGCGGACCTCGTCCAGCCCCAGCAGCGAACCACCGGTCGGCAGGTCGGGGCCGGGGACGAACTCCATCAGCTTGTCGAGCGTGGCGTTCGGGTGGTTGATCAGCCACCGCGCCGCGCCGATGACCTCGGTCAGGTTGTGCGGGATCATGTTGGTCGCCATCCCGACCGCGATCCCGGAAGTGCCGTTGACCAGCAGATTCGGGAACGCCGCGGGCAGCACCGACGGCTCTTCGAGCGAGCCGTCGTAGTTCGGCCGGAAGTCGACGGTGTCCTCGCCGAGCTCGCCGACCAGCAGCATCGCTTCCGGCGACAGCCGCGCCTCGGTGTATCGCGAGGCGGCCGGGCCGTCGTCGGGGGAACCGAAGTTGCCGTGCCCGTCGACCAGCGGGACGTTGAGCGAGAAGTCCTGCGCGAGCCGGACCATGGCGTCGTAGATCGCCGTGTCGCCGTGCGGGTGGTACTTGCCCATCACGTCGCCGACCACGCGGGACGACTTCACGTACGCGTGCGTCGGCCGGTAGCCGTTCTCGTTCATCGAGTACATGATCCGGCGGTGCACCGGCTTCAGCCCGTCCCGCGCGTCCGGGAGCGCCCGCGAGTGGATGACCGAGTACGCGTACTCCAGGTACGAGTCCTCGATCTCCGTCTTCAGCGAGTTGTCGAAGACGTTCGCGCCGGGCTTGTCGAACGCTGACGGGTCGACCTTGGTGGTGGTGCCCTTACGGCGTGCCATTGCTCAAAGCTCCTTGAATAGCAACGAAATCAGGCGTCGATGGCGTCGCGGTCGACGCGGTCGGAGGATTCGACCAGCCAGTTGCGGCGCGGCTCGACCTTCTCGCCCATCAACAGTTCGAGCGCGTTCTCCGCGGCTTCGACGTCGTCGAGGGTGATGCGGCGGACCGAGCGGGTGGCGGGGTTCATCGTGGTGTCCCACAGCTCGTCGGCGTCCATCTCGCCGAGACCCTTGAACCGCGGCACCGGCGTGACGATCTGCTTGCCCGCCCGCTCCAGCTCCGCGAACTTGGTCTCCATCTCCTTCTGGGTGAAGGTGAAATGGGTTTCCGGGTTGCGGCCCTTGGTGACCAGTTTGTGCAGCGGCGGCATGGCGGCGTACAGCCTGCCGTCCTCGATCACCGGCCGCATGTACTTGGCGAACAGCGTGATCAGCAGCGTCCGGATATGCGAACCGTCGACGTCCGCGTCGGCCATCAGGATCACCCGGCCGTAGCGCATGGTCGACAGGTCGAACGTGCGGCCGCTGCCCGCGCCGAGCACCTGCACGATCGAGGCGATCTCGGCGTTCTTCAAGGTGTCGCCGAGCGACGCCTTCTGGACGTTGAGGATCTTGCCGCGCAAGGGAAGCAGCGCTTGGTACTCCGAGACACGCGCCATCCGCGCCGAACCGAGCGCGCTGTCACCCTCGACGAGGAACAGCTCACTGCGGGCGACACCGGTGGTGCGGCAGTCGACCAGCTTCGGCGGCATCGCCGCGCCTTCGAGCGCGGTCTTGCGCCGGGCGGCGTCCTTCTGCTGCTTCTGGGTGAGCCGGACGCGTGCCGCGTCGACCACCTTCTGCAGCACGATCTTCGCCTCGGACTTGGTCTTGCGCTCTTCGGTCCAGGAGCGGATGTGCTTGTCGACGACGCCCTGGATGACGCGGGTGATCCCGGCCGTGGACAGCTCGTCCTTGGTCTGCGAGGTGAACTGCGGCTCCGGCAGCCGGACGTGGACGACCGCCGTCATGCCTTCGAGCACGTCCTCGACGGTCGGCATGTCCTCCTTGGGCTTGAGCAGCCCTCGGGTTTTGGAAATGGCGTCCTGCAAGGCTTTCAGCACCGCGCGGTCGAAACCGCGGCGATGTGTGCCGCCGTGCACGTTGCGGATGGTGTTGGTGAAGCACTCCACCGTGCGCTCGTAGCCGGTGCCCCAGCGCAGCGCGACCTCGATCTCCGCGTGACGCACCACATTGGACTGCATGACCCCGCTGGCGTCGGCCGCGTTCTCCTTGTACGTGCCCTCGCCGTTGATGATCAGCGTGCCGCAGACGGGTTTCTCGCTGTCCGGGGCGAGGAAGTCGACCATGTCGGCGAGGCCGTTGGGGAAGTGGAAGGTCTCTTCGCTGATCGCGTCGTCGACGGCGGTGCGCAGCACGTACGTCACGCCGGGGACCAGGAACGCGGTGTTGCGCATCTTCGCGCGGACGCCCTCGACGTCGAGCGCGGCGCCGCTCTCGAAGTAGCGCGAGTCGTACCAGTACCGGATCGACGTGCCCGAGCGCTCGCCGCGCTTCATCTTCCCGGTGACGTTCAGCCCGGACTTGCGGGTGAACTTCGCCTTCGGGCCGGGGCCGTCGAACACGCCGGGGACGCCGTGCGCGAACGACATCTGGTGGACCTTGCCGTTCTGCTTCACCGTGACGTCGAAGCGGTGCGACAGCGCGTTCACCGCCGAAGCGCCGACGCCGTGCAGGCCACCGGAGGTCTTGTAGCCCGAGCCGCCGAACTTGCCGCCGGCGTGCAGCCTCGTCAGCACCAGCTCGACACCGGACAAACCGGATTTGGCGTGCGTGCCAGTGGGGATGCCGCGGCCGTCGTCGTCGACCTGGACACTGCCGTCGGCGTGCAGGGTGACCACGATCTTCGTGGCGTGGCCCGCCACCCCCTCGTCGGTCGAGTTGTCCACGACCTCGGAGAACAGGTGGTTGATGCCGCGGCTGTCGGTGGAGCCGATGTACATGCCGGGGCGCTTGCGGACCGCTTCCAGACCCTCGAGATGCGTCAGGTCGTCGGCCCCGTACAGGGTCTCAGCAGTCACTGGGTACTTCTCCTGGAGTCGTGGCTCGCGAACTAGCTCGTGGAGGTGGTGTTCAACGCGACACCGTACTGGAGGATATCCGCCCCCTCCGACAGCTTCGTTCTCCCGAGCCCCGGGTGTGGCGCATCACCCTGTCCCGATGGGCGGGTCACGGCTGGGGAAAGCGACTTCCTCCGGGCTTGGATGAGGCGTTATCGTTCCCGGTGTCACAGGGTGACGGGGGGAAGAAGGTGACCGTCGGACTCGGTCCCACGCGCGTCTCGATCGTACGACGCGTCGTGAGTCTTTGGTATTTCGTGGTGGTCGCCTTGTCACTCGGCATGCTCTCCCCACTGGCCTTCGTGCACGCCGCCTTGCGGCTGCGCCGGGCGATCGTTTGGCTGTACGCCCTGGCCTACGCCGTGGTGTCCGGCACGATGCTCTACGCGCTCGCGCGGTCAGGGGAGGGGAACGACACCGAGATCGCGTTCGGCTACCTGTGGTTCTTCGGCACGATCCTCTTCGTCACCGTGTCCTGCGTCCACCTCGCCCTGTTGCGGAAGAAGATCCTCTATCCGCCGCCGACGGTTTGGGTCGAGTCCGGCATGCACTGCGGGTTGTTCTCGATCGACATCGCCGGATTCGGTCAGGTCGGGCGCAGCAGCGAGATCTTCGTCCAGGTCCGGCGGATGCTCTTCGGCGTGCTGGCCGACGCCTTCGAGGCCAGTGGGATCGCCTGGGACGTCTGCCTGAAACGCGACACCGGGGACGGCATGATCGTCGTGGTCCCGCCGCATTTCCCGAAGTTCCGGCTGGTGTACCCGCTCCTTTCCCGGCTGGCCGCCGAACTGGCCCGGTACAACGTCGGCGCGGCTCCCGGCCTGCGGATCCGGGTGCGGGTCGCGATCCACGCCGGCGAGATCGCGCTCGACGAGTACGGCGTGACGGGACGGCCGAAGGTGCTGCTCGCCCGGCTGCTCGATTCGAGGGTGCTGCGGGACGCGCTCGCCGAAGTGCCGGCCGAGTCACCCGTGGTGGTGCTCGTCTCGGATCGGTTCCACGAGGACGTCCAGGACCAGGGCGGCCCCGGTCTCGACACGATGAGCTACCGGCAGGTGCTCGTGCACGAGAAGGAGACCGAGGTCCGCGCCTGGCTGCACGTTCCGGATCCGCTGTTCAGAGTGCTGCCGTGAGGACGTCCAGCGCGCTGTGCTGACGGGCGGCGTCGATCTTGTCGGCCGGTCCCGCCCAGCGCAGGCCGTGCTGATCGAGCGACGTGCGGTTGTTCGCGATCGTCGAGTTCGCTTGGCGCGTCAGGTAAGCGCGGTACGGCCTGCCGGACAGGGCCCGGTCCAGCTCGCCGAGTCCCCTGGCGTACGCGCCCTTGAACGACGGCCCGTCGGCACCGCAGTCGCCGGATTCGCACGGGTCGCGCAGGATGCCGTTCGAGTGCAGCAGTGACGTCGTGGTGGAGGCGTCCGCGAGTCGCCGCGCTGTGGTGAGCAGGGCGGCGTCACCGGTCGCTCGGTTCAGTTCGACCAGCGCGCCGAGGACGATGCCCTGGTTGTAACTCCAGACGGCCTGCCCGTTGTTGGCGCAGGAGGAGTTCAGGCCGTCGTTGACCAGAGCGTTCCCGTTGATCATGCCGCTCGCGCGGAACCAGTCCCAGACTTCGCGTGCCCGCCCGAGCTGCCGTGTGTCGCCGGGGAGCCGATTGTGCAGTGATGCTGCCACTTTGACGTACAGCTCGTTGGTGACGGCGTTCTTGTACGTCTTGGCCGTCGACCACCAGAGTCCGCCGCCGCAGGTCCCGTCGCGGTAGGAGTACATGTATTCCGCCGCGATGACGGCGGTGTCGAGGTAGCGGCGATCCTTGGTCAGGTCGTAGGCGCGGATCCAGGCGAGCGCCCACCAGCCGGTGTCGTCGATGTATTCGTTCGTGAAGTTGCCGCCGCGGTTGCGGTCGAAGGTGTTGGCGATGGCGTAGCGGTAGTTCTGCGAGCCGGTTCTGGTGCTGTAGTCGAGGATCGCGGTGAGCGCGTTCGCCGAGTTCCACCAGCCCGTGGTCTGCCAGAGTCCGGTGCCGTTGTCGTAGAACTGCATGAGCGCGGTGGCGGCGGCTTCGGTGCGGCCGTTCGCGGCGACCGTGGTGCGGAACCACGGCGTGCAGGCGATTTCCGGCCGGTTGCTCGCCTTTCCGCAGGCGCGCAGGGCGCCGAAGCGGTGGGTGGCGGGGTCGTCGACGTTGAACATGAGGGTCCGCCAGCCGCGTTGGCCGGACGGGATCCTGGTGTCGCCGATCCGGCTGTCCCCGGACCAGGTACGGCCGCCGTCGAAGGAGCGGTCGAGCCAGACTTCGTCGCCGGGGTCGCCGTTGGCGATGCTGCCCCAGCCCATGTCGTCCCCGTCGGAGAGGTGAAGCGTGATGCCCCGGCCCCAGACGGTCGTCGTGCCGGGTCTTCTTTCGCCGACGGCCAAGGCGGGGTCGCGGCTGTCGCAGTACTTGGCGCAGATCGTCGCCGAGACGGTGGGTCCGGGAGTGGTGGTGGCCGGCGTGAGAGCGAATGTCAACGTTGTCACAAGCAGGGAGGTGAGCCACATGGATTCGAGTGTGGGGGCGGTCACTTTCCGGGCCGATCAAGTCACCCTTTCAGCTCGCGCCGATGGTCTGGAATACTTCTTGCGCGCGTGAGGTTGAACGCTCAAGCAACGTAACCCCGGCCCAGGGAGCAGGTCATGCAGTTCGGAATCTTCACGGTGGGCGATGTGACGACCGACCCGACCACCGGGGAGGCGCCCAGCGAATACGAGCGGATCAAGGCGATGGTGCGGATCGCGCTCAAGGCCGAAGAAGTCGGCCTCGACGTCTTCGCGACCGGCGAGCACCACAACCCGCCCTTCGTGCCTTCTTCGCCGACGACGATGCTCGGCTACATCGCCGCGCAGACGTCGAAGATCATTCTTTCCACCTCGACCACGCTGATCACCACGAACGACCCGGTGAAGATCGCCGAGGACTTCGCGATGCTGCAGCACCTCGCCGACGGCCGCGTCGACCTGATGATGGGGCGCGGCAACACCGGCCCGGTGTACCCGTGGTTCGGGCAGGACATCCGCCAGGGCATTCCGCTGGCGATCGAGAACTACCACCTGCTGCACCGGTTGTGGCGCGAGGACGTGGTCAGCTGGTCCGGCAAGTTCCGGACGCCGCTGCAGGAGTTCACCTCCACCCCGCGGCCGCTCGACGGTGTTCCGCCGTTCGTGTGGCACGGTTCGATCCGCAGCCCGGAGATCGCGGAACAGGCCGCCTACTACGGCGACGGTTTCTTCGCGAACCACATCTTCTGGCCGAAGGAGCACTTCCAGTCGCTGATCAACCTGTACCGCGAGCGGTACGAGCACTACGGGCACGGCAAGGCGGATCAGGCGATCGTCGGGCTCGGCGGCCAGGTGTTCCTGCGGCCGAAGTCGCAGGACGCGGTGCGGGAGTTCCGGCCGTACTTCGACAACGCGCCGGTGTACGGGCACGGACCGTCGCTGGAGGAGTTCACCGAGCAGACGCCGCTGACCGTCGGCAGTCCGCAAGAGGTGATCGACAAGACGCTGACCTTCCGCGAGCACTTCGGCGACTACCAGCGTCAGCTGTTCCTGATGGACCACGCCGGACTGCCGCTCAAGACCGTGCTGGAACAGCTCGACCTGCTCGGCGAGCACGTGATTCCGGTGCTGCGCAAGGAACTCGACTCGCTTCGCCCGGCGCACGTGCCTGAGGCTCCCACTCACGCTTCTCTTCGTTCGGAGGTGACGGTATGACCACGATCGCAGTGGTGACCGCGGGATTGAGTCAGCCGTCCTCGACCCGGCTGCTCGCGGACAAGCTCGCCGCGGCGGTTTCTTCCGCGCTGCCGGAGGTGGAGATCGAGGTGATCGAACTCCGCGACCTGGCCATCGACGTCACGAAGAACATGCTGGCCGGATTCCCGTCGCCGGCCCTGCGCGCGGCCATCGACACGGTGACCGCCGCGGACGGCCTGATCGCCGTGACGCCGGTGTTCACCGCGTCGTACAGCGGGCTGTTCAAGTCGTTCTTCGACGTGCTGGACCAGAAGGCGCTCGACGGGAAACCGGTGCTGATCGGCGCGACCGGCGGAACCGAACGGCACTCGCTGGTGCTCGACTTCGCACTGCGCCCACTCTTCGCCTACCTTCGCGCCGAGCCTGTCGCGACAGCGGTGTACGCGGCTTCGTCGGACTGGGCGTCTCCAGGGGATCTCGACACGCGGGCTTCGCGGGCGGGGCGGGAGTTCGCCTCCCGGCTGTCCTCGTCGGAGGGGGCGGTCGAGGCTCCGGACAGCGGGTTCGTGCCGTTCGAGCAGCTGCTGCGCGCGGGGGAGTGAGCAAGGGACCTTTGCTACCACTGCGCAGGCCGCGATGCCCCCAATGTGGCATTGGAGACGTTGAGCGTCCCCAATGCCACATTGGGGGCAGCCTGCCGGTGACACGATGACGCGTGTTCAGAGGGTCGGCCAGATCGGCCGGATCTCGATGGTCGCGAACTTCGTGACCGGATGCTTCGACGCCACCTCGATGGCCTCGTCGAGATCGGCGCACTCGATCAGGTCGTAGCCGAGGATCTGTTCCTTCGTCTCCGCGAACGGCCCGTCCGAGACGAGCAGTTCGCCGTCGCGGTGGCGCACGGTGGTCGCGGTGGCCGCCGACCGGAGCCTGCTGCCGGACAGCCGCACTCCGCGAGCGGTCATCTCGTCGACCCATACCTGGGTCCGCTCGTCCAGCGGGTCGTCGCAGTCGTCGGCGCCGGGGAACGGAGTCCCGCAGATCAGCAACATGTAGCGCATAGGTCCTCCTTGGGCTGAACTGTTCATCACCCCGACGAACGGTCTCGTCCGAAACAGACAGGTCGGTGTCACCCTGCCAGGACCGGCGCTTTTCCCTCGCGACCGGCACAATCGAGGGAAGGGACGACGGCGAGGAGACGACGGTGGGCATCGGAAAACCCGTGAAGCAGGCACTGATCCTGGTCGCGGGCGTCATTCTCCTGGCGGTCGGCATCGCGCTGCTCGTGCTGCCCGGACCCGGGTTGCTGCTGGTGCTCGCGGGGCTGCTGGTGCTGGCCTCGGAGTTCCCCGTCGTGGAGAAGTACGTCGATCCGATCCGTGACAGGGCGATGAAGGCCGCTGAGGACAGCGTTTCGTCGCCGCTGCGCATCGCGGGTTCGGTGCTGGCTGGGCTCGGGCTGCTGGCCGCGGGAATCGTTTGGGGGTTCAGGCTCGTGCCCGGCCTGCCGCTCGCGGGCTGGAGCACCGGGTCGAGCCTGATCCTTTCCGGGCTGATCCTGTTCGCTTTGCTGATCTGGAGTTACAAGCGGGTGCAAGCGCGGAGGGCCGCGAACGCCGAATAACAGCCGGGTGGTCTGGTACCGTGCGCCGCGTGGCCCCCGAATTCCAGCGCGCACGGCGGCCGGAGCAGGTCGAGGCCCGGCGGGCGACGATCCTCGGCGTGGCGCGCGAACTCCTGTCCGAGCGGCCCGTGTCCCGGATCAGCTTGCGGGAATTGAGTGACCGGGTAGGCCTGGCGAAGTCGAACGTGTTGCGGTACTTCGACAGCCGAGAGGCGATCTTCCTGGAAGTCCTCGACTCGGTGTGGGTCTCGTGGCTTGACGAGCTCGAAGGCGAGCTGGGCGCTCCTGACGGCACGAAGCGTGGGTACGAGCGAGTCGCGGCCGTCATCGCGACGTCGATCTCGCGGCAGCGGCTGTTGTGCGAGCTGATCAGCACGATGGCCGCCGTACTGGAACGCAACATCTCCGTGGAGACCGCCCGGACGTTCAAAACGCGGGCCGGTGAACGGACCGAACGGCTCGCCGAGGTCGTCCGCGCTCAGGTCACGCTGGACGCCGAAGCGGCCGGACATTTCGCGAAGGCCGTCTTCATCCTCGTCGCGGGACTGTGGCCCTACGCGAACCCAGGCGAGGCCGTGGCGACGGTCCTGGCCGAACGCGGAGCGCCCGCCGGCCACGCCATGTTCGTCGACGGATTGACCGAGGGGCTGGCGAACCAGCTGGTCGGCCTGGCTGTTCGTGCAGGTCAGAGGCCCGAGTGGTAGCAAAGGTCCCTTGCTCCCTTCCCGCACGCGCCGCGGCGACGGACCCTGCATAAAGTGAGCGGAACCCACTTGCACAAGGAGCGATCATGAGCCCAGGCGGCACCCTCACCCTCGGCGATCTCACGGTGAGCCGGATGGGCTACGGCGCCATGCAGCTGTCCGGTCCCGGCATCTGGGGCCCGCCGAGCGACCGCGACGCCGCGATCGCCGTCCTCCGCGAGGCGGTCGAGCTGGGCGTGACCCATATCGACACCAGCGACTTCTACGGTCCGCACACGACCAACGAGCTGATCCGCGAGGCGCTGCACCCGTACCCGGACGAGCTGCACATCGTCACGAAGGTCGGCGCGAAGCGGTCTCCGGACAAGGGCTGGCCGTCGGCGCTCTCGCGGGAGGAGCTGACCTCCGCGGTCCACGACAATCTGCGCAACCTCGGCCTCGACGTCCTCGACGTCGTCAACCTGCGGCTCGCGGGGGAGCACGGCGTCTTCCCGATCCCGGTCTCGATCACGGAGCCGTTCGAGGTCCTCGCCGAGCTTCAGCAGCAGGGCCTGATCCGGCACCTCGGCCTGAGCCACGTCTCGGCGGAGCAGGTCAAGGAAGCGCGCGCCATCGCGCCGGTCGTCTGCGTGCAGAACGAGTACAACGTCGCGAACCGCGCCAACGACGGGCTCCTCGACGCCCTCGCGGCCATCAACATCCCCTTCGTGCCGTACTTCCCGCTCGGCGGGTTCACGCCGCTGCAGTCCGGCGTGCTCGACGACTGCGCTCGCCGGGTCGACGCGACGCCGATGCAGGTCGCGCTCGCGTGGCTGCTCCAGCGGTCGCCGAACACCCTGCTGATCCCGGGCACCTCCTCGACGGCGCACCTGCGGGAGAACGTCGCCGCCGCGAAGCTTGAGCTGCCCGCGGACGTCCTGGCGGACCTCGACGCCCTCGCCTAGCGGGTCCGTGAAGGCCTCCTTCACTACCTTGAGGGTAGGGAAGGAGGCCTTCACGGACTTTCACAGGACATCCCGGCGCCGCAGCAGCCAGCCGCCGAGACCGGCGAAGACCACCAGGTAGCCGGCCACCACCAGCGTCGCCTGCGAAGCACCGACGAGTTCCCCGACTCCCGGCGTCGCGCCCGAAGCCCCGAGCGACGCCGCCAGCGAACCGGCGTTGGCCCCCGGCAGCGCCAGCTGGAGCGTGCCGACCCAGTCCACCAGCGGGGCCGCGACCCCGAACAACAGGTTCTGCACCACCAGCAGCCACACCAGGCCGAGCCCGATCGGCAGCGCGACCCCGCGCATCGCGATGGCGAGCGCCGCGCCGAGTGCCGCCCAGGTCATCGCGATCAGCCAGCCCGCGCCGATCCCCGTCAGCAGTGAGCCGATCGACGGCCAGTTCATCGGCTCGCCTTCCGAAGAGGCGATGAGCGCGCTCGTGACCGCGCCGGTCGCGAAGCTCGTCACCACGACGGTCAGCGACGCGACGGCCAGCGCGAACAACTTTCCACTGTAGACGGTCAGCCGCGAAGGTCCTTGTGTCAGAACGGTCTTCCACGTGCTCCAGCCGTATTCGGTGCCGACGGCCAGCACGCCGAGCACGAGCAGGATCGCCCCGAGGAACACCGGCAGCCCGCCGATCGAGTTGCCGACCAGATTCGCCGGAAGTGTCGCGGCCAGCCCGCGATCCGTACCGGGTGCCCCGCTCGACGAACCCGCCGCGCCCGCGAGCGGAAGCAGGTAGGTGAAGGTCAGGCCGAGTACGACGGCGATCCCCAGCATGAACCAGTTCGCCGGACGCCGGACGAGTTTCGCCAGCTCGGCGGCGCAGCTACCCCACATGACCTGCCACCTCTCCGGTGAGCTCGAAGAAGACCTGTTCCAGATCCCGTTCGCGGACGTGCAGTTCACGCACCGCGATCCCTTCCGTGACGAGCTCGCGGTTCAGCCACGACGCGCGTTCCGGGGCGACGGTCAGATCGAGACCGGTCCCGCTCTCGCGCACGTTCTCCTCGCCGATCCAGCGCCGCACCAGGCCGGCGGCGCGCACGATCTCGTCGGACTCGATGTGCAGCACCGTGCCGCCGCGGAGTTCGGCCACCGTGTTCTCGGCGACCAGCCGACCGTGCGAGACGACGCCGACGCGGTCGCAGATCTGCTGGACCTCGCCCAGCAGATGGCTCGACAGCAGCACGGTGCAGCCCTGGGCGCCGAGCCTGCGGATCAGCACCCGCATGTCGGCCATCCCGGCCGGGTCGAGCCCGTTGGTCGGCTCGTCGAGGATCAGCAGCCGCGGGTCCTTCAGCAGCGCCGCCGCGACACCGAGCCGCTGCTTCATGCCGAGGGAGTACGTCGAGTACCGGTCCTTGCCGCGATCGGCGAGGTCGACCATCGCGAGCACCTCGCCGACGCGGAGCGGATCCGTTCCGCTGTAACGGGCGAGCACCTTGAGATTGTCCGCGCCGGACAGGTACGGGTAGAACCCCGGCGATTCGATCAGCGCGCCGACCCCGGCCAGATCACCGGGTGGCCGGCCGAACAGCCGGACGCTGCCGGAAGTCGGCCGGACGAGCCCCAGCAGCATCCGCAACGTCGTCGTCTTGCCCGCGCCGTTCGGGCCGAGGAATCCGTAGATCTCGCCGGGCAGCACGGTCAGTTTCATCCGGTCGACGGCGAGCTGCTCGCCGTACCGTTTCGTGAGTTCGTCTGTGTCCACGGGAAGGTTCATGGTGACGAATGGTGTCCCGCGGGAGGGCCGCGTCACATCCGTTCACGAGCGGCACTTCGTGTACGTCGCCCGACGTAGCCGGATGGCCGGAATCCTGCGACATCTGTCGAAAACACCGGTACCGGGCGTCGCGGTGACGATCATAGGCTCGGTGGCGTGTCGAAAATCCTCTTGATCCTCCACGTGCTCGCGGCCGTTATCGCGGTCGGCCCGGTCACCGTCGCGGCGAGCATGTTCCCCGCCGCCGCGCGCAAAGCGTTCGCCGAACCGGGTTCCGGGCTGTCCGTGCTTCGCGCGCTCAACCGGATCTGCCGTGTCTACGCGATCTTCGGGATCGCGGTGCCGTTCTTCGGGCTGGCGACGGCGGGCAGCATGCGGGTTTTCGGCGACGTGTGGGTGATCGTGTCGATCGTGCTCACCGCCGCGGCCGCCGGCGTGCTGGCGTTGCTGGTCCTGCCGGGGCAGAACGCGATCCTCGCCGCGCTGGACGCCGAGCCGCCGTCGGCGCCGGTCACCGCGGGGCGGGTGGCGATGTACACCGGGATGTTCAATCTGCTGTGGGCCGTGGTGACGGTGCTGATGATCGTGCGGCCCGGGTCGACCACCGGCGCCTGAAAGACTCGTGAGTGGTAAGTGTCGTTCTAACGACACTTACCACTCACGAGTCTTTGGCTACGCGCTCAGCAACTGATTGAAGAACGCCCGGTAGCGGCGAAGCGCGATCCGCAGGTCCTCAGTGGCTTCCGCGGTGGCCGGTTCGCCCTGGCTCCAGGCGGATTCCAGCTCCTTCTTGTGGTCCGCGAAGGTCGTGGCCAGGTTCTGGATCACCACCGCGACGAGTTCGTCGGCCTCCTTGACCGCTCGTCGCGGATCGTCCACAAAGGCAGTCTGGATGTCTTGCCAGCTGTCGCGGAACCTGGCGACGTCATCATTTTCGAACAACGTCTGCGCGTCGTCTTCGGTGGCGCGACCGGAATCGGTGGCCACCAGGTCCTCGGTGCTCAACGCCTGCCTGGTGTCGCCGTCAGTGATCCGATCCTCGTCGAGCCGTTCCGTTCCCTCGGTTTCCGGGGGCCTGCTTTCCATGGCTTTCCGCTCCTTCGCCGGCATCGGTCAACAGATCTTCGAACACTTCGCGGTAGTGCTTCATCGCTTCCCGCATGTCCTCTGTGGACATTTCGGATTCCCGGTGGCGTACCAAGGTGTCGTGCCCGGCGCGGTAGTGCCGCAACGCGTTCGCGTGCCGGACGGACAGATCCGCGAGCTGCTGGTCATACCCTTCGGTCGGGTAGCCGCGCTCGGCCATCAAGGAGACCAGCACCCGGTCCGCCTCGACGACGGCACCGGACGGGCGATCGACGAACTGTTCCTGGATCAGCGCCCATTCCTGCGCGTACCGGTCCTTTGTGGTCGCCGGCAACGGCCGGATGTCGAGATCCGAATGTCGTTTCACCCGCGACGAAAGCTCACGTTCGGCTTCCCGCGGAGTTTCGTGTTCCTCGACGGCCCGGTCGTATTCGGGCCCGAACGTTTCGCGCAATCGCCGCCTGCGTCGTCCTTCGATGACGAACCAGGCGGCCGCTCCCACCACCAGGATCGCGGCGATGACGATGATGATGACCAACCACGTGGGCATCGTTATCTCCTCCGGATATTCGCCGGTCAACCCCCGACAGGCGGCGAGTTCCCCTGCTTTTCTGGCCGGAAACCCTTGTGTCACAAGAAGTTTTGGATCTTAGGCCGGATGGCGCAGTGGAATGATCTCAATTCGCCGTCGGCGCGGCGGGCGATACGGCCGGATGGCGCAGGTCGTGAGGCTCGCTAACCAAGCGTCCCCCTTTTGGGTGCCGCCGATGACTCAGTGTAGGTAAAAACTCCCGATCACTGCTCCGTTGTGGCACTATTGCCCCGTTCGCAGGAAGAGGGCCTGCGAACAGAGGGGTCGCCGTAATGGGGCCGCTTGGTAAGACAAAGAAAGATCATCAGGGGAGGAGATCGTCAAAATGTCGACGCCTACGGATGTCAAGGACCCCATCGGCGAGGAGGAGCCGGTCGACCCGGCTCAGCCCAAGCCCGACCTGCCGCAGCACGAGCACAGCCCGGACTGCGAGCACTACCGCGACAAACTGCTCGCATGCTCGGGTGGCTGCATCCAGACCCCGCCTCCGACGTCTTGATCGCGTGAGCCGGAAGACTACGGCCGCTCGTTGGGGTATTCCCTGACGGGCGGCGGTCTTTCGGCTACCGGTTGTGCTGTCATAGATCAGTGATCGTAACAGAACTCGGGGTGGCCGAGGCCATCGACAAGGCGCGTGCCCTGCAGCGGGCGGGGGTCGACGCGGTCTGCTCGGGGCGGCCGCGTGAGGGGCTGAAGCTCCTCCACCGCGGCATGTCGGTGCTCGACTCGGTCGACCCGGACGATGAGCCCGCCCGGTGGGAATGGTCGTCCGCTCGTATCCGGCTCACGAATTCGCTCGTCGCACTGGGGGTGGAGACAGGGGGTGAGGTCGCGGCCGGTCTCGCCGAACTCGACGAGGTGCGGTCGCTGCTCGACGGGATCGGCGATCCGAAGCTGCGTGCGGAGCTGAGCGGCGCCATTGACCACAATTACGGGCTCATGCTCATGGCGGTGGGCAGAAATGAAGAAGGCATCGCTTACTTCGACGACTCGATCGAGCACAAGGAATTCGTGCTCGCTTCGGCGGCCGACCCGGTCCCCTTGCTCGGCCCGTTCCTGGGCACGATGATCACCCGTGGGCTCGCGTATACGCGGTTGGGCGATGTCGGCCGCGCTCGCGAGGACCTGGCGCGGGCGATGGACATCGCGGAAAAGTACGAACTGCGGCAGCAGGCGGCGGATGCGCGGCGGCCTCTCGGCTCGCTCGAGCTGCGGATCGGGAACGTCCCCATCGCACTTCGGCTCTACGAAGAAAGTGAACGGATCTACCGGGCGCTCGACGTCGAGATCCATCCGCTCCTGCGTCTCGAGCAAGGAAAGGCGCTGCTCGCCGCGGGACTGGCGGAAGAGGCCGCGGGTCACCTCGACGACGTGCTGATGGTGATGCACGAGCAGACCAGTATCAGCCGCGATCTCGCCGACGTGGAGCTGTTCCGTGCTTCCGCCGCGCTGATGAGCGACGATCTCGAACTCGCCCGCTCCTACGCCGCGTCCGCACGCCGCAGAATGCTCCGCTGGGGCTGCCAGACCTGTGTCGCCAACGCGACCATCGTCGGCCTGCGTGCCGACGTGCAGGAAGCCTTGCGCACCAACGAAATACCGCCAACCCTGACGTCGCGCGCGCTGCGTGCGGCGAACGGGATGCCGATGCCGCGCCTCGCCGATCAGGCCGCGCTGGCGCGGATGCTGGCCGTCCGGGTCGAGCTGCGGAAGGGAAAACACAAACGCGCCGCCGAACTGCTCGCGCGGATTCCGCGGCCCGGGCGGCTGACTTCCGTCGATTATCGGATGTTGCGCAGGCTTTGCCGTGCGGAACTCGCGATCGCCGAGGGGGACAAGACCAAGGCGCTGGCGGAGATCCGGGTAGGGCTCACCGAACTCGACCGCGTCCGCGACCGGATGGGCGGCATCGAGCTGGTGTCCGGTACGGCGCTGCACGGCAGGGAGCTGGCGGATCTGGCGGTCAAGATCGTGCTGGAGCGGGCCGACGCGGCCCGGTTGTTCGGCTGGACGGAGCGGACCCGCGCGCAGAGTTACCGGTACGAGCCGGTCGTGACGGGCGATCCGGAGCTCGCCGAGCGGGTCGGCGAGGTCCGGGGGCTCGATCAGGCGATCCATCAGGCGCAGCACGAGGGGCATTCGACGGCGGCCTTGCGCGCGAAACACAGTGAGCGGTTGCGCGAGGCGCATCGGCTCGGGTGGCATACGGGGCGCTGGGGCAGGCCGCGGCCGGTCGCGCGGCTCGCGGAGGTCGCCGGAGAACTGGGCGAACGCGCGCTGGTGAGTCTCGCGTCGTCAGGGGACGACCTGGTGGCGATGGTCGTCGTCAGCGGGCAATGCGAACTGGTGCGGCTCGGTTCGGCCGAGCGGGCGGCGGAGTCGGCGCGGATGCTGAACGTCGATCTCGACGCCCTCGCGCCGGATCGCTTGCCGGAGCCCCTGGTCCGGTCGGTGCTCGGGTCGGCGCGGAAACAGGCAGAACGGCTGGACGCCCAGCTGATCCGGCCGCTGGAAACGCTGCTCGGGGACCGCGGCCTGGTCGTCGTGCCGACCGGCCCGTTGTTCGCCGTCCCCTGGGGAGTGTTGCCGGCACTGAGGTCGCGGCCGATCGTCGTCGCTCCGTCCGCGACGGCGTGGCTGGGCGCGGAGCGCTCGGCGGTGTCGCGCGCGCGGAAGGTGGTCCTCGTCAGTGGCCCCGGCCTCGTCGGGACCAGGGGTGAGCTGGAGAAACTCGCGACGCATTACCGGACGGCGCATACGCTGGCCGGCCCCGAGGCGACCGTGTCCTCCGTTTTGCGCGCACTGGACGGGGCGAAGCTCGCGCATATCGCCGCGCACGGCGCGCACGAACCCGAGAACGCCTTGTTCTCCCGGCTGGAACTGGCCGATGGCGCGCTCTTCGCGCACGAGATGGCCGGTCTCGCGCAGCCGCCGTCACAGGTCGTCTTCGCGGCGTGCGAACTGGCGCTGAACCGGATCCGTCCCGGCGACGAGGTCCTCGGTTTCGCCAGCGCGTTGCTCGCGAGCGGTTCGCGGACGGTGATCGCGCCGTTGAGCCGAGTCGGTGACGAGGCCGCGGCGGCCGCGATGGACGATTACCACCGCGGCCTCGCGGGTGGGGCCGGGCCGGCGACGGCCTTGGCGGACACCGTCGCCGTTGATCCGTTCCGGCGACCGTTCGTCTGTTTGGGTGCGGGCTGAGCGCCCGGCTTGACAATCCCTGTTCGATCTTCACGACTCCAAGTGCCCGGTTGGTTACTCTTGACCGAGTCGTCTGAACCAATTATGGTCTAGACCACATTCGCCTGCTCGGCGCTTCGGCGGATGTGTCCCGACCTTCATTGGTATTTCGCTCGCTGTGGCCCAGGAATCTCGAGTCCGCGGTGGGTGTAGAGATGGGAAAAGGGGTAGGCATGAGCTTCAAACGACGGCTTTTGACCCTGGCGGCAGGTGCGGCGATGGTGCCGGCGGCACTGGTCGCGATCCCGGCGGGCACCGCCAGCGCGCACGGCTACGTTTCCTCGCCTGCGAGCAGGCAGGCGCAATGCGCCCAGAACACCGTTTCCTGTGGCTCCATCAAATGGGAGCCGCAAAGTGTCGAAGGCCCCAAGGGTCTCATGAGCTGCAACGGCGGTGTCGGCCGTTTCGCGGACCTCAACGATGACAGCAAGGGCTGGCAGGTGCATTCCCTCGGCCGTACCACCACGTTCCGGTGGACGCTGACGGCTCGACACCGCACCAGCACCTGGGAGTACTTCGTCGACGGCGCCAAGGTCGCCAGCATCAACGACAACGGCGCGCAGCCGGGCGCCACGGTCACCCACAGCGTGAACCTGCAGCAGAGCGGGCGGCACAAGATCCTCGCCCGCTGGAACGTCTACGACACGGCGAACGCGTTCTACGCCTGTATCGACGCCAACATCAGCTAAGGGCGGCGTGCGTGAGCGGTGATGACGGCTCCGGCCGTCGTTACCGCTCACGAGGCTTTTATGTCAGGCTCGTCCCATGTGCGAACGGGACGGCGTCAAGCTGACCAACCTCGACCAGCCCTTGTTCGAGGGCGTGACCAAACGCGAGCTGGTGGACTATCTGGACGCCGTCGCGGACCGTCTCGTCCCGGTGCTGGCTAACCGGCCGCTTTCGGTGATCCGCATCCTGCGCGGCCAGGGCCCGTTCATGCAGAAGAACCTGCCCAAGTACACGCCCGACTGGGTGAAGCGGTACGGGATGTGGGCGGAGACGTCGAAGCGGCAGGTGTCGTACGCGCTTTGCGACGACCGCCGCACGCTGTTGTGGTTCGCGAATCAGCGCGCCGTCGAGTATCACCCGACGTTGATGACCGCGGACGCCGACGCGGGGCCGACCCATCTCGTGCTGGACCTGGATCCGCCCGCCGGGGACGATTTCGCGCACGTCGTGAAGGCCGCGGTGCTGGTGCGGCAGGCGCTCGCCGATTCCGGGCTCGTCGGGACGGTGAAGACCAGTGGTTCCAAGGGAGTGCACATCTTCGTCCCGCTCGTGCCGGGACAAGGCTTCGAAGACGTCGCGGCCGCGACCCGCGCGCTCGCCGCCCGTGCGGAGCGGCTCGATCCGTCGCTCGCGACGACCGCGTACATCGTGGAAGACCGCGAGGGGAAGGTGTACCTCGATCCGACGCGGGCGGGCGGCAACACCGTCGCGGCGGCGTACAGCCCGAGGCTGCGGCCAGGGCTGACGGTGTCGTTCCCGGTGTCCTGGGACGAGCTCGAAAACGTGGTTCCCGCCGATTTCACCGTGCGCACGGCGCCCGATCTCCTGGGCGGCAAGGATCCCTGGGCCGAGTCGATGCCGGAGCCGCAGGCCCTGCCCGCAGACCTCGTCGAGCAAGGACACACGATCCCGATCGCGCGGGTCGTGGCGATGCACGAAGGGAAGCGCCGGGCGAGGGCACGCGACCGGAAGGACTGAACGCCCACGGCGCCACGGCGTTTTTGTGTACCTTGGACCGCGCTGGGGGCGGGCGAAGGTACTGGGGGCTTTCGTGGGAAAGATCGATGCCGACGTGGTGATCGTGGGGGCCGGTCCGGCGGGGCTCGTACTGGGAAACCTGTTACGGGCCGCCGGAATCGACTGCTTGATCCTCGAACGGCAAAGCCGTGAACATGTCGAAAACCGGGCGAGGGCGGGTTTCCTCGCCGCGAACAGCGTCCGTGTGCTCACCGAGAACGGGCTCGCCGCCGGGCTGATCGAGAAGGGCGCGAGGCACGACACCTGCGCCTTCCGCAATGATCAGGCCGAATTCGAGCTCAAGTACAGCGAGCTCGGGAACGGCGAGGTGCACACCGTTTATCCGCAACAGTTCCTGGTCACCGACCTGATCGCGGAATTCCTCGCCCGCGGCGGGGAGATCAGGTTCGGCACCGAGGTCACCTCCGTGTCGGGGATGGACGCGACGGTCATCGCCGATGATCTTCTGTTGCGTGCCAAGTACATCGCCGGCTGCGACGGCAGGCGCGGGGTGTCGCTGAGATCCGTCCCCGCGCGGGTCTTCCGGCGGGATCACGACATCTCGTGGCTCGCGATCCTCGCCGAGGCGCCGCCGAGCATGTCCGCGATCGGCTACGCGATCCACGAACGGGGATTCGCCGGGCATATGGCGAGGACGCCGACGGTGACACGCTATTACCTCGAAGTCCCGCGTGGCGAGGATCCGGAGGGCTGGGGAGACGACCGGATCTGGGACGAACTGCACCTGCGGATGCGAGCCGACCGTTACGGCGAGCTCAAACGCGGCGCCATCATCGAGCGCCGGATCGTGGACATGGCCTCGCGCGTGATGGACACGATCCAGCGGGGGAACCTGTTCCTCGCGGGGGACGCGGCGAGCCTCATCAGCCCCGCCGCCGCGAAGGGCGCGAATCTCGCGCTGATGGAGGCCGAGATCCTGGCGCACGCGTTGATCGAAGCCCACACCGCGAACGACAGGACGGCGCTCGATCGCTACTCCGCCGAATGCCTGCCGAGGATCTGGCGTGCGCAGGAGTTCTCGCTCTGGATGATCAACCTTCTGCACGGCCCGGCGGGATACGACGACGAGGCCGTCTTCCAGCGGGCGCTGCGGGACGCGCGACTGGAGAGCCTGCGGGTTTCCCGTGCGCATCAAGACTTCTTCGCCGAGAACTATGTGGGTATCTGAACCGATCGCTCGTCGCGTCCGTATCCCGGTAAGAGGGCCTTCGCGGAGTGGAAAGGACGAACGACGATGCCGGTACGCATTCGCTGGACGCCGTTGAACCCGCATCCCGACCGTCCCCGCCCCGCGGACGAACCAGAGCCGGAACCGCTAGCCCGCGCGGACGGAGGGCGGTGCGGGCCGCTCGACGCGGAGGAGCCGGACGCCGCCTGAGCGGTGTCTCCCCGGCTCCTCCTCGGTGACGAACCGCAGCGCCCCGGTGACCTCGCGGGTCACCATCCGCGCGCTGTGCCAGCCCGCCGGGACCCAGCCTTCACGCAGGGCCCGGCGTACCTTTTCGGCCCTTTTGACGTGGCGGGCGAACGAATGCCGCCGGATGACGCGCCCGCGTGCGACTTGGCCCGCGCGGGCGTCCTCCGGGGCGACGTCGAGCCACAGCAACCGGACCGGGCGGCGGCTCAGCAGGCCGAGTAGGGCCAGCAGGCCGCGGGTGGTGGCCCTGGTCGACGGTTCGTGCACGACGAGCGGGCCGCCGTCCGCCAGTGCGGAACGGACGACCCGCGCGCGATGCCAGAGGTGGACCAGCGGCCGGTAGATCCGGTACGGCAGCGCGGGAGGCAGCCGTTCGCGCAGCCGCGCGCGGACCTGGTCGGAATCGAGCACCGGTAGCGCGCCGGTCGCCGCCCGGGACAGCAGGGTGGTCTTGCCAGCCCCGGGAATCCCCGCCACCACCAGCAGGTCGCGACGGCCGAGCCGGAGTGCGATGCGATCGGTCATACGGCGTCAACGACCCGGCCGATGATAAAGGTTCCTTTACCTTGATCGGCACAGGTCAGGCCGTCACCCGCGTTCCCGGCAGCGCCGTCTTGTCCGGCAGCAGCGTCCCGCCCTTGGTGAGCCACGCGACGCCGAACGCGAGGATCGCCACCGACTCCAGCCACAGCGCCGGATACAGATCCTTCGTCAGGTCGTCGAACACCAGCCCGCAGAGCACGATCAACGCCAGGCACACCAGCATGATCACGCCCGAGGCGACGTACAGCCGGTTCCGTTCGGGTTTGCGGGCGCCGGGGATCTCCTTGTCCGACTTGGTGAACAGCACGATGCAGAAGAACGCCAAGGTGAGGAAGAAGACCGCGGCGAAGCCGAGATGCAGTGAGCCGATGATCTCGTCCGTGCGATCACCGTTCGCCGGTGTCGTGGGGAAGAGCGCCACCCCGACGGCGGCCACCGCCGCGATGTTCCCGGCGATGTCGTCGACCCGGCCGTAACCCCGATAGGACAACAGGAAGACGCCGATGGCGCACATGACGCCGACCCAGACGTCACGCATCCCCGAGTAGTAGTAGCCGCTGATCGAATTGAGCAGGCCGCCACCGTCGACGACCAGCTTCCCGAAGACCAGCACGAAGGGCAGCCCGATCCCGAGGAAACCTATGGCGCGTCGCAAGAACAGGTAGTTGCGGACGAGGTTGTCGGATGCCGTTCGCGCGCTCATGGTCGCCTCCGTGCTCAGCGCTTGTCGCTACTGGGAAGTATCGACCAGCTGAGCACGGAGAATGACGTTTCGTGACGACGTTGAGACCGTGTGTTATCGAATTGCTCGCTAGGCGGTTTCCAGTACGACGGCCGCGACGTACCCGCCCATCCCGATCGACGTCTTGACGGTGAGCCCGCTTTCCGGCCGGGACGGCCCGTCCATCAGCTGCGGATGCCCGTCCGCCACCGGTTTCGGCGCCGGGATCAGGTCCCGCTCCGCCGCGAGGCAGATCGCCGCGATCTCGGTCAGCGCGCTGCCCGACTGGCTGTGCCCGGTCAGCGGTTTGATCGAGTAGATCCCGGTCTCGCTGGGGAAGACCGCTTCGAGGATCTGGGATTCCGTGCGGTGGCAGAGTTTCGTCCCCGTTCCGTGCGCGTTCAGGTAACGGACGTCCGACGGTGCGGCGGCCGCGTTCTCGAGCGCGCCGGTCACCGCCTCGATCGCGTTCGTCGAATCGGGGTCGAGAGCCATCGCGTTGTGCGCCTCATGGGTCATTGCGCCGCCTCGCAGCGTCGCGTACGCGTCGGTCTTCCGCTGGGTGAGCACCACCGCGACCGCGGCCTCGGAGAAGGTGAAACCCTTTGTGCCCTCTTGGAAAGGACGGCAGGCCTCGAGCGGGGGCAAGTCGGTGACCGCCACCCCGCAGTGCACGAAGTTGCGCACCATCGGCCTGGTCGCGGACAGATCGGTGGTGACCACGACGACGTCGTCGGCCATGTCCGCGTCCAGCCACATCTTCGCGGTGAGCACGGCGGCGCTGCCGGTCGCGCACATCGCGGACGTGGCCATCGAAGGGCCGTGGAAGCCGAACTCCGCCATGAGCGTGGCGATCGGCGTCGAGGGCATCATGCCGATGAACTCGCGCCGGTACATGAGCTGTTCGCCGAGTTCGGTGAGCCTGTCCCAGGTGCGCAGGTCTTCGCGGACGCCGCCGGAGATGACGCCGACCCGGCGTCCGGGCGTCCAGCCGCGCGCGCCGGCGTCTTCGATCGCCTCGCGTGCCGCGGCGAGCAGGGCGCGGGCGTGCAGGCTGCCGTCCCGCGCCTTGCCGCCCTCGGCGACGTGTGCGACCCAGCCGGGCAGATCCGGGGTTTCTCCGAAGCCTTCGGTGAATTGCGCGCAGGGAACGCCGCTCGCCAGGCCCTCCCACAGGGATTCGCGTCCCCAGCCGTAGGCGGTTACGGCGCCGATGCCGCAGATGTCTGTTTTGCTCCGCACGTGTTTCCCTTCAACTACATTCAGTCAACGCCAGGGTGGAATTGCCGCACCGATCAGCTGTCCGGGGAGGACGGCTACGTCGATTTAGTGATCTAATCGGAAGCTACATCAGTCGAGTAGGGGGTTTGGATCAAGATGGATCCTGACGATCTCGACGGTGGGACTCCCGACACCCACCGGCCCTCGGATCAGGATTCCTCGCCAGCGAACGGCACCGCGACCCGCACGGTGGGAAAACCCGGCCGGCACGCGTCGCTCGTCCGTTTGCTGACCGAGTTGTCCACCGAGAGGGATCGGCGCGGCGAACCCGCGCTCGCCTTTCTCGGTCAGGGGTACCGCCTTTTGGAGCAAAACTCCGACGGCGGCGCTTTGGGAACGCAATATCTCACGATGGTGGAAGCGAGCCCTTACGGGATCTGTGTCCATCAGCGGGGCAAAGTCGTGTTCGTGAACTCGGCCACCATGCGCTTCGTCGGCGCGAAGGTGTCGACCGAGATCATCGGGATGCACATCACGGATCTGGTCGACGCGGGGTCGCAGGACGCGCTGCTGGCGCGGATCGGCTCGCTGGAGTCGCCCGGCTCGTTCAGCGAACCGACCGAGATGACGCTGCGGACCCTGCAGGGCCACGGCGTCGCCGTCGAATCGCAGGCGGTGCTCACCACCTGGGAGGGCAAACCCGCGTATCAGGTGATCATGCGCGACCTGACCACGCAGAAGGCGGCCGAGGCGGGCCTGCGGTTTCAAGCCGCGCTGGTCGGCCACGCGAGCGACGCGATCATCGCGACCTCGCCCGACGGGCTGGTGACCAGCTGGAACCCGGCGGCCGAGGCCGTCTACGGGCACGACCTCGACGAGGTCATCGGCGTCCCGGTGGCGGAGGTCGTCGGCGCGCCGATGAGCCCGCGGCAGGTCGTCGCGGCGGGCGGTGTCGTGCAGGCGACGCATTACAGCGCCGACGGCACGGCGCTCGCGGTGCGCGTCTCCGCGGCCGAAATGTTCGACGGATACGTGCTGCTGTGCGCCGACGAGACCGCGCAGCGCCGGGCCGAAGCCGAATTCGCCACCGTCGTCGAGACGCTCGACGAAGGAGTGCTGCTGGTCAGCCCGGGTGGACGGATCGAGCTGGCGAACTCCGCGGCGCACCGGATCGCCGGGGTGCCGCCGGGTTCCCTGGTCGGGCTGGAAAGCCGGACGCTGCGGCTGCACGACGAGAACGGCGTTCCGGTGCCCGTCGACGATCTGCCGTCCGCGCGCGTGCGGCGGTCCGGAAAGGTCGAGACCGGGCGGGTCGTGCAAGTGCGGCGGCGCGACGGCGCGCACCGGTGGCTTTCGCTGACGTCGGGACCGTTGATGGCGCCGGGTCAGAGCGTGCCCTCGGTGCTGACCTCCTTCGCCGACATCACCGAACGGCGGGCGATCAGCGAACGGCTGGCCTACGAAGCCACGCATGATCCGCTGACCAGGCTCGCGAACCGCACGTTCGCGCTGAACCATCTGCGCCGCACGATCGCCGATCCGGCGCGGACGGCCACGGTGATGTTCATCGACCTCGACAAGTTCAAGATCATCAACGATTCGCTCGGGCATACCGTCGGCGACCAGGTGCTGCGCATCATCGGCGACCGGCTGCGGGCCGCCGCCGGGCCTTCGGACCTGGTCGGACGGCTCGGCGGGGACGAGTTCCTGGTCATCACCACCGGTTATACCGAAGCCGCCGAGGTGCGGGCACTGGCCGATCATCTCCAGCGACGGCTGGCCGAATCGCTCACCGTGCACGGCCGCGAACTGCATATCAATACGAGCATTGGAATAGTGATCGCCGAATCGGGCGATACGCGCAGCGCCGACGAATTGCTGGAAGACGCCGATTTGGCGATGTATCAAGCGAAAACATTCGGCCCCGGCCGTTACGCGTTCTATGCGCCGATCATGCGTAAACGCGTTCAAGACCGTTTCGCGCTGGAACAGGATCTGCGGAACGCCGTCGCCGAAGGCCTGGTCGAGACCGTTTATCAGCCGGTCGTCGATTTGCGGACCGGTGGCATGGTCGCGGTGAAGGCGAAGTCCTGTTGGGATCATCCCGTCCGCGGGCCGATCGATCCGGCGGAATTGGCCGAGCTCGCCGACGACGGCGATCTTTTGACGGTCATCGGTGCGGAGGTCCTTGCCAAGGCCGCCTGCGAGATCTCTCGATGGCGTGCCGATCATGCTGTGCACTGTAATGTGAATGTGAGCCTTTCGGTCCGCCAACTGGGCGATCCCACGTTGCTACAAGTGGTTCAGACAACCTTGGAGGGGGCGGGCCTCGGGCCGCAGGACCTGAGCCTCGACGTCGACGAGACGGCGCTGAAGGACGCGGCCGACGCCGTCGACGCGCTGCGGAAGACCGGCGTGCGGGTGACCGCGGAACGGTTCGGCGCCGGGTATTCGTCGCTCGCTCAGCTGTGCCGCCTCGATCTGAACGTGATCGAGATCGACCGGTCGTTCGTGGCCGACCTCGGGCGGTCGAGCGACGCCGAACCGATCGTCGCCGGGATCATGGCGATGGCGCACGCCGTCGACCTCGTGGTCGTCGCGGAAGGGGTGGAGACCGCGCGGCAACTGGAGGTCCTGCACGAACTCGGCTGCGATTGGGCGAAGGGGCCGCTCGTGGCGCCGCCGGGCCGGGTCGAAGACCTGAAACCCGCGTACGAACACGTTGTGCGGTGAACCGGGCGCTCACCGCGTACGTGGTCCTGGATGCGGGACCAAAGCCTCCTGTTCCTCGGGCTCTTCCCGGCGCACGCTTTGTCGGTGAAGGAGGTCCGTCGTGTCGCTTGTGTACCTGTGGCGCCGGATCCACCTCGGCCGGAATCCGCTCGCCCGCGGCGCGGACCGGGTCGAGGCGGCGATCCTCGTCGTCGGCGTCCTGATCGCGCTGCTCGGTGTGCCGCTCGCCGCGGCCGCCGGTTCGGAGGCCTACGCGACCATGATGGCGCGCTCGGCCGTCGAGACGGCTTCGCGTCACTCGACGACCGCGTTCCTGCTCGAAGACGCTCCGTCGGCGCGCGTTGGTGTCGATGGGACGCCTTCCGCGGAGACCGCTCGGGTGCCGGCTCGCTGGGCGCTGCCGGACGGGGGCTTTCGGGAGGCGCCTGTCATCTCCGATCTCGGCGCTTCGGCGGGGGAGGCGGTGACCGTGTGGCTCGACGAGTCCGGTGCCGTGACCGGGCCGCCCGTGCTGCCGCTGGACGCGACCAGTACGGGGATCGGCGTCGGGGTGGGGGTGTGGCTGGGCGCGGTGACGCTGCTGGCGGCGGGGTATCTGACGGCTCGGCACCTGCTGGACCGGGCGCGGTCGGCGGCTTGGGACCGGGAGTGGGAACGGTTCGGGCATGAGTCGCGGTCTTGAGTCTTGGGTTGCTTGGGTGGTCCGTGAAGGCCTCCTTGAGGGACCCAGAGTCCCTCAAGGAGGCCTTCACGGACAGGCGGCCCCTCGTGGGGCGCAGTTGGTCGACTAACTGCGGAATGTGGGCGCTGACCTGCGGGAAAGCGCGAAAGTGGTAGCAAAGGTCCCTTGCTCCCCGCGGGGTCGACTTGTCTCTGTACCTACTAGTATGTACGGTCCAAGGCGTGGACAAGAGGGAACAGCTCATCGAGAGCACCCGCGAGCTCCTGTGGGAACGCGGCTACGTCGGCACCAGCCCGAAGGCGATCCAGGAACGTTCCGGCGCCGGTCAGGGCAGCATGTACCACCACTTCCAGGGCAAGTCCGAGCTCGCGCTCGCCGCGATCGCTCGCAGCGCCGACGATCTGCGCGCCAGGGCGGAGGCCGAGTTCTCCGGTCCCGGCACGGTCGTCGAGCGCGTCACCGTCTACCTGCGCCGCGAGCGCGCCGTGCTCAAGGGCTGCCCGGTCGGCAGGCTCGCCCAGGATCCCGACGTGATGGCCGACGCGGATCTGCGAAAGCCGGTCGAGGAGTTCTTCGGCTGGCTCACCGGCCGTCTCGCCGAGCTGCTCGACGAGGGGCGCGAGGCCGGCGAACTCGACCAGAAGCTCGACCCGCTCGCCACCGCGACCGCGCTGGTCGCGGTGCTGCAGGGCGGGTACATCCTCGCCCGCGCCGCCGGCTCCCCGGACGTGTTCGCGAAAGCCGTCGACGGCGCTCTCGGCCTGCTCGCCACCAAGGAGAACTGACATGCCCTTCGTCCGTATCGACGCCGTCGGGACCGACACGCTCGAAGCCCTCGGCAACGCCGTCCACGACGCGATGGTCGACGCGCTCGGCATCCCGGCCGACGACCGCTTCCAGGTCCTCAACGGCCAAGGCACCCTTAAATACGACGACTACCTGGGGATCCACCGCGACGAGGGAGTCGTGTTCGTCGCGATCACCATGCGGAGGGGGCGCACCGACGAGCAGAAGAAGGCCCTTTACCGGCGGATCGCGGAACTCGCCGAGGAGTACGCGGGGACCGAGCCGCGGAACGTGCTCGTCACGATCACGGAGAACGAGCCGATCGACTGGTCGATCGGGAACGGCGAAGCGCAGTACGCGTGATCAGGCGGGTGCGGCGGCGAAGGCGTGCTGCTCCAGCAGCCACCACGTGTCGCGTCCGAACGACCAGGTCAGCAGCGCCAGCGCGCCCAGCGTGACCACGAAACCGGCCCAGAGCGGCAGGATCGTCGAGGCCACCGCGACCAGCACGATGCCCTGGACCGCGGCGACCGTCTTGCGCGCCAGGCTCGGCGGAAGCGGCGTGTTCAGCCACGGCCACAGCCTGCTCGCGGCGACGAAGACGTAGCGCATCGCGCCGATCGTGAGCACCCACGGGCCGAGCGACTGCGCGACGACCACGCTCAGGATCAGGATCAGATACGCGTCGACCTCCATGTCGAACCGCGCGCCCAGCGGCGACGCCGTTCCGGTGCGGCGGGCGACCTGGCCGTCGACGGCGTCCAGGGCGAGCGCGACCGACGCGAGGACGACCATCGTGACGATCTCGCGGCCCGCGGTGTCGACGACGAGCGCGGTCACGCAGCCGACCAGCCCGGACCGGGCGAGCGTGACGGCGTCGGCGGGGCCCAGGGAGCGCGCGGTGCTCCGGTTCAGGCCGTAGGTCAGGAATCCGCCCACGGCGAGGCCGTAGGCCGCTCCGGTGAGCCAGCCCAGCGGGCCCAGCCCGGCGACGGCGTCCAGCGTCCCCAGCAACGCCAGCTGGACGAGGACCCCCAGGAAAACTCCGGGGTTGATCACGAGGCCTCCTCGTTATGGTGGCGGTGACCCCGCTTCCAGGGTCCGACATGAGAGGACACGATGGAACGCGCCTTCTGGTTCAGTGGCTCCGGTGACGGTGAGCTCAGGCCGGTCACGCTCCCTCCGGTCGGCGACGGCGAAGTACTGGTCCGCACCCTGTACACGGGCGTGAGCCGCGGCACCGAGACGCTCGTCTTCCGCGGCGAGGTCCCACCGAGTCAACGTGTGGCCATGCGCGCGCCGTTCCAGGAAGGCGACTTCCCTGGTCCCGTGAAGTACGGATACCTCAACGTCGGCGTGGTCGAACGTGGTCCGGATGACCTGGCCGGACAGGTCGTGTTCTGCCTCTATCCACACCAGACGCGCTATGTCGTCCCGGCGTCGGCCGTCACGCCGGTGCCGCGCGAGGTGCCGCCGGAACGCGCGATCCTCGCGGGGACGATCGAGACCGCGGTCAACGCAGTCTGGGACGCGTCGCCGAAACTCGGCGACCGGATCGCCGTGGTCGGTGCCGGGATGGTCGGGAGCAGTGTCGCGAAACTCCTGGCCGGTTTCCCCGCGACCAGGGTCCAGCTGATCGACGTCGACCCGGAGCGCGCGAAGATCGCCGAAGCGCTCGGTGTCGACTTCTCGACACCGGAGGACGCGCTGGGCGACTGCGACCTCGTCGTGCACGCCAGCGCCAGCGAAGCCGGGCTCGCCCGGGCGCTGGAGCTGCTCGCGCCGGAGGGCGAGGTCATCGAGCTGAGCTGGTACGGCGACCGGAGGATCAGCGTCCCGCTCGGCGAGAACTTCCATTCACGACGGCTGGCGATCCGCAGCAGCCAGGTCGGCATGGTCTCGTCGTCCCGTCGCCTGAACCGGGGCTACGCCGACCGCTTGGCGCTCGCTTTGCGTCTTCTCGCCGATCCGGGCTTTGAAGTGCTGGTCAGCGGGGAATGTCAGTTCCGTGAACTACCGGACGTCGTGGGGCGTCTGGCCGCGAATGAACCAGGAACGCTCTGCCTCCGTGTCACCTATCAGATGGAGGACACGCGTTAAGGGTTCGACCCGGGAGGTCCGTTGTTCAGTATCACCGTCCGCGACCACGTCATGGTTGCCCACAGCTTCCGCGGCGAGGTCTTCGGTCCCGCGCAGGCACTGCACGGCGCGACCTTCCTGGTGGACGCGACGTTCCGCCGGTCCGAACTGGACGCCGACAACATCGTCGTCGACATCGGCAAGGCGACCGAAGAGCTCAAAGCGGTGCTCGCCGACCTGAACTACCGCAACCTCGACGACGTGCCCGAGTTCGCCGGGATCAACACCTCGACCGAGTTCCTCGCCAAGGTCATCGCCGACAGGCTCGCCGGCCGCGTCCACGCGGGAGCGCTCGGTGAGGGCGCGCGCGGGCTCGAAGGGCTCACCGTCTCGCTCCACGAATCCCACGTCGCGTGGGCGAGCTACGAGCGTGCGCTGTGAGCGACCTCCACGTCGTCCTTCCCGGCGACATCGACGACTCGAGCGCGCCCAGCGGCGGCAACGTCTACGACCGCCGCTTGTGCGACGGCCTCGCCGACGAGGGGGTGGCGGTCCACGAGATCCCCGTGCGCGGGAACTGGCCGCGGCCCGACACCGAAACGCGCAAGGTGCTGGCGCGCAAGCTGGCCGGACTGCCCGACGGTGCCGCGGTCCTGCTCGACGGGCTGGTCGCCTGCGGGGTGCCCGAGGTGATCGGGCCCGCGGCGCGGCGGCTGTCGATCGCGGTGCTGGTGCATCTGCCGCTGGCCGACGAAACGGGGCTTTCGCCTTCGCTCGCCGCCGAACTGGACCGGCTGGAGGCCGAGACGCTCGGCGCGGTCGACGCCGTGGTCGCGACCAGCGACTGGGCGGCGCGACGGCTGATCGAGCACCACGGCCTCGACCCGCACCGCGTGCACGCGGTGCCACCCGGGGCCGACAAGGCCGAAGTCGCTTCCGGGAGCCTGGGCGGGACGCGGCTGATCTGCGTCGCCAACGTGACGCCGCGCAAGGGCCAGGGCCTGCTCGCGGACGCGTTGAAATCGCTCAAGGATCTCCCGTGGAGCTGTGAGTGCGTCGGCGCCATCCGCCGCGAGACCCGCTACGTCGAACGTCTGCGGCGGCACTCCCTCGGCGACCGTTTCAGCCTGACCGGACCCCGGTCCGGCGAAGCGCTCGAAGCGACCTACGCGGGCGCAGACCTTCTCGTGTTGCCTTCGCGTGCGGAGACCTACGGCATGGTCGTCACCGAGGCGCTCGCGCACGGCATCCCCGTGCTCACGACCGCCGTCGACGCCCTGCCGGACACGCTCGGCCGGGCGCCCGACGGCAGTGTGCCCGGGATGCTCGTCCCCGGTGAGGACGTCAACGCGCTGGCCGCGGCCCTCCGTCGCTGGCTCACCGAACCCGACCTGCGTGACCGCCTTCGCGCCTCCGCGCGCCTTCGCCGCGAGACGCTAACCGGCTGGGACGCGACCGCCCGCGGCGTCGCCGCAGTACTGCTGAGCGAACGGACGGCGGCGGCATGACCAGGTACGCGCCCAGCTGGCTCCAGCTGCGTGAAGACGCCGACGCCGCCGCTCGCGCGACCGAGCTGATCGAGCCGGTGCGGGCGTTCCTGCGCGGACCGGACGAGGTCGTCATCCGGGATCTCGGCTGCGGCACCGGTTCGCTCGGCCGCTGGCTGGCCAGGCGGCTGCCCGGCCGCCAGCGCTGGATCCTGCACGACCGCGATCCCGAACTGCTCACCCACGCGCTGGCCCGCACCAGCCGTCCGGAGCACGCGTTGGACGGAAGCGAGGTCACCGTCGTCACCGAACAGCGTGACATCACCGGGTTGCGGGCGGAGGACCTCGCCGGGACCTCGCTCGTCGCGGCGTCGGCGCTGCTCGACCTGCTCACCGCCGAGGAGATGTCCCGGCTGGCGGAGGCCTGCGTCGAAGCCCGCTGCGCGGTCTTGTTCACCTTGAGCGTTTCGGGCCGGGTCGTGTTGTCGCCCAAGGACAAGTTCGACATCGAGATCTCCGACGCCTTCAACGCGCACCAGCGCCGGGTGACCGACGGCCGGTGGCTGCTCGGCCCGGACGCGGTGGACGTCGCTTTCGGCGTGTTCGAACGCCTCGGCGCCACCGTGCGGCGCGCGCCGAGCCCATGGCGGCTCGGGGCCGATCAGGCCGCGCTGACCGCGGAATGGCTCAGCGGCTGGGTCGTCGCCGCGTGTGAGCAGCGGCCGGAACTCGCCCAGGACGGCGACGCCTACCTGCGGTGGCGGCTCGCGCAATGCGCGGCGGGCGAGCTGAACGCGGTGATCCAGCACGAAGATCTCCTGGTGGTGCCGGCGTGAAGCGGTTCTGGCCCTGGCTTCGGATCCTCGGCGCGCTCGCCATCCTCGGGGTGCTGGTCTGGCAGCTCGGCACCGGCGCGTTCCTGGACGGGCTGCGCGAGGTCGACGCGGGCGGGATCGCCGCCGCGCTCGGAATCGGTTTCGCCACCACGGTTTTCAGCGCCTGGCGCTGGTGCCTGGTCGCGCGAAGGCTCAGTCTGCGGTTGTCGCTGCCGAGCGCCGTCGGCGAGTACTACCGCGCGTTGTTCCTCAACGGTGTCCTGCCGGCGGGCGTCCTCGGCGACGTCAACCGCGCCGTGCAGCACGGCCGCGAATCCGGCGACGTCCCGCGCGGCGTCCGCGCGGTGGTGCTGGAGCGCACAGCCGGGCAGATCGTGGTGATCGGCGCTTCGGTCGCCGTCGTGATCGGCGCGCCTTCCGTGGTGCCGCCGCCGATCGATCGCGTGGTGACGGTCGCCGGGATCGTGGTGGTCGTGCTCGCGTTCGCGGCCGTCGTCACCGGGATGACGGCGGGCAGGCGGTGGATCCACAGTGGATCGAAATGGCGCCGCGGATTCGCCGTCTCCCTCGCCGACGTCCGGCTCGGCCTGCTGACCAAGGAAACCTGGCCCGGGGTAGGCCTGCTTTCGGTCGCCACTCTGGCCGGGCACCTCGCCCTGTTCGTCGTCGCCGCGCGCGCGGCGGGCGTCACCGCGCCGGTCGGCGACCTGCTGCCGCTGATGATCCTCGCCCTGCTCGCGATGGGCCTGCCGCTGAACATCGGCGGATGGGGCCCGCGCGAAGGCGTTTGCGCGCTGCTCTTCGGCGCCGCGGGCCTCGGTTCGGCGCAGGGCGTCACCGTGGCCGTCGTCTACGGCGTGCTCGCGCTCGTCTCCAGCCTTCCCGGTGCGGGCGTCCTGCTCGCGCGTTCTGTCAAGAGTCACCGAACAGACAGGAGAAGCCCGATGACCGTCGAGAGGGTCGTGGAGACCAGACTGCCCACCCGGTACGGCGTCTTCCGCGCGTATGGGTACCTGGACGCCGACGGCACCGAACAGATGGCGCTGGTGCACGGCGACGTCGCGACCTCCGGCACGCTGGCGCGGGTCCATTCGGAATGCCTCACCGGCGACGTGTTCAGCTCGATGCACTGCGAATGCGGCGACCAGCTCGCCGCCGCGCTGCGGGCGATCGTCGACGAGGGAGCCGGAGTCCTCGTGTACGCCCAGGGGCACGAAGGCCGCGGAATCGGCCTGCTCGCGAAGCTGAAAGCGATGCGGCTGCAGGACGAAGGGCTCGACACCGTCGAGGCGAACATCGCGCTGGGGCTGCCGGTGGACGCGCGCGACTACCGCGCCGCGGCGGAGATCCTGAACGATCTCGGCGTGCGGTCGGTGCGGCTGCTGTCCAACAACCCGGCGAAGGTCGACCAGCTGGAACGGCACGGCGTGCGGATCAGCGAGCGGGTGCCGCTGCTGGTCACGCCGAACGACGAGAATCTGCGGTACCTGCGGACCAAACAGGAACGGATGCACCATTTCCTGCCGCATCTGGACCTGATCGAGTCAGCCGAGAGCGGCCAAGGTGTCCCCGAAGCTCTCCACCAGTGACTCCAGCACCAGCCGTCCCTTTTCCGCCGTCGCCAGCGAAGGCCGCCCGACCACACCGGATTCCGAATAGGGCCGCAGACCCACCGTCAGCAGGTGCCGCCTGTCGTCGGCGAGGTGGTCCGCCTCCGTGAAACCGGGCCGGACCAGCGAAGGATGCGCGTGCAGCAGAAGGGAGGTCTCCAGCTCGCCGGCGTGCATGTCGCTGTCCAGCGAGGTTTCCAGCCCGGCCGCGTCATGTGCCGCCTGCCAGCCCTCGACACCGGGGAAGAGGGCCATCGGCGACGTCGATTCCTGCACGACGTTCGACAGGACGTAGTTGCCGCCGTGCGCGTTCACCAGCACCAGTTTCGGGACGCCGGAACGGCGCAGCGAGGCGGCGACGTCGTTCACCACGGCGTACAGCGTGGCGGCGGAGATGCTGACCGTGCCCGCCCAGTCCGCGTGTTCGTGCGAGCAGCCGATCGTGATCGGCGGGAGCCGCAGCACCGGATACGCCGCGGCGAGGGCGTCGGCGATCGTCGTCGCGATCACCGCGTCGGTGGCGAGCGGGAGGTGCGCGCCGTGCTGTTCGAAACTGCCGACGGGCAGCACCGCGACCTCGGCGCCGCGGGCGCGCTCGTCGGCCGTCGTGGCCGTCGGGAACAGGTTCACCGGGCTACGGTACCCATATGACCGACCACGCCGCATTGTTGTCCGTGGCCCGCGAGGCCGTCGCCAAGGCCACCGGGATCATCCGCTCGATGACGTCGTTTTCCGTTGCCGCCAAAGGTGATCGCGATATGGTGACCGACGTCGACCTCGCCGTGGAGGACGCCGTCCGCGAATTCCTGGCGCGTGAGACACCGGAGATCGGCATCCTCGGCGAAGAGCGCGGGCACGAGGGCGACAAGGACCTCTGGTGGGCGCTCGACCCGGTCGACGGCACGGCGAACTTCGCGCGCGGAATTCCGCTGTGCGGTGTCTCGCTCGGGCTCGTCGACGGTCTGAAGAGCACGGTCGCGGCGATCTCCCTGCCGTTCCTCGACGTCACCTACACCGCCGCGGAGGGGCAGGGCGCGTACGTGGGCGAAGATCGTCTCGAAGCGTCGAAAGCGACGGAGCTGTCCGACGCGATCGTGAGTATCGGCGACTTCGCGGTCGGCGAGGGCGCGGAGGTCATGAACCGCGTCCGGATCGCGTTGCTGGACGAACTCGGCGGCCGCGTGCAGCGGATCCGTTTCCTCGGCTCCGCCGCGATCGACCTGGCCTGGGTCGCGGACGGCAAACTCGACGCGAGCGTGATACTGGCCAACGCGCCGTGGGACACGATGGCGGGTGTCCTGCTGGTGCGCGAGGCCGGGGGAGTGGTCGTCGACATCGACGGCGCCGACCACACGGTGGGCTCGGCGGCGACCATCGCGGTCGGGGCCGGGCTGCGGGACGAGATCGTCGCGGCGGTCGGACGCGCGAACGGCTGAAGATTTCTCGCCCCGGATGTGAACCGATCAGGCGCCGTATCCGTGTCTCCTGATAAGGCGCCCGCATCTGGAGGTAACCGTGTTCACCTCGAATGTCCGCGTGACCGAACCGGTCGTCTTCGTCCTGCCGGGGGACATCGAGGACACCAGCGGCGAATACGACCGCCGGATGTGCCAGAACCTGCCGGCCACCGGCCTCCCGTTGCTGGAACTGCCGATCGCCGGGGAATGGCCGATGCCGGGGCCACTGTCCCGGTCGAGACTGGCCCGTTCGCTCGCCGCGCTGCCCGACGACACCGTCGTCCTGATCGACGGCACGGTCGCCTGCGGGGTCCCGGAGATCGTGATCCCGCACGCCCGGCGGCTCCGGCTGGCCGTCCTGGTCCATCGGCCGCTCGCCGACGATCCCGCGCTCGACCCGGCGCAGGCCGCCGAACTCGACGCCTGTGAACGGGAGACCCTGCGGCTGACGGGGATGATCGTCGCCACCGGGCCGTGGCTCGCGCGGCAGCTGATCGACCGGCACGACCTCGATCCGACGCGGGTCTACGTCGCGACCCCCGGCACGGACGCGGCGCCGCTCGCCGCCGGAGCCGACGGCGTCTCCCGGCTGCTGTGTCTCGCGCCCATGACCGCGCGCCACGGCCAGGACGTGCTCATCCGGGCGCTCTCGACGATCGACGAACTGGCGTTCAAATGCGTGTTCGCCGGCGCGACCCACCACGATCCCGTTTACGTCGACGAACTGCGGTGGACGGTCGAGCGGCTCGGGCTCGGCTCCCGGATCAGCCTCATCCAGCCGCCGGACGACCTCGACCTGGTCTACGACGGCGCGGATCTGCTGGTCCTGCCCGCCCGCGGCGGCACTTCGGGGCTGGTCGTCGCCGAGGCGCTGGCGCGCGGGATCCCCGTGGTGGCCACCGAAACCGCGGGCGCGCACGACGCACTGGGCACGGCGCCCGGCGGCGGGGTCCCCGGCCTGCTGGTGCCGCCGAACAACCCGTCGGCGCTCGCGGCGGCGTTGCTGCGCTGGTCGCTCGACGCCGAACTCCGCCATTCCCTGCGGACGTCGGCGCTCGCGCGCAGCAGCGTCCTCGAGGAATGGGACGTCGCCGCGGGCAGGCTCACCGACGTCCTGTCCCGGTTGCAGGCCGCGCCGCGTCAGCCGGCTTGATCATCGCCCGGAAGCAGCTATCGGGCCGGTCACCGGCTCGGTTGACTGGGCGGCATGCGAATCGTCGATCTTGCGTCCCGTCCCGATCTCCTCGATCCCGCGCTGAATCTCGGCGATGTCGGCGGTGAGTTCATCTACGCCGGGTCCAGCGGCAAGATGATCACCCCGGAACGTTTCCTGCGCCACTGGTCCCGGTATTTCCTGATCGCGCTGGACGATGACGGCGAACCGATCGCCCGGGCGCTGTCCGTCCCGTTGACCTATCCGGCCGAAGACCGCCGGGAACTGCCGGCGCACGGCTGGGACGAGGCGATCCAGTGGGCCGCGCAAGATCTGATGGACGGCCGCGCGCCGGACACCCTGTGCGCACTCGAAGTCGTTGTGGCGCCGCGGATGCGCGGGACGGGCCTGTCCACGCCGATGCTCAAGGCACTGAAGGCGCGGGCCGCCGAGACGGGGTTGAAACGGCTGATCGTCTCGGTGCGCCCGATCGGCAAGGAGGACGAACCCGATGCCCCCATGGAGGAATACGCCGTCCGGCGGCGCGAGGACGGGCTGTTCGCCGATCGCTGGCTGCGCACCCACGAACGGCTCGGCGCGCGGATGATCAAGGTGTGCCCGTTCGCGGTGACCATCTCGGGTTCGATCGCGGACTGGAAGGAGTGGAGCGGCGTCAACCTCGTCGACGGCGACAACGTGATCCCCGGCGGGATCGCGCCGGTGCACGCGGACGTCGAGCGGGATCTCGGGGTGTACGTGGAGGCGAACGTGTGGATGGAGCATCCGTTCTGAGCGGCCCAATCCTCGCGATTTCCGCCGGAATCGTCGCACCGGGCGTAGTGTCGCCCGCCGGTGCCGCACAGTGGATCCATGGACATCTCGCGGGTCGGGTTCGCCGGGCTGGGCAGTATGGGCGCGCCGATGGCACGGAATCTGGCGCGGGCCGGGATCCCGTTGCTCGTCTGGAACCGCACACCGGGCAAGGCCGACCAGGTGGCCGACGTCGCCGAGCTCTTCGCACGGTGCGACGTCGTGATCCTGATGCTCAAGGACGCGGCCGCCGTCGACGCCGTGCTCGGCCGCGGCGGGCCCGAGTTCGCCGGGCGGGTGGCGGGGCGCACGATCGTCCACATGGGAACGACGGCACCGGGTCATTCCCGACCGCTGGAGGCGGATCTCGTCGCGGCGGGGGCGAAGTACGTGGAGGCGCCGGTTTCGGGTTCGCGTGTCCCGGCGGAGGCGGGTGAACTGGTCGCGATGCTCGCCGGCGACCCCGGCGCGGTCGAGGAGATCCGGGAGCTGTTCGGGCCGATGTGCCGGGAAACCGTGTACTGCGGGCCTGTCCCCAACGGGCTCCTGATGAAGCTGGCGGTCAACGTGCACTTGACCGCGGTCGTGACTTCGCTGGCCGAGACGGTGCAGTTCGCCAGGGCGCACGGGCTCGAGCTCGGCCTGCTCGCCGACGTCCTCGGTGCGGGGCAGCTCGCCAGCCCGATCCTGCGGGTCAAGGTGCCCAAGCTGATCGAAGAGGACTTCGCGCCGCAGGCCTCGATCGCGAACGTCCTGGCCAACGTCGAGCTGATCGCCGCGGCGGCCGGTGATGCGGGCCTGGAGTTGCCGCTGATCGAGGCGTCCCGCGCCCTGTACGCCGAGACCGAGCGGCTCGGTCTCGGTGAGGAGGACATGGTGGCCGTCGTCAAGGCCCTCGGAGGAGTGAGGTCGTGAGTGGCAAGTGTCGTTCTAACGACATGTCTGAGTTCAGGACATGTCGGACAGTTGATGTTTCAGGACCTCACGGACACTGACCGGCCTGTCGGCGTGGTGACCAGGGCTTGTGTGGTG
>NZ_JBIWKX010000025.1:0-110089 GCF_044765885.1 Amycolatopsis sp. NPDC102389
ACCCAACACACCCCCCCTCCCCCCCCCCCCTCCGCTGCCGTCGCGGCGCCCCCCCCCCCCCCCCCCCCCCCCCCCCCCCACCCCCCCCCCCCCCCCCCCCCCCCCCCCCCCCCCCCCCCCCCCCCCCCACGCCCGGCTGCACGCCCACTTGCGGGAAACCGTCACGCGGCCCCACTGTCCACAAAGGCCTCTCCTCCCGAGAAGAGTGCCCGATTGGCCCGGTTTCAGTGTTTCGCGAAGGGGTCGTGAGTGGCAATGAGGGTTAGAACCCGAAACGCCACTCACGACCTCACCTACAGGACACCGGCTAGCCGACCGGCGGCTCGATGGGCTGCCGGTCCTCTTCACTGTGCGTGGCCCGCATGACGAGCCAGTTGATCGCCCACAGGACGACGCCGACCCCGAGCAGGATCGCGGCGACCTTGTAGTCGCGCGCGGGCCGCCCGGACAACGGCGTCACCAGGTAGACGCAGAAGATCGCGGCCAGCACCGGGACGATCGTCGGCGCGCGGAAATGCTTGTGCGCCGCCTTCTCCTTGCGCAGCACCAGCACCGCGACGTTGACGATGGCGAACACCGCCAGCAGCAGCAACGCCGTGGTGCCACCGAGCACGCCGATGTCCACAAAGGACACCAGGGCGATCGCGATCAGGCTGGTGAACACGATCGCCACCCACGGGCTGCGGCGGAACGGGTGCACGGTGCCCAGCTGCTTCGGGATGATCCGCTGGTTCGCCATGCCGTAGAGGAGACGGCTGGCCATCAGCATGTTGATCAGGGCCGAGTTGATGACCGCGAAGAGACCGATCGCGGAGAAGACCTCGCGCGGGAACCCGGGCGCGCCGACGTCGAGCACCTTGAGCAGCGCGCTGCTCTTGGCCGCCGCCAGATCGTCCGCGGGCACCAGCAGCGACGAGGTCACCGAGACCATGATGTAGATGGTCGCGGCGATGACCATGCCCCACAGCATCGCCTTCGGGAAGATCCGGATCGGGTCCTTGCACTCCTCGGCCATGTTCACCGAGTCCTCGAAACCGACCATCGCGAAGAACGCCAGCGACGTCGCCGACGTGATCGCCACGAGCATCGTCTGGTTCTCGGTGTCGAACTCCACCAGCCGCGAGGCGTCCCCGTTGCCGTTCAGCACCGCCCACACGCCGACCCCGATGATGATCAGCAGGCCGCCGACCTCGATACAGGTCAGCACCACGTTGGTCTTCACCGATTCGGAGACCCCGCGGAAGTTGATCAGCCCCAGCCCGATCACGAACAGGATCGCCACCAGCGGCATCGGCGCGGTGATGAACTCCTTGAGATACGTGTCCCCGAAGGCCTTCGCGGCCGACGAGGCCGACGTGATCCCGGAGCACATCACCGCGAACGCCACCATGAAGGTGAGGAACCGGATCTTGAACGCCTTGTGCGTGTAGAGCGCGGCCCCCGCCGCCTGCGGGTACTTCCCGACCAGTTCCAGGTAGCTGAACGCGGTCATGAACGCGACCACGAACGCGATCAGGAACGGCAGCCAGAGCGCGCCGCCCACCCGGCCCGCCACCTGCCCGGTGAGCGCGTAGACGCCCGTCCCGATGATGTCCCCCACCACGAAGAACAGCAGGAGCTTGGAACCCATGACCCGTTTAAGGCTCGGCTGACCGGCCGGACCGGTCGGTTCTGTTGTCGTCGTGTCCGCCATGCGGCAAGAGTGTGCCGCATCACGTCTGTGGCCGACAGTCCGATTTGGTCAGTTCTTCGTCACGGGTTGACGAAGCGGCCCGATGGGTAATCCGCTCAGTCGGCGTCGACCGCGGTCTTCACCAGCGGCACCATCATCTCCTGCGTCATCTTCGCCGGCCCGGTGTAGTTGACCAGCACCGGGACGTTGCCCACGAGTTCGGCGGACGCCAGCGTCGCGGTCTTGTTCTCGTCGGTGTAGTAGATGGCGCCGTCGCCGACACCGGCGACGTCCTTCGCGTTCGGCTTCGCCTTCTTCAGCGCCGTGACCATCTCGGCGGGCTTGATCTTGTTGCCTTCGAAGCGGGTCACGGCGAGCGCGCCGATCTGCTTGCCGGCGGCCGAGTAGACACAGCTCTTGGCCTTGCCCCCGTTGGCGGCGTTGTCCTGCACCGGGCCCGGCGCCGACGTCACGCCCTGGATGGAGACGGCCTTGCCGACAGCCTCGGCGGGCAGCAGCGCGCACGGCTCCTTCGCACCGGCGCCACCGGTGGGCGCGGCCGACGAACTCGGCGCGGCGGACGGCGAGGGGGCCTGGCTCGACGGCTTGGCCGCCGCGTTGTCCGTCTTTTCGTCCCCGGACGAACAGGCGGAAAGGGTCGCGATGACAGCGGCGAACAGGATGATCGCCCGTGAAATACGCATGGGCCCGACGATAGACGGGACGGCTCAGCCGACCGGGGCCCGGTACCGCCAGAAGGACGGGATCAGCAGCGCCGCGCCGATGACCAGCACGATGACCAGCACCCCGCCGCCGGAGGCCGCGGCGGCCGTGCCGACTCCCGCGGCCGCCCAGCCGTGGGTGAGGTCGGCGATCCGCGGGCCGCCCGCGACGACGACGGTGAACACGCCCTGCAGCCGTCCGCGCATCTCGTCGGTGGTGGCGACCTGCAGGATCGACATCCGGTAGATCGCGCTGACCATGTCGGCCGCTCCGGCGAGCGCCATGAAGAAGACCGCGAGCCACAGCGAGTTCGCGAGCCCGAAACCGGCGACGGCGGCGCCCCAGACGCAGATCGAGACGATCACGCCGACACCCTGCTTGCGGATCCTGGTCAGCCAGCCGGAGAAGAGGCCGATCAGCATGGCGCCCGCGGGGAGGGCGGCGTACAGCCAGCCCAGCGCCGGACCGCCGCCGGGCGGATCGCCGAAGGTGCGCTCCGCCATCTCCGGGATCAGCGCGCGCGGCATGCCCGCGACCATCGCGATGATGTCGACGAGGAACGAGGCGAGCAGGATCTTCTGCGTCGCCAAGTATTTGAAGCCGTCGATGATGTCGCGGAGCCCGGCCCGGCGCGCGATCTCGCCGAGCGGCGGGATCGGGGGGAGCTTGTAGACGGCGACGAGGGTCAGCGTCAGGGCGATGACGTCGATCAGGTAGAGCGTCGAGAGGCCGAGGATCGGGATCAGCGAACCGGCGAGCAGCGGGCCGAAGACCGCGCCGAACGTGGCCATCGTGCTGCTCAGCGCGGTCGCAGGCGCGATCAGCTTGTCCGGCACCAGCCGGGCGACGACGGCGCTGCGGGTCGGCATGTTGACCGCGAAGAACGCCTGGTTGACCGCGAGCAGTCCCAGCACGAGCCAGACGGAGCCGACGTTCAGGAACGCCTGGAGCCACAGGACCACCGAAGTGAGCGTGACCCCGACGTTGGTGACAAGCAGCAGCTTGCGGCGGTCGACGGCGTCCGCGATGGCGCCACCCCAGAGACCGAAGACGAGCAGCGGGACCAGGGCGACCAGGCCGGTCAGGCCGACGTACGCGGACGAGCCGGTGAGGTCGAAGACCTGTTTGGGGACCGCGACGGCGGTGAGCTGGCTGCCGATCGCGGTGACCGCCGTGGAGAGCCAGAGGCGGCGGAACGCGGGGATCTTGAGCGGCCGGGTGTCGACGACGATCGAGCCGAACAGCTTGCGGACACCTTTGCGCTGCTCAACCCCCACGTCGTCACTCACAACCAGACAGCTTAGCCGCGCTAACTAACCACCCGCGCGCGATTTACCTCACCCGGTCGCCGAAGGGGCCTTTCCCCTCGTCAGACGCGGCGAAGGACGCTTTCACCCCATGCGATGAGGCGAAGGGCCCCTTCAGCCCACCACGCAACCGCACCAAGGCCAGGTGACCCAACACCGGTGACCCTCGAGACCCTCGGTGACCCCACGCGTCTCCCGGGAGCGCGCCAGCGCGACGGGGAGACTTCACCGTCGCGCGCCCTCTCTTGGGCCGAAGGCCCCCGCAAACGCGACGAAGGGGCGCCCTCCGCTCCCAACGCGAGTTGAAAACGACACGGGCGCCCCTGCGGCGCGTTTGCGGAAGCGCGCGACAAAAATTACGGCGCGACGCGCTCGATCTGCCAGCCGTCGTCGGTACGGACGTAGCGGAGCCGGTCGTGCATGCGGTCCTCGCGGCCCTGCCAGAACTCGACGACGTCGGGCCGGATGCGCCACCCGCCCCAGTGCGGCGGGAACGGGATGTTCTCGACGTCGGCGAAGCGGCGCTCGATGCCGTGAAGCGCGGTCTCGAGGGCGCGGCGGCCGTCGACGACGCGGGACTGCGGCGAGGCCCAGGCCCCGAGCTGCGAACCTCGCGGGCGGGACGCCCAGTACTCGGCGGTCTCGGCGACGTTGACCTTCTCCACCTCGCCGCGCACGTGGACCTGACGCTGCAGGGCGTACCACGGGAAGGTGACCGACGCGTAGCGCGTCGCGGTGAGGTCGTGGCTCTTGGTGGAGGTGTAGTTCGTGTAGAACACGACACCGCGCTCGTCGAGGCCCTTGCACAGGACGGTCCGCGACGACGGCCTGCCCTCCGGGTCGGCCGTGGCGAGCACCATCGCGTTCGGTTCGGCGATCCCGGCGGAGACGGCCTGGTTCAGCCAGTCCTGCAGCTGGGCGGTCCAGGTCTCCGCCAGCGCGGCTTCGTCGAAGGCGGCCCCTTCGTAGGCCACCCGCATGCCCGGCAGGCGCACGACGGCGTCAGCGCTGTCGGCAGCGCCATCTTTGATCTCCGGCATCATCCGCCAAACCTCCGTACCCGGTCGGGGCATCTGTGACTTCGGCTTTGCCGCCGACGGTATTGCCTCCGACGCGGCGGCGAAACCCACTGAACGGTGACACCCGCCACCCCTGCCCGATCATCTGTGTGTAGCCGCTGGACCGCAAGCCGTCACCTCCCGGCCACCTGGCCGGACCTGATCGATCAAGGTCGATCGTCGGCCGCCGGAGGCCTTTGTCCCGATTCGTCCCACCCGCCCGCGAAAGCGCGCCCGGCTCCACAAACGACGGAAATGCCCTGGACAGACCGGGTCCGCGCGACCCGGCCGGTAATTCTTTCCACTTTTGTTTCGCGGAAGTTTCGGTATTCCGCGAACAATTCTTCCGGTATTCACGGCGGCGCCCGCGCCCGCCCGAGCTAATTCTGTCAGCTGACAGAAATTACCCCGCGGAACACCTCCGTGAGATGTGTCAGTGAAGGCCGGCTCCGGGGCGTCAATTCGCGCCCCGAAACCGGCCTTCGCTTCTACTGCCGTGTTGTCAGTTCGTGACAGCGAACTCCGCGCGGACGATCCAGCCCCAGCAGTCGTACGTCGCCGTGTACCGCCCCGGCACCGTCCCGACCGGACCGTCGCCGCGCAACGCGACACCGATGCCGCCGGTGCCGCCGTCGCCCACCACCCGCAAGGGAATCGGGGCGGCGAGACCGTCCGCGACGAGGGTCGTCGCGAGCTCGCCCGCCCCCGACGGGCGCAGGCAATAGATATCCGCGGTGACCGTCCCACCTGCGACGACGGCGCTCGGACTCAAGACCAGACTGGACGGTCTGGTCGCGTTCGCCTGCCCCGCGCCGGCCAAGGTGGACAAGATCGCCGCCCCCGCGACGCACAACGCGGCCGAACGAATTTTCATCCTCTGCTCCCTCCCGAAGGGCGGGCGAAGATTTCACCCACCACCCGATGGACGTACGACGTCCGGGACCGGGTTGTCCATCGGGCGAGAGTCCGCCCATTGGGGCGAACGACCGGATTTAGCAGAATGTGACAGCGAATCGTGCAAGAGCCGACGATCACACTAGGTAGACCTTGCGCCACTCGATAGGATCGCCGCCGAGAGCAACGGGGTGATCACCTCTATCCAATATGTTCAGAGGTTTGGACGGGACGGCCGGGTGTGCGGCCGCACCATCCGCCATTGCCGGCCGGGCTTCCGCGAGGGAGTTCGACACCGGTCGATCAGTCCTGCGCTCGAACAGCCGGAACTTTCCACGCCCGAGTTACTCCCCTTCCCCAGGAGTGCGTTGTGATTTCCCGTTCCCGCCGTCTGATGACGGCGTTGTTGTGCGCCCTTTCGCTGGCGGGCGTGACCGCCCTTTCGGCTTGTTCCGACAGTACGGCCGCTTCCGGCACCAAGGTCACCATCGGTTACAGCGCCTGGCCGGGCTGGTTCCCGTGGGCGGTGGCCCAGGAGAAGGGCCTGTTCGAGAAGAACGGCGTGAACGTCGACCTGAAGTGGTTCGACAGCTACACCGAGAGCATCAACGCCCTCTCCTCGGGCGCGATCGACGCGAACAGCCAGACCCTGAACGACACCCTCGCCTCGGTCAGCGGCGGCGCGAAGCTGTCGGTGGTGCTGGTCAACGACAACTCGACCGGTAACGACAAGATCATCGCCCGCCAGGGGATCACCGGCGTCGCCGACCTCAAGGGCAAGAAGATCGCCGTCGAGCAGGGCACCGTCGACCATTACCTCCTGCTGCTCGCGCTGCAGGAGGCGAAACTGACCGAGAAGGACGTCGAAATCGTCCCGCTGCTGACCGACGCCGCCGCGGCCGCGTTCGTCGGCGAGCAGGTCGACGCCGTCGCCGCCTTCGCGCCCTTCACCTCGAAGGCGCTCGAGCGCCCCGGCAGCCGCGCGATCGCGACGTCCGCCGAGTTCCCCGGCGCCATCCCGGACCACCTCGTCGTCTCCGAGCAGATGTCGAAGGAGCGCAAGAAGGAGGTCCAGGCGCTGGTGAACACCTGGTTCGAGACGATCGACTGGATCAAGCAGAACCGCGAAGAGGCCGTGAAGATCATGGCCAAACGCGGCGCAGTGTCGATCGAGGAGTACAAGTCGTACGACGCGGGCACCACGATCTTCACGAAGCAGCAGAACCTCGACGCGTTCACCCCCGGCGTCACCCCGGCCCACCTGAACTTCCAGGCGGGCAAGATCGCCGACTTCATCGTCTCCAACGGGCTCGCCCAGAGCCGGCCGAACTTCGACGGGCTGTTCGACGACCAGTACGTCAAGGCGGTGAAGTGAGCGCCACGGACGCGGCGGGGCGCGCCGGTCAGCGGACGGACGCCGCTGACGAGGCCGAAGCGCGCCGCCTCGATGACGAACAGCGGCTCGCCGAGGCGCAGGAAGATCGGCGCGGCGCGCGTCCGGACTGGTCGCCGCTGCCCCGCCGGGCGGGCCTCAAGCCGAACGCCTCCCCGCTGCTTTCACTGCGGACGCCGATCTCCGCCCGCTGGCGGTGGACGCTGGCTGCGGCCTCGTTCGTGATCCCGCTGCTGATCTGGGTGACGCTGAACGCGCTGGGCACCATCAAGCCGATGTTCCTCCCGACGCCGGTCGCGGTGTTCGACGCGCTGGTGAAGATGATCGAGTCGGGTGAACTGTTCGGCGACCTCTGGGCCACCACCCAGCGGGTGCTGCTCGGCTTCGGGCTCGCGGTGCTCGTCTCGGTCCCGCTCGGCATCGTGATGGGGACGTTCGACGCGGGGCTGGCCCTGTTCGAGCCGGTCATCGCGATGCTGCGCTATCTGCCGGCGAGCGCGTTCATCCCGCTGCTGATGATCTGGCTCGGCCTCGGCGAGCCGTCGAAGGTCGCGGTCCTGTTCCTCGGCACGGTCTTCTTCAACACGCTGATGACCGCCGACGCCGTCCGCGGGGTGCCGCGTTCGCTGATCGACGTGTCGTACACGCTCGGCGCGCGGCGCGGCGAGGTCCTGCGCAAGGTGATCGTCCCGCACGCGCTGCCCGGCATGATCGACGCGACCCGCGTCAACGCCGCGGCCGCGTGGAACTTCGTGGTGGTCGCCGAACTGATCAACGCCACCGCCGGGCTCGGCCTGCGGATCATGCGGGCGCAACGGTTCACCCAGACCGACCGGATCTTCGCGCTGCTGATCGTGATCGGCCTGCTCGGACTGGTCATCGACATCGCGCTGCGGCTCCTGCGGGCCAGGGTCGGGAAGTGGGCGGCATGACGCTTCAGCTGAAGGCCGTCGCCAAGGACTACACGGTCCGCGGCAAGACCATCCGCGCGCTCGACGGGATCGACCTCGACGTCGCGCGCGGCGACTTCGTCTGCGTGGTCGGCGCGAGCGGATCCGGCAAGTCGACCCTGCTGTCGCTGATCGCCGGGCTGACCGAGCCGACCGAAGGCCTGATCACCCTCGACGGCGACACCGTGACCGGGCCGGGCCCGGATCGCGGGCTGGTGTTCCAGCACGGCGCGCTGTTCCCGTGGCGCACGGTCGAGAGCAATGTCGCGTTCGGACTCGAGCTGCTCAGCATCGACAAGGCCGAGCGGGCGCGCCGGATCGACTGGTATCTCGAAGAGACCGGGCTCGGCCGGCTGCGGAAGTCGTTGCCCAAACAGCTTTCCGGCGGGCAGAAACAGCGGGTCGCGATCGCGCGGGCGCTGGTGTGCGAGCCCGACGTGCTGCTGCTGGACGAACCTTTCGGCGCACTGGACGTCCAGACCAAAGAGGACATGCAGGTCCTGATCCGCCGGATCTGGACCGACACGCACACCACCGTGCTGATGGTGACCCACGACGTCGAAGAGGCCGTGTTCCTCGGCGGGCGCGTCGTGGTGCTGGCCTCGGACCCGGGCCGGGTGGCCGCGGACATCGTGGTCGACCTGCCCGGTGAACGCGACCTCGCGGTCAAACGCGCGCCCGGGTTCGTCTCGCTGCGCGCGTCCATCGAAGACCTCGTCCGGGAGCAGCACCGCGGACACCTCGGGCGGAGCCGGGGAGAAAGGTGACCATGAGGCACGGGAAGTCCCGGCCCGAACGCAGCCTGCGTTCCGGGTTGCTCGGCAGACTCGGCATCCGGGGCAAACTCAACCTGCTCCTGATGTTGCCGCTGACCGCCGTGGTCCTGGTGTCGGTGCCCTACGTGGCCGGCGAGATCGACGACGCCCGGTCCGCCCGCACCACCGCCGACGTCGCGTCGCAGGCCCGCGCCCTCGGCACGCTCGCCTGGGAACTCCAGCGCGAGCGGCTGCTGACGGCGCACTACATCGCGTCTTCGTCGGCGAGCAGTTCCGCGATGCTGAAACAGCAGGGCGTGGTCGCCGAAACGGTGAACCAGGTGCGCTCGCAGCTGAGCGCCGACGCGCCGGAAGAACTCGCGGCGGCGCTGGTGCGCATCGGATCGCTGAACGAGATCCGGGAGAACGCGCTGCGGCGCGGCGCCTCGCTGGACAGCGTGGCGCGGACGTATCACGCGGTGATCGACGCGGTCATCAACTCGCTCCGCCTGGTCCCCCAGCAGACCAGTGACGCGGCAGGCACCCAGCAGCTGACGGCGCTCGACGCGCTGCTGCGCGCGAACGAGGAGAACTCGTTGCGCGGTATGGCGTTGATCATCGTGCTGGTCACCCCCGAATCGGGCGCGCCGGTGCTGGCCGACGCGAAGCAGCAGTCGTCGCTGTTCCTCGAACGGTTCGTGCAGCAGGCCGACGTCACCCAGGCGACGCAGGTCGTGGCGGTCGAGCAGGGCGAGACGGGCCGCCGGGTCGACGCGCTGGAAGCCAGGCTCCCGGAGGCGCGTGGCCCGCAAGCCGTGCAGAACCTGCTGCCGGACATCCTCGGCGCCGTCGACGCCCAGTCGAACCAGCGGCGGCTCACCCAGGACGCGGTCACCACCGGCATCACCGACGCCGCGACCGCGCGCGCCGACGCCGCCCAGAACCTGGCGTGGACGATCGGTATCGGCGCCGGCGTGCTGTTCCTCCTGGTCGGTGGTCTCGCGATCGCGGTCAGCCGGTCGATCGCGGATCCGCTGCGGAAACTGACCACGGCGGCGACGTCGGTCGCGGACCTCGCGAGTACCGAACTGGTCCGCGTCACCGACACCGAGCAGGCCGAAGAACTCGCGCCGCGCCTCGCCACCATCGACGTTTCCTCGCAGGACGAGCTCGGCAAGCTGGCCGAGGCGTTCAACCGGGTGCAGGCCACCGCGGCCGAACTGGTGGAGCGGCAGGCCGTCACGCGGCGCAACGTCGGCCTCATGTTCGCCAACGTCGCGAAGCGCACGCAGAACCTGGTGGGCAGGCAGCTGGCGCTGGTCGACGAGCTGGAGCGCAACGAGCAGGACGTCGCCCTGCTGGCGAGCCTCTACCGGCTCGACCACCTCTCCACCCGGTTGCGCCGGAACGCGGACAACCTCCTCGTCGTCTCGGGAAACCGTGACGAGGCAAGGATTTCCGGCCCGATCGAACTCTCGACGGCGCTGCGTTCGGCGCTCGCGGAGATCGAGGACTACCAGCGGGTGCGGCTCGGTTCGATGGGCGACGTGCTGCTGTCGTCGCCGTTCGGCTCCGATCTGGTGCTGATCTTCGCCGAGCTGCTGGAGAACGCGACGTCGTTCTCCCCGCCGGAGTCCTTTGTGGACGTCGGCACGAGGATCCTGCCCGACGGCTCCTGCCTGATCGTGATCGTGGACCAGGGCATCGGCATGACCGCCGAACGGCTCGCCGAGGAGAACCGGCGGCTGGTCGAACGCGAGCGGCTCGAACTGGCGCCGACCAGTGTGCTCGGGCTGTTCGTGGTCGGACGGCTCGCGCGGCGGCACGGGCTCAAGGTCGAACTGACCGAGACCGAGCCGTCGGCCGGCATCACCGCGCGGCTCACCATCCCGCCGAATCTGCTGACGTACCGGCCACCGGTACCGAAGTCCGTCCCGGCGCCGCCGGTGTGGCCGACGGCGGAACCGGGCGACGAGCCCGACCCGCCGTCCTTCCCCGAGCCGCGGCAGAAGGCGGCCGCGCACGAACCGCCGACGCTGGCGATCGCCGGGATGATCCCGCGCGACGGCCAGCGTCCCAAGGATTTCCGGTGGTTCCGCAAGACCGACGGGGCCATCCCCGAACCGGCGCCACCGCCCATGCCCGTGCCCGTGCCGGAGCCCGCGTTCCAGGCTCCCGCGCCGACGCTGACCGCCGCCGACCCCGGCGAGACCCGGGGCGGGTTGCGGCGGCGGGTCAAGGGCGCGCAGCTTCCCGGTGCCCCCGAAGCGCCGGCGCGGCAGAAGTCCAGGCATGATCCAGAAGCGGCCAAAGCGGCCTTCGACGGCTTCGAGGCGGGACTCGCGAAGGCCACCGCACCGCCACCACTGTCACCACCACCATCACCGGCCGCCGTCCCGGCGCCGATGCCGACCCCGACACCGGTGCCCGCCGCTTCCCGCGGCGGTCTCACCAGACGAGTCCCCGGCGCGCAGCTGGCGCCGGGGCTGGCGAAAGGTCCGGCCGCGCGGCACCAGACCGCGCGGGCGGCGCTGAACACCACCAAGCCCAAGGGCATGCGTGACCCCGAGGCCGAGCGTGCCGCGTTCGACGCCTTCAGTGACGGGTTGGAGAAAGCCGTCAACCCGGAGATGGAACAGAGAGAGAAGAGCAAGAGATGACGACCGGAGTCAGCGTCGAAGCCCGGAACTTCAACTGGTTGGTGACGCGCTTCGCACAGAACACGGCGAGCGCGATGGGCGCGATCGCCGTCTCGGCCGACGGCCTGCTGATCGCGATGTCGTCCGAGCTGGAACGGGCCAACGCCGATCGGCTGGCCGCGATCTGCTCGGCGATGCTCGGCCTCGCGCACGGTGTCTCCGAGAGCCACCCGCTCGGTTCGCCCGACAAGATCATCATCGAGCTGGAGCAGGGGTACCTGCTGGTCTGCACGATCAGCATCGGCTGCTCGCTCGGCGTGCTCGCCACCAAGCAGGCCAGCCTCGGCACGATCGCGTACGAGATGGCGATGTTCGCCAACCGGGCGACCGAGGTGCTCACCCCCGCGCTGATCGAGGAACTCAAGAAGAGCGTCGGCAGCTGAACTGACGAGGGGACAAGGGAATGAGCGACGACCAGGTACCTCAGCCGCGAGGCGCCGAACAGGGCATCTCGCCGCTACGCCCGTATCTGCTCACCGCCGGCCGCGCGCAGCCGGTGGACGGCACGCTCGAAATCGAGGCTCAGGTGCTCACGAGCAGGCTCGGCGCGGCGTCGCACGCGAGGCTGACCTTCGAACGGCGGGAGATCGTTTCCCTTTGCCGGGAAACGAAATCCGTCGCCGAAGTGGCGGCGATGCTCGGCCTGCACATCGGCGTGGCCAGGGTGCTCGTGGCGGATCTCGCCGCGCTCGGCTACGTCGTGCTCCGTCGCCCGGCGGGAGCCTTCACCCAGGACCTCGGCATGATCGAAAGGGTCATTCGTGGACTCGAAGCAATTCGCTGAACCGGCGTCGGTCAAACCGCCGACACCGGTCAAGATCGTCATCGCCGGCGGGTTCGGGGTCGGCAAGACGACCACCGTCGGCGCGATCTCCGAGATCAAACCGCTGACCACCGAGGCCGCCATGACCTCGACCGGCGCGGCCGTCGACGGTACCGGCGGGGAGGTGCCGTCGAAGACCACCACCACGGTGGCGCTGGACTTCGGCTGCATCACCATCGACGAAGAGGTGAAGCTGTACCTCTTCGGCACGCCGGGGCAGGACCGGTTCGGGTTCATGTGGCACGACCTCGTGCTGGGCGCGCTCGGCGCGCTCGTCATCGTCGACACCCGGCGGCTCGACGACTGCTATCCGGCCGTCGACTACTTCGAGAAGGCCGGGTTGCCGTTCGTGGTCGGGGTGAACGTCTTCGACGGCTCGCTCAAGCATGACCTCGAAGACGTGCGGTGGGCGCTCGCGGTGGGCGAGGACGTCCCGCTGATCACCTTCGACGCGCGGCAGCGGCTTTCCGTCCGTGACGCGCTGCTGGCCGTGCTGCACAACACCTTCCGGCGGGCCTCCGCCGCTTCCTGACGCATTTCGTCCTCTGGATGCGGTACTTGCGTGTGCAAGGACCGCATCCAGAGGACTGAACGCGGGGTCAGGCGGGCCGGGTGATCGCGGCCAGCATCAGGGCACGGAGTTCGGCGGCGACGTCGGCGACCGGCAGCGGCGGGGTGTGCGCCTGCCACTCGCGCAGCAGACCGGTCGCCGCGCCGACGAGCGCGATCGCCGTCAGGTGGTAGTCGCGATCGGGCGCCACCCCGTGCTCGGCGGCGTGCCGGGCCTCGGCTTCGATGAACGCGGCCCACCGGTCGACCCATTCCTGGTGCTGCGCCTCCAAAGCGGCACTGACCCCGACGGCCTCGACGTAGTTCAGCCGCGGCATCCGGGGATCCGAGGTGACCGTGCCGACGAAGACGTCCAGCAGCGTCCCGATCCGCGTGACCGCGTCGGTGTCCTCCAGACGGTCCAGGGTGCCGGTGACGTGCTCCAGCGCGAGCGCGTTGATGCGCTCGTGCAGGGTGAGCAGCACCTTCTCCTTGTTCTCGAACTCCTCGTAGAAGTTCCGTGTCGAGACGCCGGCGCGGGTGCACAACTCGGTGATCTTCGCCTGCTGGTAGCCCGTCGACGTGAACAGGTCCAGGGCCGCCACGAGCAGGCGTTCACGCCGTTCGGCGCGCCGTTGCTCGGGCGCGACCCCGCCGTAGGTGCGGGCCACTCGACCTCCCCCGATTCGGTAACAGGGATTGCCAGATGCTAGCAACACCGCCTACATTGCGAAAATCTCGATTACCAAACTGGAGACGGCAATGACGCTTCGGACAGTTCTGGTCTCAGCCCTGGCAGCCGCCCTGATCGGCGCGCCCGCCGCGCAAGCCGCGCCGAGCGCCCCCGGGGACCTGGTCGACTACAAACCGGTCGTCGCCACCGCCCCGGCGAAGGCGTGGAAACTCAACTACCGCTCCACCTCGGCGACGGGGCAGCCGAACACGGTGTCGGGCATCCTGCTGGTCCCGCACACGCCATGGACGAACGGGGCGCGCCCACTGGTCACCTACGCCGTCGGCACCCACGGCCTCGGCGACCAGTGCGCACCGTCGACCCGGCTGACGAACGGGTCCGAGAACGAAGTCCTCCTGATGAGCCAAGCGCTTTCGCGCGGCTGGGCGGTCGTCGTCACTGACTACGAAGGCCTGGGCACCCCGGGCACGCACACCTACGCCGTCGGCCAGTCCGAAGGCCGGGCCGTCCTCGACGCCGCCCGCGCCGCTTCCCGGGTTCCCGAGGCAGGCTTGTCCAAGACCGGGCCGGTCGGGGTTTTCGGTTACTCACAAGGAGGTCAGGCTGCCGCGTTCGCCGGCGAACTGCAGCCGTCCTACGCGCCCGACGTCAACCTGGTCGGCGTCGCGGAAGGCGGTGTCCCGGCGGATCTGAACGCGGTCCTGAAGTTCAACGACGGCGGTCCGGCGTTCGGGCTGGTGCTCGGCGCCGCCGTCGGTTACGCGGCCGCGTATCCGGAATTGCCCTTCGACGCCGTGCTCAACGCGAAAGGCGAGAAGGCCGTCGCGAAGGTCAAGGAAGCGTGCACCGTCGAACTCGGCGCGGCGGCGCCTTTCGCGCGGCTGAACGACTTCACGACCGTGCCGAACGTTTCGTCGGACCCGCGCTGGCAGGCCCGGCTCGGCGAGAACCTGGCGGGCAAGACCAAACCGGGCGCACCGGTCTACCTGTACCACGCGTCGCTGGACGAACTGATCCCGCTCGCGGTCGGCAAGGGCCTGCGCGACCGCTATCGCGCCCTCGGCGCCGACGTCACCTGGCAGGAGTTCCCGCTGCTGGAACACATCGGCGGTGTCGCGACGGGCGGTCCGGTCGCGATGACCTGGCTGGGCACCAAGTTCTGACGGGGAGTCAGTCCGTGAAGGCCTCCTTCACTACCTTCAGGGTAGTGAAGGAGGCCTTCACGGATTTTCGAGGACCCGAAGAGCGGTCACGGCGTCCGGAGCGAGCGAAGTCGTCAGGGTTCCACCGGCGGCCAGAGGCGTCCGCGACCACCACTCCCCGGACGCCGCGGGGACCGCAGGCCCACCCACGACCAGATCGGTCGCCAGCACCCGACGCCCGGCGAGATGCGCGAGACTGGAGTCCAAAGTGGAATCCCCGATCTCCAGCGTCTGCCGCAGCACCGGCACTTCACCTCGCGTCACATGCTGCGTCGTCACCAGAGAGCCAGGCCGCTCGCCCGCCCGGCCCAGGACCAACACCTCTCGTGTGCGCAAGAAGGCACCAGGCGCCAAAGCGGCCCGGAACACGGCGGTGTGCCGAGCACGAGCGGTCACCACGGTCGGCTCCGGCAAGTACTCCAAAGACCCGCCGTCATCCACGCCAATGTCCACAAGGGACGAACTCCCCTCACCGTGCAGCCCGGGAAGCGCGATCGTCGCCGCGACTCCGGAAAGACGCAGCGAAGCACCGGGCCCGACGCGGATGGTCAGCTTCAGCTCATCCCCGCCCAGAGGCGAGGTCGCCGAGTTGACCAGATGCACCACCGCCGTCGCACCGGTGCCCCGCTTGGGGATGAGCGTGAGCGGTGCCATCGAACGCAGCTCGCGCAGTACGGTCCGGCCACCCTCGAAGCAGGCGGTCAGCCGCGCGTGCGCCTTCACCCCGCGCGGACCGGGAGCAGCGAGCGGACCCAGTCCGCGACCGCCGGCGCGTCCGGAGTGTCCACAAGGGACTGGGTGATCACCGGCAGTTCGCCTCGCATCCGGTGCGCGTCCGAGGTCATCACGTCCATGTCCGCCCCGACCAGATGCGCGATGTCGATCTTGTTGATCACCAGCAGATCCGCCGTCGTGACACCCGGCCCGCCCTTACGCGGCACCTTGTCTCCGCCGGCGACGTCGACCACGAACACCTGGCTGTCGGCGAGCCCCCGGCTGAACACCGCGGTGAGGTTGTCGCCGCCGCTTTCGATGATCACCAGATCCAGCCCCGGAAACCGCTCCTCGAGCCGCTCGACCGCGTCGAGGTTCGCGGTGATGTCGTCGCGGATCGCGGTATGCGGGCACGCGCCGGTCTGCACGGCCTCGATCCGCTCCGGGTCGAGCACCCCGGCCTTGCGCAGGAAGTCGGCGTCCTCGGTGGTGTAGATGTCGTTGGTGACGACGGCGAGGTTCACCTCGTCGCCGAGCGCCCGGCACAGCGCCGCGGTGAGCGCGGTCTTCCCGCTCCCCACCGGCCCGCCGATCCCGATCCGGTACGCGCGTCCGGCGGTCGGCGCCTGCTCGTAGTGGTCGGGTTCCGCGGCGGTCGGGTCGAAGTTGACCGGGTGCACATGTCCGTGACCGTGACCATGCTCAGCTGGCAAAGAGACGCACCTCTTCCTTGTGGTGCCGGGCGTGTGCCTCGGCGAACAGATCGAGCGCCGGAGAACCCGGCGCCGGGAGATCGGCCGGATCGTCACCCGCGACCTCGGCGGCGCGAAGGGAGACCTCACGGACCTCTTCCGCGAGCCGGGCCACGACGGCGTTGACGGCGAACGGATCGAGACCGAGCAGCCGCACGGCCGCGCTCGCGGGACCGCTGATCGCGAGGTAGGCCACCGCCATCGCGGCGTCGAAGGGCACCCCGACCAGCGCGCCGACGATCACCGGATGATGCGGTCGCGGAGTTTCCTTCAGCAGCTGGGAAAGCACCGGCGAGGGCCAGGCCGCCTTTCCGGCTCTGGCCGTGCCGCGACCCTGCGCGCGGGACGCCTCCCGCTGCGCGAGGGAAGGCGTTCTGGCGTCCAGTTCGAGATCGAGCCGCCGCCAGTGTCCACTTCGGACGTTCCGCACGGCCGCGTGCGCCGACGCGGCGGCGAACACCGCGGCCAGCGCACCCGCCGTACGGAGGCGCCCGGAAAGGAATACCGGCAGGTCGCGTTCGTGCGTGATCAGCTTCCGGGTGACGGCCTCTTCGAGCCCGCCGGAATGAACGTGGCCGCCCCCGGGGAACCGGGAGTCGGCGAGGATGAGCGCGGAGAGATCCATCAGAAGAGGAAATACCTTTGCGCCATGGGGAGTTCCGTCACCGGCCGCGGCTCGATCAGCTCGCCGTCGACGTGCACGGCGAAACTGTCCGGCTCCACCCGGATGTCCGGCGTCGCGTCGTTGAGCACCATGTCGGCCTTGCCCCGCGAGCGGGTGTTCTCGACCGGCACGAGCTTCCGCGCGATGCCGAACCGTTCCGCCACCCCGCTTTCCAGCGCTTCCGGAGCCACGAAATGGAAGCTGCTCGCGGCGGCGACCGCCGGCGCCGCGCCGAACATCGGCCGCGCGAGCACCGGCTGCGGCGTCGGGATGGACGCGTTCGCGTCGCCCATCGCCGCCCACGCCGGGAATCCGCCCTTCAGCACCACGTGCGGCCGCACCCCGAAGAACTTCGGTTCCCACAGCACGAGATCCGCGAGTTTCCCGACCTCAACCGAGCCGATCTCGCGGTCCATGCCGTGCGCGATCGCGGGGTTGATCGTGTACTTGGCGACATAGCGACGAGCCCGCAAGTTGTCTGCCGCGCCGTCGCCGGGCAACGCGCCGCGACGGCGTTTCATCACGTGCGCGGTCTGCCAGGTCCGGATGATCACCTCGCCGATCCGGCCCATCGCCTGCGAATCCGAGCTCATCATGGAGATCGCGCCGAGATCGTGCAGGACGTCCTCGGCCGCGATGGTCGTCGGCCGGATCCGGCTTTCGGCGAACGCCAGGTCCTCGGGCACGGACGGGTTCAGGTGATGGCAGACGACGAGCATGTCGAGATGCTCGTCGAGGGTGTTCGCGGTGTGCGGGCGCGTCGGATTCGTCGACGACGGCAGGATGTTGGGCAGCCCGGCGACCTGGATGATGTCCGGCGCGTGCCCGCCGCCCGCGCCTTCGGTGTGGTACGCGTTGATCGAGCGGCCACCGATGGCGTCCACAGTGGACTCCAGGAAGCCCGCTTCGTTGAGCGTGTCGGTGTGGATCGCCACCTGGACACCGGATTCGCCCGCCACGGTCAGGCAGGCGTCGATCGCGGCCGGGGTGCTGCCCCAGTCCTCGTGCAGTTTGAACCCGCCGGCGCCGGCCGCGAGCTGTTCGCGCAGCGCCTCGTGCCGGACCGTGTTCCCCTTGCCCAGCAACAGGACGTTGACCGGCTGGCCGTCCATCGCCTGCAGCATCCGGCCGAGGTTCCACGCGCCGGGCGTGACGGTGGTGGCCTTGCTGCCCTCGACCGGCCCGGTGCCGCCGCCGACGAGAGTGGTGAGGCCGGACGCCAGCGCGGTGTCGGTCAGCTGCGGGCAGATGAAGTGGACGTGGCAGTCGATCCCGCCCGCGGTGAGGATCTTCCCGTTGCCGGACAGCACCTCGGTGGACGGGCCGACGACCAGCGCCGGGTCGACGCCGTCCATCGTGTCCGGGTTGCCCGCCTTGCCGATGCCGACGATCCGGCCGTCGCGCACACCGACGTCGGCCTTGACGATCCCCCAGTGGTCCAGGATCACCGCGCCGGTGATGATCAGGTCCGGCGCGCCTTCGGCCCGGGTCGCCATCCCCTGGCCCATGGATTCGCGGATCACCTTGCCGCCGCCGAACAGCACCTCGTCACCGCTGCCCGCCTGCCCCATGCTGCGGTCTTCGGTGACTTCGATCAGCAGGTCGGTGTCCGCGAGGCGGATCCGGTCGCCGGTGGTCGGGCCGAACAGTTCGGCGTACCGCTCGCGATCGATCGACGGCATCAGGGCTCCCTCCGCAGTCCGGGCACCGCGCGGTTCCCGGCCAGCGGGACGAGGTCGACTTCGCGTTCGACTCCCGGCTCGAACCGCACCGACGTTCCCGCGGGCACGTCGAGCCGATGCCCTCGGGCGGCTTCGCGATCGAATTCGAGGCCCGGATTGACCGCCGCGAAATGGTAGTGCGAGCCGACCTGGACGGGCCGGTCTCCGAGGTTCCGCACGAGCAGCCGGACCCGCGGCCTTCCCGGGTTCAGCTCGACCGGCGCGTCACCGGTGATGATCTCTCCTGGTCGCACTGGCGGCCCTTTCTAGACGATCGGGTCGTGCACGGTGACGAGCTTCGTGCCGTCCGGGAAAGTGGCTTCGACCTGCACGGAATCGACCATCTCCGGTACTCCGTCCAGCACCTGCGCCCGGCCGAGCACCGAACGCCCGCTCGCGACGAGTTCGCTCACCGTCCGGCCATCGCGGGCGCCTTCGAGGACGTGGTCGGTGATCAGCGCGACCGCCTCTGGGTAGTTCAGCAGGACCCCGCGCTCCAGGCGTTTGCGAGCTACGTCCGCCGCGACGTGGATGAGCAGTTTGTCCCGCTCCTGGGGGCTCAGGTGCATGGGAAAGGTCTATCACCGGAATCCGGTCGGCGCCGGTTCTTGAAACACAGGATTTACCTCGGCCGCCGGTACACGGAAAGTGAACGCCGCCGTAACTCTTCGCGTACGAAGCTTCTTTTCACTGAATCGTTCTCGTAATCGTGACCGAAAGCACCACATCTTTCGATTGCCCCGGGCCGCGACGTGGAGCAAAGTTTGTCCATCCGTGCGATGAGGCGCGCCTTCGCTGCGTGTATCCCGTCCACGCATGAACACAAAGCCGGGGAATGCGCATCGAAAGGTTTCACCACAGTGAGTACCTCCACGATCAGCACCAATCAGCCGTCCGAGCAGGTCGACGACGGTTTCCGACCGGGTCTCGAAGGCGTGGTCGCCTTCCGGACCGAAATCGCCGAGCCCGACCGTGACGGCGGCGCGCTGCGTTATCGCGGTGTCGACATCGAGGATCTCGCCGGCAAGGTGAGCTTCGGTGACGTCTGGGGTCTTCTCGTCGACAGCCGCTTCGGCCACGGGCTACCGCCCGCCGAGCCGTTCCCGCTGCCGGTGCACACCGGCGATGTCCGGGTCGACGTCCAGGCCGCGCTGGCCATGCTCGCCCCCATCTGGGGCTACCGGCCGCTGCTCGACATCACCGACGACGAGGCACGCGATCAGCTGGCCCGTGCCTCGGTGATGGCGCTTTCGTACGTCGCCCAGTCCGCCCGCGGCATCGGGCAGCCCGCCGTCCCGCAGACCCGGGTCGACGAGGCGAAGTCGATCACCGAGCGCTTCATGGTCCGCTGGCGAGGCGAGCCGGACCCCGCCCACGTCAAGGCCATCGACGCCTACTGGGTCTCGGCCGCCGAGCACGGTCTCAACGCCTCGACCTTCACCGCCCGGGTCATCGCCTCGACCGGCGCCGATGTCGCCGCCGCGCTGTCCGGCGCGATCGGCGCGATGTCCGGCCCGCTGCACGGCGGCGCGCCGGCGCGGGTGCTGCCGATGATCGAAGAGGTCGAGAAGACCGGTGACGCGGTCGGCCTGGTCAAGGGCATCCTGGACCGCAAGGAACGGATGATGGGCTTCGGGCACCGCGTGTACCGCGCGGAGGACCCGCGGGCGCGCGTGCTGCGCCGCACCTGCCAGGAGCTCGGCGCGTCGCGCTACGAGGCGGCCGCGGAGCTGGAGCAGGTGGCGCTGAAGGAGCTGCGCGAGCGGCGTCCGGACCACCCGATCGAGACCAACGTCGAGTTCTGGGCCGCCGTGATCCTGGACTTCGCCCAGGTCCCGCCGCATATGATGCCCGCGATGTTCAGCTCGGCGCGCACCGCCGGCTGGGCCGCGCACATCCTGGAGCAGAAGAAGACCGGCCGCCTCGTGCGCCCCTCGGCCAAGTATGTCGGGCCGGAGCCGCGGAAGCCGGAAGACGTCGAAGGCTGGGACCTGGTCGCCAAGCAGTCCTGACGCGCGCTGTGAACGGTCCGTTCCTTGCGAGATTGGCCAGGAACGGACCGTTCACAGCATCTGCGGGACCGAAGAATCGTGGGCCGCGGTCGCCGACAGCATGGCCGTCAGCTGATCGACCAGCCAGCCGTCGAGCACCTCGCGCGGCACGGCGCGTTCCTGCAGCCAGCTCAGCAGCGAGCCCTCCACCACCGCGGTCCAGCAGCGCAACGTCAGCAGGAGCATAGGCGAGGGCTCCGACACTCCGAGCGCGTCGAGGATGAGCTCGACGGCGCGGTTGCGGACCTCGTCGATCGCCGCGTCCGTCTCGGACGTCGCGATCACCGAGCCGCTGCGCAACAGCGCGACATAACCCGCCCGGTAGTGGTCGGCGACGTCGATGAGCCCGCGGACGGCGGCCCGCAGCCGGGTTTCGGGTGGGCCTTCCTCGAGCCCGGCCAAGCCGTCGATGAGCCCTTCGGTGACCGTTTTCAGCGCCTCGACCTGCAGTTCTCGCAGGTTCGAGAAGTACCGGTAGAACAGCGGCCGGGAGACCTCGGCGCGGGCGATGATGTCGTCGACCGTGACGAGTTCGGGCGCGCGCGAGCCGAACAGGTCCAGCGCGGCCCGGATCAGATCCTCGCGGCGCGCTTCCGGCGACATCCTGCGTGGACGTCCGGTCACGGGGTGACGTCCAGTTTCGCCGCGGCCCGCAGCAGCCCGGGAGTGAGCCGGGAGAGGACGAGCGCGGCCTTCGCCTCCGGCGTCGACGGCTGGATGGCCTTGTCCTTCTCGACGGCGCGCAGGATGTCGCGCGCGACCTTCTCCGGGCCGAAGCCGCGCTTCGCGTACAGCTTGCTGCTCGACTTCTGGCGCCGCTTCTGCTCGATGTCGTCGACACCGACGAAGCGGGTCGTGCTGGTGATGTTGGTGTTCACGATGCCGGGGCAGATCGCGGTGACGCCGATGTTCTCGGCGGCCAGCTCGGCCCGCAGGCAGACGCTCAACGTCAGCACGGCGGATTTCGTGGTGGCATAGGCGGAAAGGATCTTCGACGGCAGGTACGCGGCGGCCGAGGCGACGTTGACGATCTGGCCGCCTTCGGCCCGTTCGCGCATCTGCTCAGCGAAGACGCGGCAGCCGTGGATGACGCCCCAAAGGTTCACGTCGATGAGGCGTTCCCAGTCCTTGACCGTCGTGTCGAGGAACGGGCCGGACAGGCCGATCCCCGCGTTGTTGACGACGATGTCCGGGACGCCGAACTCCTCCTTGACCCGCTGGGCGAACTTCTCGACCGCTTCGGCGTCGGAAGAGTCCACTGTGTACTCGCCGACGGTCACGCCCTTGTCCCGCAGCAGTTTCGCGGTGTCGGCGGCGGCGGAGCCGTTGATGTCGGTGATGACGACGTCCGCGCCCTTGTCCGCGAACGCGAGCGCCGTCGCGCGGCCGATCCCGCTGCCGGCGCCGGTGACCACGACGAGCTTGTGCGCGAACCCTTTGGTCCTCGCCTGTTTGAGCGCACGGCTCTCCTCGCCGCCTTCGACGTGGTCGATCAGCTCGGCGGTGGCGTCGGCGATCACCCGCGGCTTCTCGCGGACCACCCAGTGCGTGCCGACGATCCGGCGGATCCGGAGGTCCGGCGCCCAGCGCTCGATCTCGGTCTGCAGCGGTGTGGTGACGAATTTGTCGCCGGTGGGCGCGAGCACCTGCACCGGGATCTCGGCCGGCCGCGGCTTCGGCCGGGAGAGGCGAGTGAACATGTTGGCGCGGTAGAGGTTGAGGCCGTACAGACCATCCGAAGTGGACGGTGCTCCGGCCGCCGGGTCCATCCGCCCGATGAGCGCGCCCATCGCGCCGGTGCGCCAGAGCACCTGCGGGATCAGGGGGATCTGGAAGCCGAGGATGTAGGTCGAATGCGCCCACTGGACGAGCGCGTTCTTGAGCCGTTTCAGGTTCGGGCGCACCTGCGCGCGGAACCACGCGCCCGCGTGGTCGAGGCTCGGCCCGGAGATCGACGTGAACGACGCGAGCCGTCCGCGCAGCCTGTCCCCGGTGACCGAATGCCAGGTCTGGATGGAGCCCCAGTCGTGCGCGAGGAGGTGGACCTTGCCCTCGGGCTGTACTTCCTCGACGATCGCGGCGAGGTCGTCGGACAGTTGATCCAGTTTGTAGGACGCTCGTCCCGAAGGCTTGTCCGAGCGGCCCGCGCCGCGCACGTCGTAGACGACCACCCGGTAGCGGCGTTCCAGCAGGGCGGCGATGCCGTCCCACATGGAGCCGTTGTCCGGGTAACCGTGGACGAGCACCACCGTGGGCGCGTCGTCGACGCCGGTCACCCGGACCGAAAGGCGGACACCGTCGCTGGCCGTCACCCACGTATGAGACATAGTGTCATGTTAGACAACTTGTCAATAAGGACGCGAGGGCTCGGATCCGGCCGGAGGTTCGAGCGCCTGTTCGCCTCCTCCGTCACCGATTCGGCCGCTTGCGGACTCTCCCCGGCCGTGCGGTCGACCGGCTTTTCCTTTCATGACACCGTTTTTCGTGGTTCCACGGGAAACTTCCCCACCCCGGACTCCCGCATTTAGTCCTCTGGATGCGGTCCTTGCACGCGCAACTACCGCATCCAGAGGACTAAACGCGGGAGTCGACAGCCGCGCGCACCCTGCGCACCATCGCGCGCGGGTCGGCATAGAGCTCTTCCTTGGTGATGACGATGAACTCCCAGCCCTCAGCCTCGATCATCGCTCGCCGACGCGCGTCGAGACGCGGTTGTTCGCCTTCGAGATGCCAAGCCCCGTCATACTCGACGGCGACTTTGGCTTCGCGGATCGCGAGGTCGAGCCTGCCGAGGAACCGGGTTCCCCGGTAAACCTCGACCTGAGGCTCCGCGTCGATCTCATGAAGTCTCAACCACACCCTGACCTCCGACTCCGGAATCGACTCGGCTCGGCCATCCGAGAACGCCAAGGCTTGACGAGCTCGGACGATCCCGTTGTCGCGCCGGTGTGCCAGGTATTCCTTGAGCGTCTCGCCGTCGACGAATCCAGCGCGAAGCAGCGTGTCCAGCAACCCGACGACACGAGGGAAGGAACGGCGGAGCCGGGTGTCGGTCAAAATGTCCATCGTCATGCGCAACGGAGTCGCGATGAGGCCGTCCCGCCATGGCTCGAAGTCGTGACCGAGGAGCCTGGTCCGGCGGAGGTGCGTTCCGCGCAGGCTGTGGAAACCTCTCACCTCGGGCACCACGAACTCGACCGGGTCGTTTTCGAGCGAGAACGGGAATCCACGGACCGTCGCGGCCGAGCACCCGGTCAGCACCGCGCCGTCAGGTATGACCAGGATCGCGGCCTTGCACCGCAGCTCGTGATCTTGAGGGATGCCTATCGGGACATAGACATCCTGGAAGAGCCGGTTGTACGGCCCCGAGCGCAGCTGGGCACGGGTCAGGTCTCCTTCGCTGACGGCACGGCTGCCCACGAAGGGGCCGGAGAACTCGCAGATCGTCGCGTAGCGGTTACTGGACACGATCGAACGATGACATCCGCTCCGGGCCCAATCCGGCGTTCAAGATCATCTTCCCCTTACTTGTCCACAACGCCCCACACCCTGTGCATAGCCGCGTTTAGTCCTCTGGATGCGGTCCTTGCACACGCAACTACCGCATCCAGAGGACTAAACGCGGGAGGGGCGGTGACACCGGTGTCCATCGATCGGTTGACAGCCGGGTTCAGTCCAGCGGACGTCCCGCGCACCCCGTCCCGCACAGCACGATCGACGTATGACCACAGCGGTGAAAGTGCGCGGCCTGCGCAAGGAGTACCCGGGCCATACGGCCGTCGGGGGGATCGACCTCGACATCGAGCAGGGCGAGGTGTTCGCGCTGCTCGGCCCCAACGGCGCGGGCAAGACGACGACGGTCGAGATCCTGGAGGGGCACCGCAAGCGGACGTCGGGCGAGGTCGAGGTCCTCGGCGAGGATCCCGGCACCGCGAGCCGGGCTTGGCGGGCGAAGCTGGGGATCGTGCTGCAGACGGCCAACGACGCCGCCGAGCTCACGGTCGCCGAGACCGTCCGGCATTTCGCCCGCTACTACCCGAATCCTCGTGACACCGAAGAGGTGATCGAGAAGGTCGGCCTGACGGAGAAGGCGGGAGCCCGCGTCAAAAGCCTTTCCGGCGGGCAACGGCGTCGCGTGGACGTCGCGCTCGGGATCATCGGGCGGCCCGAGCTGGTGTTCCTCGACGAGCCCACGACCGGGTTCGATCCGGCGGCCCGGCGCCAGTTCTGGGAGCTGATCAGGAGTCTCGCCCGCGAAGGCACCACGATCCTGCTCACCACCCACTATCTGGACGAGGCCGAGGCGCTCGCCGGCCGGGTCGCGGTCATCACGCGCGGCGCGATCGTCGCCGAGGGGACGCCGCAGACGCTCGGCGGCCGCGCCACCGCGGAGGCCACCGTCCGCTGGGCCGACGGGAACGGCGTCCACCAGGAGCGCACCCACTTCCCGGCCAAGCTGATCCGCGAGCTCTCCGCCGACGGCCGCGAGCCGTCGGAGCTGACCGTCCACCGCCCCACCCTCGAAGAGACCTATCTCGACCTGATCGGAGAAGCCCGATGAGCACGCTGACCCTCCCGGGCACCTTCTCGCTCGGCCTCGTCCGGGGCGCCGCGGAGATCAAGCAGTTCTTCCGCATCCGGGAGCAGGTGATCTTCACCTTCGCCTTCCCGTCCCTGCTGATGATCCTGCTCGGCTCGATGCTGAGCTCCTCGATGCCCGGCATGACGATCACCACCGGACAGGTGCTGGCCGCGGGCATGATCGGCTCCGGCATCGTCTCGACGTCGTTCAACAGCGTCGGTATCGGCCTCGCGTCCGACCGGGAAGCCGGTGCGCTGAAACGGCTTCGCGGTACGCCGATGCCCGCCGCGTCCTACTTCATCGGCAAGATCATCCTGGTCGCCGCGACGAGTGTCGCCCAGGTCGTGCTGATGTCGATCGTCGGCAGCCTGCTGTTCGACCTGAGCTTCCCCACCGACCCGGCGAAACTGCTGACCGCGTTGTGGGTCTTCCTGCTCGGCGTCACCAGCTGCACCCTGCTGGGCATCGCGCTCGGCTCGGTGACCAAATCGGTCAGCGGCGCGGTCGCCGCGGCCAATCTGATCTACATCGCGTTGCAGTTCATCTCCGGGGTGTTCGTCACACCGATCACCAATCTGCCGAAGGTTATGGTCGACATCGCTTCGTTCTTCCCGGTGAAGTGGATCTGCCAGGGCTTCCGCTCGGTGTTCCTGCCGGCCGAGGCCGCGACCCAGGAAATGGCGGGGACATGGGAACTTCCGATGGTGGCACTGGTGCTGACGGCTTGGTGCGTCGCGGGGCTGCTGCTGGCGAAGCTGACGTTCCGATGGTCGAACGAAGGCAAGTGAACGCCTGGGAGCGGTTCTACTGGCTGTGGGAGGTCCTCTTCGGGATCACCTTCGCCGCGACGACCGCGCTGGTGCTCTTCGACGACGGGACGGCCACGGACGAAACGGTCGCGATCCTGTGCTTGACCGGTATCGCCGTGGCCTACCTGGTCCGGGGACGCCGGCTCATCAAAGGCCCGGACATCGAAGACACGCCGTGGCTGTTCACCACCGTGACGATGCTCTTCCTGACGGGCGCCAACTTCGCCAGCACCACGTCGAGTTTCATCCTGTTCTTCGTCTGCCCGGTGCTCTACATGACACTGTCGACGAAGACGGCGTCGATCTTCACCACGATCGGGGTGCTGCTGGGGCCGGCGACGTCGATCGTGCGCGGCGGTTTCGACCAGCCCTCCTTGCGCATCGTGCTGCCGATGACGGCGATCCTGGTCGTCTTCAGCATCCTCGCCGGTCGGTACACCAGCCAGATCATCGAGCAGAGCAAGAGCAGGGCCGCGCTGATCGACCAGCTGGAAGCCAGCCAGGCGGAGGTTTCCCGGCTCTCGCGGGAGGCGGGGACGGCCGCGGAGCGCGAACGCATGGCCCGCGAGATCCACGACACGCTCGCGCAGGGTTTCACCAGTATCGTCACGCTGACGCAGGCCATCGAGTCCGAAATGGACACCGACCCGAAGGCCGCCCGCCGCCACTTGGAGCTCGCGGCGCGGACGGCTCGGGAGAACCTTGCCGAGGCGCGGGCGATGGTCGCGGCGCAGGGGCCGTCGGCGCTCGCCACCGCTTCGCTGGAGGAAGCCTTGCGCCGTCAGGTGGAACGGCTGACCGAGGAGACCGGGATTGACGCGTCGATCGAGGTCGACGGGCCGCTGCCCGCGCTCCCGATGCCCACGGAGGTCGTCCTTCTGCGAGCGGCGCAGGAGGCGCTGAGCAACATTCGCAAGCACTCCCGCGCGACCGGCGTCTCGCTTCGGCTGTCCGTTGTGGACGGACGGGTCCGGCTCGGCGTCACGGACGACGGGACCGGATTCGACCCCGCCGCGCCGACCGGCGGCTTCGGTCTGGCCGGGATGCGGACACGGACCGATCAGGTCGGTGGCATCGTGACGCTGAAGAGCGAACCCGGTGCGGGGACGACAGTGGAACTGGAGGTGCCCGCGTGATCACGATCATGCTGGTCGACGATCACCCCGTGGTGCGGGAAGGCCTGCGCGGCATGCTGGAGGCCGAGCCGGACCTGAGCGTCATCGGGGAAGCGGGTTCCGGCGACGAGGCCGTCGCGCTGAGCCGGGTCAAGCAGCCGGACGTGATCCTGATGGATCTGCGGATGCCCGGTCTCGACGGCGTCGGCGCGACGCGGAAGATCCTCGCCGACCGGCCGGGCCAGCGGGTCGTCGTGCTCACCACGTACGAGACGGACGCGGACATCCTGCGCGCGGTGGAAGCGGGCGCCTCCGGCTATCTGTTGAAGGACGCTTCGCGCACGGAGCTGGCGGGGGCGATCCGTGCGGCGTCACGCGGCGAGACGGTGTTGGCACCTTCGGTCGCCGGGAAGCTCGTGAACCGGGTGCGCAACCCGACGGCGTCACCCTTGTCGGCGCGCGAGATCGAGGTACTCCGGCTGGTGGCGCAGGGAAGCACGAACGCCGACATCGGCCGGACGCTCCACATCAGCGAGGCGACGGTCAAGACCCATCTCCTGCGCGTGTTCGGAAAACTGGACGTTTCGGACCGCACGGCCGCGGTGACCACCGCTATGCGACTGGGCCTGCTCGGGTAGGCAGAATGCCTTCCATGCTTGCCACGACCGAACTGGCGCTGCTCCGCCGCCTCGCGCACGAGCAATCCTCGTGCCGCACCCCGTCCATCGTCGCCGCCGTCGTCCGCGACGGCGAAATCGCCTGGTCCGGAGGGCGCGGCCGCGTCGACGGCGAGACACCCGGCACCGACACGCAGTACCGGCTCGGGTCGATCACCAAGACACTCGTCGCGACGGCCGTCATGCGGCTGCGCGACGAAGGCAAGCTCGACCTCAACGACCCGCTCGAGCAGCATCTGCCGGGCACCGCGTTCGGTTCGGCCACCATCGCGCAGCTCCTGTCGCACACCTCGGGCCTGACCGCGGAATCGCCCGGTTCCTGGTGGGAGCGCACGGTGGGCGCCGACTGGGACGCGCTCGTCGAGAGCCTCAAGGACGGCGCCACGCGACTGCGGCCGGGCAGCCGGTTCCACTACAGCAACGTCGGCTACGGCGTGCTCGGCGAGCTGGTCGCCCGGCACCGCGGGCAGTCCTGGCTCGACGTCGTCCGCGCCGAGATCCTCGGCCCCCTCGGCATGACCAGGACCTCGCCGCATCCGGAAGGCGCCCACGCGAACGGGTTCGCCGTGCACCCCTTCGCCGACCTCCTCATGCCGGAGCCGTCGCCCGACGCGGGCGCGATGGCGCCCGCCGGCCAGCTGTGGTCGACGGTCACCGACCTCGCCCGCTGGACGGCGTTCCTCGGCGGCCACACCGGCGGCGTGCTCAGCGAGCAGACCGTCGCGGAGATGCGCGAAATGGTCACCGTGGACGACGGCGACACCTGGACCACCGGGTTCGGCCTCGGCGTCATGCTGGTCCGCACGGAGGGCAGGCGGCTGGCCGGGCACACCGGCTCGATGCCGGGCTTCCTCGCCTGCTCGCTGATCGACGCGAACGCCGGCATCGGCGCGCTGGTACTGACGAACTCGACGGCGGGCGTCGGCATCACGCAGCTGTGCCTCGACCTGATGAACCTGACCGAACAGCACGAGCCGTCCATGCCCGCGGAATGGCAACCGTCCACTGTGGACCCGAAGCTGCTGGAGCTGACCGGGCTGTGGCACTGGGGCCCGACGCCGTACCACCTGCGGCTGCTTCCCGGCGGCCTGTTCTCCCTCGCGCCGACCGACGGCCCCGGCCGCGCGTCGCGGTTCGCGCCGGTGGGCGACGACACCTGGGTCGGGCTCGACGCCTACTACGCGGGCGAAACGCTGCGGGTCGGGCGGGACTCGGCGGGGAAGCCGAACCACCTCGACCTCGCGACGTTCATCTTCTCGCGCACGCCGTTCGACCCGGCCGCGCCCATCCCGGGCGGCGTCGACCCCGAAGGCTGGCGTTAACGAAAGCGGAAGGCGGCGGTCGTGAACTCGCGGCCGCCGTCGGCGCACACCAGGACGTCGCCGTAGTGGGCGTCGCCGACGACCCACATCCGGCGCCGTTCGCGCAGCGACTCGGCGAGTTCGTCCGGGCAGTCCTCGATGACGAACTTCGCCGGGGCGCCGTCGAGGACGGCCCACCCACGCGCGGTGTCGGCGGCCGGATCCAGTGTGGCTGTGGCCGGCGTCCAGGGGCCGAAGACGACGTCGAGGACGCCTTTGCGACGCCGGATCGTGAACCGCAGCGCCGTCCACCACTGGCGGGTCTTCGGCGACGAGATCTCCCCCGGCTCGTCTCCGTGCACCCAGCGCGGCAAGCCGGGGACGAACACGAGCACCAGCGTCGCCACGAAGCCGACGATCGCGCCGATGGTGGCCGTGTCGTCCCAGTCGCGGAAGATCCAATGACCGGTGAGCGCGAGGAAGTACAGGAACAGGAAACCCCACCGGGGTCTCCACGGGTCGGGCATCAGACCGCCGGGGTGTGCCCGACCGCGGCGCCGACGGCCGCGATGAACTTGCGGGCGATGCGCTTGCCCTCGCCCCAGTCGACGAAGCCGAACTTGAGGCTCGTCTGGATCGCCAGCCCGGAGCCCTCCGGCGTGCGCTCGACCTTCACCGTGACGGTCTGCCCGTAGCTGAAGAGGCCCATGCCGGTGGAGAACGTGACGTAGCCCGCGGCCGCGTCGTAGAAGGGGTTCTTCCCCTTGGCCGCCGTGACCCCGTTCGGGAGGGCCTGCCACAACGCCTCGGGAGGCAGGGGGAATCGTTCGTGCACTGTCGCCATGAGGCGAGAAGCTACCCGGCGGTCGGTGCCGGCGGGAGCCGGTCCGCCGATCCCACATGCCGGACACGCGGCACCGACCTTCAGCAGGGTCATCCCGACCTGAGAGACTGGGCGCATGACCGACGCACCTGAGTTGACCCTCCCCGCGGACCTGAAGCCTGCCGATGGCCGCTTCGGCTGCGGACCGTCCAAGGTCCGTGACGAGCAGCTCGCCAACCTGGCGAAATCCGGTGCCACCTACCTCGGCACCTCGCACCGTCAGAAGCCGGTGAAGTCCCTCGTCGGCCGCGTGCGTGCGGGTCTGTCCGAATTGTTCTCCCTGCCCGAAGGCTACGAAGTGGTCCTCGGCAACGGCGGGACGACCGCATTCTGGGACGCCGCCGCGTTCGGCCTCGTGCGGGAACGTGCGCAGCATTTCACCTACGGCGAGTTCTCCTCGAAGTTCGCCACGGTGACCAAGGGCGCCCCGTTCCTCGCCGACCCGATCGTCGTCAAGGCCGACCCGGGCAGCGCGCCCGAGATCGCCTACGAGGCCGGCGCCGACCTGGTCGGCTGGGCGCACAACGAGACTTCGACCGGTGTCGCGGTGCCGGTCCGCCGCCCGGAAGGCAGTGAAGGCGCGTTGGTCGCCATCGACGCCACCTCCGGCGCGGGCGGCTTGCCGGTCAAGGCCGAGGACTTCGACGTCTACTACTTCGCGCCCCAGAAGTCCTTCGCCTCCGACGGTGGCCTCTGGATCGCGCTGGCCTCGCCCGCCGCGGTCGAGCGCATCGGCGAGATCGGCGCGAGCGACCGCTGGATCCCCGAGTTCCTGTCGCTGACCACCGCGCTCGACAACTCCCGCAAGGACCAGACGTACAACACCCCGGCGGTGTCGACGCTGTTCCTGCTGGCCGACCAGATCGAGTGGATGAACTCCAACGGTGGCCTGGAGTGGACCACCTCGCGGACCCGCGACTCGTCGACCCGGCTCTACGAATGGGCCGAGAAGACCAGCTACACGACGCCGTTCGTCAGCGACCCGTCGCTGCGTTCGCAGGTTGTCGGCACCATCGACTTCGCCGACGAGGTGGACGCCTCGGCGGTGGCGAAGGTGTTGCGCGCCAACGGGATCGTCGACACCGAGCCGTACCGGAAGCTAGGCCGCAACCAGCTGCGCGTCGGCCTGTTCCCGGCCATCGACCCGGACGACATCACGAAGCTGACCCAGAGCATCGAATACGTCGTCGAGCGCCTGGGCTAGGACCTAGCTTTCCGTGAAGGCCTCCTTGAGGGACCCAGAGTCCCTCAAGGAGGCCTTCACGGACTTGGGGAAGATCGCGGCCAGCACGAGCAGCAGAAGGCCGCAAAGCACGAACGATTCCGTCGCCAGCCACCAGCCGAAGCTTCCGGCGGGCCGCGGCGCGAGCCACATCGGCGCGATCACGAACAGCGCCGCCGTCACGGCCGCGAGCACGGACGAAACGACCGATCGCAGCCAGATCAGCAGCACGAGGATGGGCACGCACCAGATCCAGTGGTGCGTCCACGACACGGGCGACACCAGCAGCCCGCCGATCGCGCACGCGGTCAGCGCGAACACCGGTTCCGCGACGCGCACGATCACGAACGCGGTCAGCGCGACCAGCGCGATCGAGGCCAGCACCCACACGACGTCTTCCGCCGAGCCGAACCCGAACCGCGCGAGCATCCCGCGCAGCGACTGGTTGCCGACGTAACCGCGATCGCCGATGCGGCTGGTGTCGAAGAGGATGTCCGTCCAGAACCTCGCCGACGCGCCGGGCGCGGTCAGGAACATCAGCGCGCCCGCGCCGAGGAATCCGGCCGCCACCCGGGCCGCGGAGCGGAAGTCCTTGCGGAACAAGAAGAACAGGATGAAGAAGGCCGGGGTCAGCTTGATCGCCGCGGCGACGCCGATCAGCAGGCCCTTCGTGCGGGCGCGGCCCGGCAGCAAGGCGTCGAGCACGACCAGCAGCATCAGCAGGGTGTTGATCTGGCCGAAGCCGAGCGTCGAACGGACCGGCTCCATGATCCCGCCGGCGGCCTGCGCCCCGATCGCCGCCAGGACCGCGATGGCGCGACCCCGCACCGCGGATCGATCGGTCAGCGAGCCGTTGAGCGTCGCGACGAAGACGTAGACGACGATCCCGCCCGCGATGATCGACGCGAGCCCGACGAGTCGTGTGGCCAGCGCGGCCGTCAGCAGCGTGCCGGGCAGGAAGACCGCTGCCGCGAACGGTGTGTAGGTGAAGGGCAGCCAGCCGCCGTGCGTCTGCACCCACGCCCCGTACGGGTCGCCCGAATCCACGAGCAGCCGCGCGCCGCCGATGTAGACCTCGAGGTCCTGGCCGTCGAACACCTTGAGCGTGAACAGCACGCCGACCACGACGGCTTCGAGCGCGATCAACGCCCCCGCGAGTTTCCGCCCCGACAATCCCACCAGCACCCGGCGAGATTACCCACCGCTACTCCGCGTCCAGTCCTCTGGATGCGGTGAACCACCGCATCCAGAGGACGAAACGCGAGCTAGGCGAGGGCCTGGGTCGGCGGAAGCCGCGCAGCGCGCATCGCCGGATAGGCACCGGCGACGGCACCGACCAGTGCCGAGACCCCGACGCCGCCGAGCAGGGCGCCGACGGGCAGCACCGCCGGCCAGCCTTGGCTCAGCGCGTACCCGGACGTCACCAGCACCCCGACCAGGACCCCGGCGATCCCGCCGAGCCCGGACAACAGCACCGACTCGGCCAGGAACTGGCCTCTCACCTGCCGTTTCGTCGCGCCGAGCGCCCGGCGGAGGCCGATCTCCCGGCGCCGCTCCAGCACCGAGATCACCATCGTGTTGGCCACCCCGACGCCGCCGACGAGCAGCGCCACCCCGCCGAGCCCGAGGAACAGCGCGCTGTACGTGTTCTCCGTCAGCTTCTGCGCCTCCAGCGCTTCAGACGGACGACGGACCTCGACCTCGTTCGGCGCCTCCGGGTTCATCGTCTGCGCGAGCACCGATCGCACGTTCTCGACCTGCGCGTCCTTCGCCCGCACGTACACGGTCGTCGGGTGGCCCTTGAAGCCGAGGAGCCGTTTCGCGGCGTCCCAGCCGACCAGGACCGAGCGCTCGATCTCGGGCGCCAGCGGCGTCGGCCCGAGGATCCCGCCCACGGTGAACCACTTCCCGTCGATGTACACCTGCGGCGGTTTGGCCGGGTCGATGTGGTCGATCCCGAGCCTCGCGGCCGCGACCGAACCCAGCACGACGACCGGATAGTCGCGAGTGGCGTCCCGGAGGAACCACCCGTCGCGGACGGCGCCTCCGATGACGTCGAGAAGATCCGGCGTCGCCGCGTAGACACCGAGGCCGGACGTCTCGTCCTTGTCGATCTTGTCCGTACGCCGCACGGTCCCGCCGGTGGTCCCGGTCGCGGACGCCGCCGTCACCGGGGCGATCCGCTTCGCCATCGGCACCGCGCTGTCCGGCAGCGTCGCGTCGCCACCGAACATCGTCTTGCCAGGCCCCGCCGAAAGCAGGTTGGTGCCGAGCGCGGCCAGCTGGTCCTGCAACGCCTTCGCGCCCGACGCCGGGATCGCGAGCACCGCCACCATCGCGGCGATCCCGATCCCGATGCCGAGCGCGGACAGCACCGCCCGCATCGGCCGCGTCCGCATCCCGTGCGCGCCGAGGTTCAGCACGTCACGCGGGCCGAGCCTGGCCGGATCCGGCGTCGGCGTCTTGTCGAGGACGGGCGCGCTCACACCGGCACCCCCGTCCCGGTGTCGAGCCGGATCCGGCCGTCCCGCAGCTCGATCCGCCGCGGGACGCCCGCCGCGATCTCCCGGTCGTGCGTGATGATCACGACCGTCGTCCCCTGCGAACTCAGCGTGGCGAGCAGGTTGAGGATCGCCGCGCCGTTGCCCGTGTCGAGGTTCCCGGTCGGCTCGTCGGCCAGCAGGATCGACGGCGAGTTGACCACCGCCCGCGCGATCGCCACCCGCTGCCGTTCCCCGCCGGAGAGCTCGTTCGGGAAATGACCGGCCCGGTGCGCGAGGCCGACCCGGTCGAGCGCGGCCAGCGCCCGTTCGTGCCGTTTCCGCCGCGGCACCCCCGCGTACAGCAGCCCCGTCGCGACGTTGTCGACCGCGCTCACCCCCTCGCTGAGGAAGAACTGCTGGAACACGAAGCCGATCCACCGTGACCGCAACGCGGAAAGCTTGCGGTCGGGCAGTTTCGCCACGTCGTGCCCGCGCAGTTCGATGACGCCGTCGGTCGGCCGGTCGAGCGTGCCCATCAGCTGCAGCAGCGTCGACTTGCCGGAGCCGGACGGGCCGACGATGGCGACCATCTCTCTGTCCTCAATGGACAGTGTCACTTCGTGCAACGCCCGTACGCCGCCGGGATAGGTGCGCGAGGCGCCGCGCACGTCCAGCACCGGGGTCATGAGGTCGTCACCACCCGCATCCCGGCGGCGAGGCCGGTGCCGGTGATCTCGACGCGGCCGCCGGAGAACAAACCGGTCTTCACCGCGATGAGGCGTCGCTTGCCGCCCTCGTCGACCTCGACGGCGTACCCGCCCTCGGCGAGCGCGAGCAGCGCCCCGACCGGGACCGCCAACACTCCACTGTGGACTTCCTTGGTGAACCGCACGGACACTGGTGTCGAATCGAGCGACCCCGCCGCGGCCGGATCGTCCAGCTTGATCTTCACCTTGATCTTCGGCTTGCCGTCGTCCTGCCCGGCGCCGTCCTTGCCGTTCTCCGCGACCTTGCCGACCTCGGTGATCACCCCGGTCGTGGTCTTGCCGCCGGTGATGTCGACGCCGACCTTGTCCCCCGCCTTGGCGATGGCCTGCTTGGCGGCGTCGAGTTTGATCTCGACGAGACGCTCGGTGCCGGTGTACTTCAGCAGTTCGCCGCCGCCGGGGCCGCCGAGTTGCGCGGCGAGCTGCGAAACCCGGATCTCACCGGGCGCGAGGACGACGTCGCCCTGCCCGAACGCGCCAGTCTGCTCCAGGCCCAGCGACTTCTGCCATTTCTTGAGCGCGGCGGCGGTCGCGGAGGTGAACTTCTTGTCCGGCGTGCCGAAACCACCGAAACCGAGCGCCTTCAGGTTCTCTTCCAGCTGCTTGACGTCCGGGCCGTCCGTGGCCCCGTCCGCGAGGTCACGGAAGAACGGCAGCGTGCCGTAGAACAGCGGGACCGGTTTGGCGTCGACGCCGTACACGGCCTTGCCGCGAGTGAGCACCGCGCCCGCTTCCGGCAGGGACGTGATCGTGCCCTGTTTCCGGCCGGCGAGGGCGTTTTCCGCGCCGTAGCCCAGAGTTCCGTTCGCTTCTTCCTCCTCCCGCAGGTCGGTCTTCTCGACCTTCGCGGTCTCGACCGGTGGTGGCGCCTGCCCGATCTGCTGGGCCTCCGACGTGACCCTGGTCAGCACGACCACGGACATCGTCCCGGCCACGACGACGAGGACCGCCGCGATGACGAACCAGCGCGCCCGGCGCGAACGCCGTGCGCCGTCGGGTCCTTCGTGTTCGCTCATTTCGCCGGAGCCGCCCTCATGGTCATGCCGAGACCGCAGGCCTTCGCCGCTTCTTCGAACTTCTTGGGGTCGCCCGCGTCCATCGTCATGGCCGCACCCTTGCCGCTGGGATCGGGATCCGGGAAGTCGATGCCGTGCTCGCGCATGCACTTGGCTTCCTTGCGCATCTTGTCGAGCTCTTCCGGCGAGAGCGGCTTGATCTCGCCACCGTTCGGCAGCAGCTTCCGGCACGCGTCGCTCGCGGCCTTCATCTTGTTCTCGTCGGGCCTGCCTTCGCCCGCCTCGATGGAGATCGTCCCCTGCTCGCCACCGCTGGTCTTGGGATCCGGCATGTCGATCCCGTGCTCGCGCATGCACTTCGCGAAGTTACGCATCTTGTCCTCGTCGGACACGTTGTCCGCCTGCTTCCCGTCGCCGGCGCCGGCAGCGGGCGGCGAAGAGATCGAGGCGACCTTGTCGCCGCCGTCCCCGCCACCACCGCAACCGGCCACCAGCGCGAAGACCGCTCCGGCGATCAGTACCGCCATGGGTCGTTTCCGCATCGCTGCTCCTTCGGTCGTCTTGGCGCACCGATTTCTACGGAGCGGGCGATTCCGGGGCGGTAAGCGATGTTGCTTATGCCGCGCTTACCGTCCCGATCAGCGGAACAGAGATCCGACCTTTATGCCGTCTTTACGGGTGAACTAGCTCGCCGATGGACCTTTCGGGGGTTCACATCCGACCTCTGGCTTCTTAGAGTCCCGACGTCCACACCTCAGCGAGGAGGAGTGCATGAATCGCCGCACGCCACTCCGGGCCCTGGCGGCCCTAGTCATCGCGACCACCGCACTGGGCGTCCTGCCCGCCGCGGAAGCCGCACCACTCCCGTCCGACCACGCCTACGACGACCCGTTCACCGCCGACCGGACGCGCTGGTGGCGCGACGACCGCTTCGGCCAGTTCATCCACTTCGGCGCGTACTCCCAGCTCCAAGGGAAGTACACGCGCCCCGACGGAAGCGTTTGCCAGGACGCCGAATGGATCCAGCGGAACTGCCAGATCCCGCGCGCCGAGTACGAGCAGATCGCCGCGAAGTTCAACCCGGCCGGCTTCGACGCGAACGCCATCGCGCAGTCGGCGAAGGACGCCGGGCAGAAGTATGTGGTGATCACGTCGAAGCATCACGAGGGCTACGCGATGTGGCCGACGAAGGTCAACAAATTCAACCTCCGCGACCACTCCGCGTTCGACAAGAACCGCGACATCCTCGCCGAGCTGAAACGCGCGACGGCCGCGCGCGACGTCAAACTCGGCTTCTACTACTCGATCTGGGACTGGCACGACCCCGACTTCCCGGACCCCGCGACGTTCCCGAAGTACAAGGAACGGATGTACGCCCAGCTCAAGGAACTCGTCGACAACTACCACCCGGCGGTGCTGTGGTTCGACGGCGAATGGAGCACCGACAGGCCCAACAATCCCTGGACCGAAAGGGACGGCGAGGAACTGGAGGCCTACGTCCGCAGCCTCGATCCGTCCATTGTGGTCAACAACCGGGTCGGCAAACGGCGGGTGGTCGACGGCGACACGGGAACCCCCGAACAGGAGATCCCGGACAAGCCGGTCGACGGGCAGCTGTGGGAATCGTGCATGACCCTCAACGGCAGCTGGGGATACACCGATTGGGACCACAACTGGAAATCCGCGGCGGATCTGACCAGGAAACTGCTCTCGATCGCCGGCCGCAGCGGGAACTTCCTGCTCAACGTCGGCCCCGATCGCAACGGTCGTGTGCCGCGGGAATCCATCGACAGACTGAAGCAGATGGGCCAGTGGCTGCGGGCGAACGGACACTCCGCCGCCGTCTATGGAGCGGGCGCGCCGGGACTCGTCACCGAACCGGGCTGGGGCGTCGTCAGCCGTCGCGGTGACAAGCTCTACGCGTCGGTGTTCGACTGGCCCGCGGCGGGCGGTTCGCTGACGCTCGACGCGTTGGCGCCGTTCCGGGTGCGCGACGCGCGGGTGCTCGGCAGCCGTCAGCGCGTGCGGGTCGAGCAGTCGCCCGGAAGCGTGAAGCTCACCCCGTCGGGCGGCCGGACGAACGACGTCGCGACCGTCATCGAACTGAGTGTCGCCCCTCTGCCGCAGGCGCCCGCCGGCCGCGGGACCGGGCTGACCGCCGAATACTGGCCGAACGCGGACTTCACCGGGACACCGTCGGTGCGCCGCGTCGAACCGGGCGTGAACCACAACTGGAAGTTCACCGGCTCACCGGACGCGAAGATCCCGGCGGAGACCTTCTCGTCACGCTGGACCGGACAAGTCACCGCGCGCGACACCGGGAAGTACACGTTCACCACGGTTTCGGACGACACGGTGCGACTGTGGGTCGACGGGAACCTCCTGATCGACAACACCACACCACACGGCCCAAGTGTCGACAAAGCGACTCTCGACCTGGCCGCCGGCAAGTCGTACGAGATCCGGCTCGAACACACCGAACGAGGCGGTGAGGCGTCGATGAAGCTGCTGTGGTCGAGCCCGAACACTCCTCAGCAGGTGATCCCGGCACGGCAGCTGCACCCCGCCGCCTGAGCATTCGGTACAGGTGGTGGGGGGGGGGGGGGGGGGGGGGGGGGGGGGGGGGGGGAGCGCCGCCCCCCCCCCGCCGCGCCCCTGCCCCCGCCCCCCCCCCCCCCCCGCTCTTTTTTGTGTGTTGGGTTTTGTGTGTTGTTGTTGCCGCCCCCCCCCCCCCCCCCCCCCCCCCCCCCCCCCGACCCACGCGAGCCACGCTTATCCCCCGCTTACCCCCATCCGGGGCAGACTGGCCAGGTGAGAGTGCTGGTGGTGGAAGACGAGCGGCTCCTGGCGGACACGATCGCCGAGGGCCTGCGACGGTTCTCCATGGCCGTCGACGTCTGCTACGACGGCGCGCAGGCCCTGGACCGGGTGGGGGTGCACGGCTACGACGTCGTCGTGCTCGACAGGGACCTCCCCGTCGTGCACGGCGACGAGGTCTGCGCCGCGGTGATCCGGACCGGCGGCGAGGCACGGGTCCTGATGCTGACGGCCGCCGCCGACATCAACGACCGGGTCGCCGGGCTCGGCCTCGGCGCCGATGACTACCTGACGAAACCGTTCGCGTTCGCCGAACTCGTCGCCAGGGTGCAGGCGCTCTCGCGGCGAGCGCGGCCGGCGTTGCCGCCGGTGCTGGAACGCGGCGGCGTCGTCCTCGACCTGCCCCGGCACCAGGCGTCGCGCGACGGCCGGTTCCTTCCCTTGTCCCCCAAGGAATTCGCGGTCTTGGAGGTGCTCATGCGCGCCGAAGGGACCGTGGTCAGCGCGGAAGAACTGCTGGAGAAGGCGTGGGACGAACACGCCGATCCGTTCACGAACGCCGTCCGGGTGGCGATGATGACGTTGCGGCGCAAACTCGGTGAACCGCCGCTGATCGAGACCGTGCCCGGCGCCGGTTACCGGTTCGGGTCGTGAAACCGCTCCGGCTCTCCGTCCGCACCAAGCTGACGGCGCTCTACGGCGGCGCGTTCCTGATCGTCGGGCTCGCCTTGCTGATCGTCAACTACCTGCTGGTGAGCTCGACCCTGCCCGACACGGCCGCGTTCGCGAACGGCGCGACCGCCGGGGCCCGGTTCCAGGTGGCCGAGCCGTATCCGATGGACACGACGGCCATTCTTCCCGCCGAGCGCGCTCAAGCCACGCAACTGGTCGCGACCTCGATCACCGAATACCGCTCGGGCGTCCTTTCGACCCTGCTGTGGCAATCACTGGTGGCACTGGCGATCGCCGGCGCGCTCGCGGTGCTGCTCGGCTGGCTGATGGCGAGCCGCGTGCTCCGGCCGCTGCACGCGATCACTTCCACCGCAAGGAAACTCGAGGTGGAAAACCTCGACCGGCGCATCGGCCTCGACGGCCCCGACGACGAACTCAAGGAACTCGCCGACACCTTCGACGGCATGCTCGACCGGCTCGCCGTGTCGTTCGACAGCCAGAAACGCTTCGTCGCCAACGCTTCCCACGAACTGCGGACCCCGCTCGCGGTGCAGCGCACGCTGGTCGAGGTGGCGATGGCCGATCCCGGCGCGAGCCCCGAGATCCGGAAACTCGGCGAGCATCTGATCTACACCAACGAACGCAGCGAACGGATGATCGAAGGCCTGCTCGTCCTCGCCCGCAGTGACCGCGGCCTGGCCGCGCGGGCCCCCGTCCGGCTGGACGAGGTGGCGGCGACGGTGATCCGGTCGGCGTCGGCCATGGCCGAAGAAGCGGGTGTCACGGTGGAGTCGCGGCTGCGGCCGCGGACGGTGTCCGGCGACCCCGTGCTGCTGGAGCGGCTGGTCACGAACCTCGTGCACAACGCCATCACCTACAACCGCAACGGCGGCTGGACCCACGTCGACATCGGCGGCGATCCGGCGCTGGTGGTGCGCAACACCGGCCCGCAGGTGCCGCTGGACGCCGTTCCCGCCCTGTTCGAGCCGTTCCGCAGGCTGTCGGGTGACCGCACCGGCGACTCCCGCAACGCCGGGCTCGGGCTGTCGATCGTCCGGTCCATCGCGAAGGCGCACGGCGGGGCCGCGGGCGCGGAACCGGGCGGCCGCGGCGGCGGACTGGTCGTCCGGGTGCGGCTGCCGTAGATTCCCCCGATCGTGACTGTGCGTGTCCGGCGCGTCACGCGGCGAGCCGCCCGTCGCTCCCGCAGAATTCCCCTTGCCGTCATGAACAAAATAGTGAGCAGGACACATGACATCGGCGCGCCTCACACGTCAAGGCGACGCGCCGTTTTAACGTGGACACCCACAATGGTGAAGAATCGGGGAGGCGAGAATGCGAGCGCTACGGGTGGTCGGGCTGCACGAGGACGGTAAGTCCATCGTGTGCGAAGACCCGGCAAGCCGCACGCGCTTCCTGCTCCCCGCGGATGAGAGGCTGCGAGCGGCGGCGAGGGGTGACATCACCCGCCTCGGCCAGATCGAAATCGAGTTGGAGAGCCAAATGCGGCCACGCGAGATCCAGGCACGAATCCGGGCCGGTGAGTCCGTGGAGCAGGTCGCGAGCAGCGCCGGCGTCACCGTGCAGCGCGTCGAGCGGTTCGCGTACCCCGTCCTGCTCGAACGATCCCGCACGGCCGAGCTGGCCCAGCGGGCGCATCCGGTCCGCGAAGACGGCCCCGACGTCCAGACGCTCGGCGAGGTCGTGGCGCACTCCTTCGGGCAGCGCGGTCACGACTACAGCCAGGCGACCTGGGACTCCTGGCGAGGCGATGACGGCAAGTGGGTCGTCGTGCTGAGCTGGAAGGCCGGCCGCTCGGACAACCGCGCGCACTGGTCGTTCGCGCCCGGCGCGCACGGCGGCACCGTGCAGGCCCTCGACGAGAACGCCGAAGTCCTGCTCAACCCCAACGCCTACCGCGCCCCGCGCACGGTGCGGGCACTGGATCCCGGCAAGGAAGCGGTCGTCCAGCCGACCCTTGACTCGGTTCCCGAAGAGCCGGTCGCGAAGGTGATCGACGCGCCGATCGCGGAGCCCGAAGAAGATGCCGAGCCACCACTTCCGGCTGACGAGCCGGAGGAAGTGGCCGAACCCGCTCCGCGGGCGAAGGGGAAGAAGAACCACCCCATCGTTCCATCCTGGGAAGACGTCCTCCTGGGCGTCCGATCGCAACGAGGTTGAATCCGCACGTAGTGGCCCCTTCCGGTGGAGGGGCCATTACGTGCGTCCGGGGACCTGCGCGACCAGGGATTTCGGCGCCACGAGGCAATACGCGTCGGTGACGATCCGGTCGATCTCGGCCCAGTCGACGTCGGTGTCCAGCCGCACCCCGAGCCACCCCCGATGTCCGACATACGGCGGCCGGAAGAACCGTTCCGGCTCGGCGCCCACCAGTTCCTCCTGCGCCCCGGGCGGCGCCGGGCACCAGAAGGCGACCTTGTCGTCGTGATGACGGTCCGCGTACATGACGAACGTCTTCTTGCCGCGCACGAACCACGTCGGCTCGCCGTGACTGAGCCGCTCGGACACTTCCGGCAGCGCGATACACAGCCGTCTGAGTGAATCGAGCGGATCACCGGTCATGGATTTCAGTATCCTCCGGTCGGGGGGATTTCATGCAGGATTGGTACACCCGCACGGTCCGATTGCGTTTCCAGGTGTTCACCGGAGCGCCGTACGCGCATGTCTCACCGATGGAATGGTGGATCGATCCCGACGCGCTCCGCGGGATCGCCCGCAGCCGCGGCTACCTGGAGATCGCGCCGATGTTCCAGGGCTATATGAGCTTCCAGTTCGCTCCGCACTACGCCCCGCCGGTCCCCGGCTTCGACTTGCCCGACAAACCGGACAAGGACCGGGAACGCTGGCTGCTCAACCACCTCAGCGGCTCGGACCGGGTCTGGATCAGCCTCAAGCACGCGCAACTTTCCGCCCGGCGTGTCTCGGCGATCGCCGAGACGGAAGGCCTGCGAGTCGCGGCCGATTTCTCCGAACCGAACGACCGGGTGCTCCTGCTCAGCCGGGATCCGTCACCACCACGGCTGCCCTTGCCCGCCCCCGCCGGGCCCCGGTTCCGCTACGCCTGGCTGAACTACATCGCCCCCGTCACCGTCCTCGTCCTCCTCGGCGCGGCGGCGGTGATCGTCGGGATGCCGACGGATTACGAGGATCCGATGGTCAACCTGCTGTTCATGGCGGCCCTCGGCGGCGTGATCCCGGCGGCGTTCATCACCGGCCTGTTCCCGCGCACCACCCGCGTCGGCTGGCTGGCCCGGGAATTCGACGGCAGCCCCCGGGTGGAATTCGCGATGCGCTCCTATCGGATCTCCGCGGACCTGGTCGTGCAGATCGCCGCGTACCACGGTTATGAGCTTTACGGGCATTCGGCGACACAGGCGGGCGGGCCAAGTCTCAAGTTCCACAAACGCTAGAAGACGACGATCAGCACGCCGATCCACGCGATCACTATCCCCGCGGCCGCGCCGAACGACGCCCACCGCACGATCGGCACCCGCCGCGCGAGCCACAGCGACGGCGAGATCCCGGCGGTCACGACGGCGGACGCGAGCAGCGCGAGCCAGCCGTTGGTCTCGCGCGCGAGAGTGTTCGCCAAGGCCAGCATCGCCACGACCACCACGGCCGCGACGAACGCCGAAACGGTCAGGCCGGTCAGCCACGGTGTCGGCTCCCCGGCCGGGTCCGGGGTACCGAAAAGCCGCCGCGCGAGTTCGCTGCGGGGAGCGGGGGCGGGCGGGGCGACGATGACGCCGTCGCCGGAGACGGGGTCGACGAACCGCACCGACGTGCCCATCGTGGCGGCGACCCGCTGCGCGAGCTGGCGGCCTCGCTGGGAGACCACCGAAGCGGCTTCGGTGCTGGAGGAGCCGACGGCGGACGCGACGCGCGCCCATTCGTGCAACGCCTGCGCGAGATCCGAACCGATCGCGAGTGAATGCGGGTCCACCTCGCGCGCGCTTTCGCCGTCCGGCCCGGCCAGCACCGCGCGTCCCTCACGGATCCGCAATTCCATGGGTTCTCCTCGTGATCGCTCGGGTGCTCACGATAGCGGTGGACGCGTCTCGTAGAACGCGATCGCGCCCGCCGTGGCGACATTCAGCGAATCGACGCCTTCCGGCATCGGGATCCGCACCGCGACGTCGGCGGCGGCGATGGCCTCGTCGGTCAGGCCGGGGCCCTCCGCGCCCAGCATCAACGCGACCTTCTCCGGTGTCTGATCCCGTAACTGGCGCAGCGAAACGGAATCCGCACGTGGAGTGAGGGCCGCGATGCGGAAACCGCGGTCCCGCAGCAATTCCAGGTCGCCCGGCCACGACCCGAAGGTGGCGAACGGAACGCGCAAGACGTGCCCCATCGAGACCCGGACACTGCGCCGGTACAGCGGGTCCGAACATCCGGCGCCGAGCAGGATCCCGTCGACGCCGAGCGCGGCCGCGTTGCGGAACAGCGAACCGAGGTTCTCGTGGTCACCGACGCCTTCGAGCACCGCGAGCACCCGTGCGCCGTCGATGACGTCTTCGACCGCCGGCGGTGGGACGGGCCGGTCGGCGACGGCCAGGATCCCGCGATTCAGGTGGAATCCGACCACGTCGGCCATCGTCTCGGCAGAGGTCACATAACCGGGAACGTCGACCGCGTCCAGTTCCTCGCCCAATTCGTGGAATCGCCGTTCCACGCCGAGGAGGGAGCGGACCGGATAGCGGGATTTGAGCAATCGCTCGACCACGACGGTGCCTTCGGCGATCACGAAGCCACGCCCACCCGGCCTATCGGGACGCCGATCGGCTGTGGACAAGTCGCGGAAATCGTCGAGCCGCGGGTCGTCGCGGTCGTCGATGGTGATCAGTTCAGCCACCAGGAGAGTGTGTCATCCGCCCGCTGCGCGGCGTTTGCGTCCGAACGTCGACGGGTAGCTGGTACGAACGGAGGTATTTTGCTGTCAGTTAACCCCTAGTGACAGAGAGCACCAGTTTGGCCGCTAGCCGGGCGACAGCGATGCGTGAAACCGTTGGGCCGCCTGGCAGTCCCGCCTGGATCCCGCGGAGCGTGGCCAATGAGGAGCTCGACGAACATGGGTAAGAATCTTTCGGCGGACCCCTGTGAACCCCAGGATCGCGGACGTTACCGCCGAAAGGTCCAGCGCTGCCTCGACACCTTGGCCCGAATGCTCACCGATGGCAGCTTTTCCTTCCCGCGCAAGAACATCGGGCTCGAGGTCGAACTCAATCTCGTCGACGCGGAGATGCGCCCGTCGATGACGAACACGACGGTGCTCGAGGCACTGAACGACCCGTCGTTCACCACCGAGCTCGGCCAGCACAACCTGGAGCTCAACGTGCCGCCGCGGCCGCTGGCCGGCGAATCCGCGCTGCAACTGGAGGACGACCTCAACGCCTATCTGAGCGCCGCTTCGCGCACGGCCGAGGAATCCGGTGCCTCATTGGCGATGATCGGCATCCTCCCGACGCTGCGGCACGAGCATTTCGATCAGAAGTGGCTGACCAACAACGCCCGGTATTCGCTGCTCAACGACCGGATCTTCGCCGCTCGTGGCGAGCGCACCGTGCTGTCGATGGAGGGCGCGCCGCTGCCGGGCAGACAGCCCGAGCGGCTGCGCAGCTACTCCGAATCCATCCTCCCCGAGGCCGCGTGCACCTCCGTCCAGCTGCATCTGCAGGTCGCCCCCGAGGAGTTCGCGGCGCATTGGAACGCGGCGCAGGCGCTGGCGGGCGTCCAGATCGCAGTCGGGGCGAATTCGCCGTTCCTGCTCGGCAAAACGCTCTGGCATGAGACCCGGATCCCACTGTTCCTGCAGGCCACGGACACCCGGCCGGAGGAACTGAAGAACCAGGGCGTGCGGCCGAGGGTGTGGTTCGGCGAGCGGTGGATCACGTCGATCTTCGACCTGTTCGAGGAGAACGTCCGGTACTTCCCCGGTCTGCTGCCCGAGACCGATCGCGAGGATCCGATCGAGGCGCTCGACTCCGGTCAGGCGCCGAAACTCACCGAGCTGCGGATGCACAACGGCACCGTCTGGCGCTGGAACCGCCCGGTCTACGACGTCGTCGACGGCCTGCCGCATCTGCGGGTGGAGAACCGCGTGCTGCCCGCCGGACCGACCGTCGTCGACATGGTCGCGAACGCCGCCTTCTTCTACGGCGCGCAGCGGGCCCTCGCCGAGGCCGACCGTCCAGTGTGGACACAGATGTCGTTCCAGGCGGCCGAGGAGAACATGTACGCGGGGGCGCGCCGGGGTTTCGACGCGCAGCTGTACTGGCCGGGGATCGGCTGGATCCCGCCGGACGAGCTGGTGCTGCGGGTCCTGCTCCCGCTGGCGCACGAGGGACTACGCCGGTCGGATGTTTCGGACGAAGCGAGAGAGCGCTATCTGGGCATCATCGAGCAGCGGTGCCTCACCAGGCGCACCGGCGCGGCGTGGCAGCGGGAGTACGTCCTGCGCGCGGAGGAACGCGGCGCCGAGCGGGAGACCGCGCTGAACCGGATGCTGGGCCGGTATCTGGAGCTGTCGGCCACGGAGACGCCGGTGCACACCTGGTCGCTGGAGGCATAGAGTTTCCTCCCAGGGAGGTGGCTCTTGCCCAAGATCATCGGCCGGTCGCTTGAGGAGCACCGGCGCGAGGTCCGCAGCAGGGTGTTCGACGTCCTGCGCGGGCAGCTGTACGAGCGCGGGTTCGACGCGATCACGCTCGCGGGTGTCGCCGCCGAGGCCGGCCTCGGCCGCACGGCGATGTACAACCACTTTCCCGACAAGGAAAGCCTGCTGGTGGCCTTCGTCGAGGACGAGGCGACGCGGTACGTCGAACGGCTGACGGCGGCCGTCGCGACCGCGGACACCCCGGTCGAGAAGCTTTCGACGTTCGTCCGGTTGCAGTTGCGCGTGCTGGCCGAGTACCACCTGCCGCCCGGGACGGCGCTCGCGTCGGCGCTGGCGCCGGCCGCGTACCGGCGGATCAGCGCGCACGCCGACCCGATCACCGATCAGCTGCGCGAGATCCTCGCCGAGGGGGCGCCGGAGGAAGACCCCGACGTGCTGATCCCGATGATCACCGCCGCGCTGGGCAGCCGTCAGGTCGTCGACGTACCACCCGAACGGCTGGACGACGCGATCGAGGGAGCCGTCCGATTCGTGCTCAGAGCGGTCGGGATGAGGGAAAACCCGTGAATTAGGGTAGCCTAACCCGCGATTGTGCCTTACGCTCTTTCTGACAGCATGTCAGATCGATGCTTGGAGGCTCTGTCCATGCCGGTGACCACCGACGTCGAATCCGGGCCGTTCTCCGCGACCCTGCGCGCCTCCACCTTGCCCGCCCACGAGCGGGCCAACCACTCGGAGTACATGAACGCGCTGCTCGGCGGCGAACTCTCGCTCGAGGGGTACACCCGGCTGGCGATCCAGTACTACTTCATCTACCAGGCCATCGAGCAGGCCGCCGACAAGCTGGCGAACGATCCGGTGGCGGGCAAGTTCGTCTTCGAGGAGCTGCGGCGGCTGCCGAGCCTCGAACGCGATCTCGAACACCTCGTCGGCCCGGACTGGCGCGAGACCGTCCGCCCGCTGCCCTCGACGGAGCGCTACGCGCGGCGCGTGGCCGAGGCTTCGGACTGGTCCGGTGGGTTCGTCGCCCACCACTACACGCGCTACCTCGGCGACATCGCCGGCGGTCAGGTCATCCGGCGGCTGCTGGAGCGCAAGTACGACGTGCGCGAAGAGGGTTCGCTGTTCTACCACTTCGATCAGCTGGGCAGCGCGCCCAAGTTCCGGGACAACTACCGCGAGCAGCTGAACTCGGCGCCGTGGACCGAGGACGAGCGGGCGCGGCTGATCGAGGAAGCGATCGTGGCCTTCGAGTGCAACATCGCGGTGTTCGACGAGCTGGCGGCCGAGCTGGACGCTTACCGGGCCGCTTGACCCAGGCGAACCGACCGCGGGGTAGGGCAGTCCCCACCTCGCGGTCGGCGGCCCGCCGGATCCCTTCTCCCCGGGGAAATCCCTAACTTTCGAGGTATGTTCCGGATCGCGGCCACCGCCGCCCTGCTGACCGTCGCGACGGTCCTGAGTGCCCCCGCCGCCCAAGCGGCGACACCCGGCCCCGCCGCCGGCGTCTTCGACGAAATCCTCCCGCGAAGCCTTGCCGAGCATCACATCCCCGGCGCCGCCGTGGTGGTCGTCGAAGGCGGCAAGACGGTGTTCTCCGCGGGTTACGGAGTGTCCTCTGTGGACACCCAAGCGGAAGTGGATCCCGAACGCACCGGGTTCCTGATCAACTCCGTCGGCAAGTCGATCGCCGCGACCGCCGCGATGCAGCTCGTCGAACAGGGCAAGCTGGCGCTGGACGCCGACGTCAACACTTACCTGAAATCGTTCAAGATCCCCGAAACCTTCCCCGGCCGTCCGGTCACGCTGTTCTCCCTGCTGACCCACACCGCGGGTTTCGAAGACCACGTGTACCGGATGTTCACGCCCCGGGAAGAAAAGCTGCCGACGCTCGCCGAGCACCTCGCGAACGAGATGCCCACCCGCGTCCGGCCGCCCGGCGAAATCGCCCTGTACTCGAACTACGGCTACGCGCTGGCCGGGCATCTCGTGGAACTCGCGTCGGGACAGTCCTATGCGGACTACGTGCAGCAGCACATCTTCGAACCGTTGGGAATGAAGGACAGCAGCGTCGCGCAGCCGACTCCCGATGTCCCGCTGGCGACCGGCTACCGGTGGGACGGTTCCGCGCAGGTAGTCCCGCCCGCGAACTTCGGCCCTGAGCCGCCCGCCGGTGACGGGAACGTCGCCACTCCGGCCGACATGGGCCGCTACCTGTCCGCGAACCTCGTCCCCGGCGTGTTCAGCCGCCCCTTGCTCGACCAGCTGCACGGTGCGCGCTTCCGCAACGACCCACGACTGCCCGCGATGGGTTTCGGCTTCTCCGAGCGGTACCTGAACGGCTTGCGCCTGGTGGAGAAGACCGGCGATTCACCGGGTTTCTTCAGCGTGCTGGAAGTGATCCCCGAGAAGAACACCGGCGTGTACCTGGCGTTCAACGGCGGCGCGTTCTCCGGCGACGCCGCCGCGGTGACCGCCGAGGTGCTGAAAGCGTTCCTTGACCGGCTACAGCCCGCCACGCCCGTTCCCGCGCCCGCCACACTGCCGGGGGACGTCTCGCGGTTTGAAGGCAGTTACAACAACACCCGGCTGGACTACGACAGCTTCACGAAGGTCCGTGCGCTCGCGGGCGGCGTCACGGTGACCGCGGACGGCGACGGCGCGCTGACGACGTCCGGCCTCGGCGAGGGGACCCGTCGGTGGACGCAGACGGAGCCGGGGCTGTTCACCGACGCGGCGGGCGAGCGGATCGCGTTCCGCGAGTCGGGTGACGAGATGCTGCTCTTCGCGGGCGACGACCCGAACTCCTCCTACGAACGCATGTCGTGGCTCGAATCGGCGTCCACGCACCTGCTGATCCTGGGTATCGCACTACTGCTCCTGCTGGGTGCGCTGGTGTGGTGGCCGATCCGCGCGATCGTCCGGCGCGGCCGGGAGCGGAACCCCTCGGGCGCCCGGTTCGCGACCGCCGCCGCCTGGTCCGCGGCACTGGCCGTCCTGCTGTTCACCGGCGGATTCGCCCTGCTCATGAGCGATCTGAGCGCCGCCGCCGTGGCACTGACGTCCGGGCATTCGGCGTTGCTGAGCGTCACCTTGCTCCTGCCGAACGCGGTCCTGCTCCTGACCGGCGTCGCCGTCGTGTGCGCGGTGCTCGCCTGGGTCCGCGGCTGGTGGAACACCCCCGCCAGGATCACCTACACGGTGGTTTCCGTAGCCCTGGTGGCGTTCCTCGGGGTGCTCGCCTCCTATCACCTGGTCGGGTTGCCCTATCTGGCTTGATGACCGCCGTCACATCGCCTTGACCTCCAGCTAACTGGAGCTAGCAGGGTGGGTTTCAGGCGGTGGCCCTACCGGGTACAGCCGCTACGAACGGGTCGTTCCACCTGGGGAGAAACGCGGCGCCCCCGGTCGCCGCAAACGGGTGAAGACGACTAAGTTCGTCCTTGGAAACTTGTGTCGAAGACAGAAGGAGGGCCGATGGCCCGCTACGTGCTCCCCGATCTCGACTATGACTACAGCGCTCTGGCGCCGCACATCTCTGGCGAGATCAACGAGCTGCACCACAGCAAGCACCACGCGACCTACGTCAAGGGCGCGAACGACACGCTCGACAAGATCGCCGAGGCCCGCGAGGCCGGCAACTTCGGCGACATCGTCGGCCTGCAGACCACGCTGGCGTTCCACCTCGCCGGGCACGCCAACCACGTCGTGTGGTGGAAGATCCTCTCCCCGGAAGGCGGCGACAAGCCCACCGGCGAGCTGGCCTCCGCGATCGACGAGGCGTTCGGCTCCTTCGACAAGTTCAAGGCGCAGTTCACCGCGGTCGCCACCACGATCCAGGGCAACGGCTGGGCCGCGCTCTCCTGGGACCCGATCGGCAAGACGCTGATCACCCAGCAGCTGCGCGACCACCACAACAACCTGGTCCTCCCGACCACGCCGATCCTGCTGGTCGACGTCTGGGAGCACGCGTTCTACCTGGACTACAAGAACGTGAAGCCGGACTACGTCAAGGCGCTCTGGAACATCTTCAACTGGGCCGAGATCTCCAAGCGGTTCGACAATGCCGTCGCCGGTGGCAACGGCCTGCTGCTCGGCTGACTTCTCGCCACGAAACGGGGCTCTCCCTTCCGGGAGGGCCCCGTTCTTCGTTCTTGACCTCCAGCGAAGTCGAGGTGTCAGGCTGGACGGATGGACGTCGTCGCATACCTCGATCGACTCGGGCTCGACCGCCCCGCCGCCGCGGACGTCACCGCGTTGCGGACGCTCCAGGAGCGCCATCTCGCGATGGTGCCGTTCGAGAATCTGAGCATCCACCTCGGCGAACCGATCGTCCTGACCACCGAGGCACTGTTCGACAAGATCGTGCGGCGGCGCCGTGGCGGCTTCTGTTACGAGCTGAACGGTCTCTTCGCCGCCTTGCTGGGGGAACTGGGCTTCGACGTCACCCTGCAGGCGGCGAAGGTCTTCCGGCAGGACGGCACCCTCGGGCCGCCGTTCGACCACGCCGTCGTCCGCGTCGAACTGGAGGAGCCGTGGCTGGCCGACGTCGGCTTCGGCAGGCTAAGCCGGTTCCCGCTGCGGCTGTCCGCCACCGAGGCGCAGGCCGATCCGGACGGCGAGTTCCTGGTGCTCGACGCGCCGTACGGCGACATCGACGTCCTCCAGGACGGCAAGCCCCAGTACCGGATCGAGCGGCGGCCGCGGGCGCTGGACGAGTTCGTCCCGACGGCGTTCTGGCAGGCGACCTCACCGGACTCGCATTTCACGCGGGGGCCGACCTGCTCATTGCCGCGCGCCCACGGCCGGGTCACCCTGGCGGGTGACAAGCTGATCGTCACGACCCACGGTGTCCGCGAGGAGACCAGGCTTTCGAGTGACCAGGAGATCCTGGACGCCTATCGGAAGGAGTTCGGGATCGAACTCGACCGGGTGCCTTGACCGGATCGGCGTGGTCCTCGACCATGAACCCTCCGGAATGAACGAAGCCCCGCCTCCGGGGGTGACCCGGTTGCGGGGCTTCGTCCGTTCCCGAACTGACTGCCGCTCCCACCACGAAGCGGACATGCATGAGGTTAGCCTAACCTCATCTTCCCCGGCAAGGGGTACAGCCGAGAGACCCCGATCTCACCCTTATGAGTGACTTGTCCCATGACACTTCTCAGCGGCAAGGCCGTGGTGATCACCGGCTCCGGACAGGGCCTGGGCAGGGCTTTCGCGCACCACGCGGCCTCGCACGGCGCGGCGGTCGTGGTGAACGACGTCGAAGCGGGACTCGCGGCCGAGGTCGCGAAGGAGATCCGCGCACTGGGCGGGTGTGCCGTATCCCATGACGGCTCGGTCGCCGACGCAGAGCTGGCCGCCGGTCTGATCGACCGGTGCGTCGCCGAGTTCGGAAGGCTCGACGGCCTGGTCAACAACGCCGGCGTCAACTACCGGGCCGACCCGTGGGCGGACGACCCGGCGCGGATGCGCGAAGTGGTCGAGGTCAACGTGCTCGGCCCGCTGTTCTGCGGGACAGCGGCGGCGAAAGTGCTGCGCGACCAGCGCGGCGGCGTGATCGTGAACGTCGGCTCCGGCTCGATGATCGGCCAGCGGCGCGCGGCCGCCTACTCGGCCTCGAAAGGCGCCGTCGCCTCGATGACCGCCTCGTGGGCGGCCGACCTGGCCGAATACGGCATCCGGGTCAACGCCGTCGCGCCGGTGGCCTGGACGCGGATGGCCCGGAACGACCCGAGCGTCGTCCAGACCCCGGAGCACACCCCGGAACGGGTGGCCCCGCTGGTGACGTACCTGCTCAGCGACCTCTCGGCGGGGATCACCGGACAGATCCTCCGGTTCCGCGGCGACATCCTGTGCGTGCTGCGGCAAACCGCGATCAAGGACCCGGTCCTCGAACGGGACGCCTGGTCGGTCGAAAACATCGCGGACGCCGTCGGTGGCGATCTGCGGGAGGCGCTGGAGCCGCCTCCCTCGGCCAGGTGGAGGTGAGCGGCGGTCTCGACTGTCCACAAGGGACGCCAGTCGGTGTCGATCGCCCCGGTGTGGCAATGAGCTCCCTGGTGACAGGGGGCGGCTGTGACCTCGGCGGCCGGTCGCGAAGTCGTGACTCGCGTGCTTGGGGACGTAACTCGCGTGTCTGGGTGTCGCATCACCCAGCCCGCCGTTCCTCGAAGACCCACCTCCGCATCCACCCTCCATCGGGTTGGCGTTTCGCCGGACAGCGGGCCTCCGACGGGCTAGCTTCTCCCCGTGACCACCCCGAACGACTACCGCGCCATCGCGCGCAAGACCGACCGTCCGATGTGGATCTGGGCGGGCTGTGCGCTGGTCAGTGTCCTCCTGCTGTTCGGTGTGGGGATCGTCGTCGCCGTCACCGTGCTGAACGAAAGCAGCGAAGAGCCCGAGGCCGAACTGCCCGCGGTCTGGCCGTCCAAGCCCGGGCTGGCGCTTCGCCCGGTCCTGATGCCGACGGGCGAGATGGTGGCCGCGCTGACGGACGAGACCGCCGCGCAGGTGCTGTGCCAGGCGATCCCGGAGCAGCGCTGGGAGGAGATCCTCGACGGCCCCACGCTCCGGGAAGCGGGAACCGCCTGCCACGCGGTCACCACCAAACTCGACGTCAGCGTGCAGATGGCTTCAGCGCTGCCCGAGGACACGAGCCGGGGCCTGCCCACGAAGACCACGGTCGCCGGCAAGCTCGCGGTCATCGCCACGAACGAGGACGGCACCAGCCTGAGCGTCGAACTCGTCGAGGTCGCGCCGCACAACGGCGCCTCGCCGGTGCTGCACGTCTCCCTCCGCGGCAGGACCGTCAGGCCTCCCGAAACCGAAAAGAAGGCGAGGGCGCTCGCCGAGGCGCTGATCGCGGCCGCGATGCCGCCCGGGCCGAAGTTGCCGAAAATCGGCCAGGACGGCGAGATCCCGCTGGAGAAGACCGAACCGGGCCCGATCAAGGACCGGCCGCTCCCGGTGATCTCGTGGCTGCTGTGCGGAGAACTCGGCCGCGCGCTCGGCGTGCCCGCCGACAACGCGAAGCCGAACTTCTTCGCCGCGTGCGAGCTGAACGGCGTGACCGCGGACTACAGCGCGCTGTCCTCGGCCGTCGTCCCGACCACGACCATCGCCGGGCTGCCGGCCCAGGTCGACGAACGAGGCGTCGTCGTGCAGCTCACCGGCGATCCGGCCGGAGAGACGCTGAAGTTCAAGGGCACCGGCGATCTCCCTGCGCTCGCCGAGAAGATGGTGCCGCCGCTGCTCGGCCGTTAGGCCCGGTAGTTCGACAGGAGATCGCCGAGCAGGGTCTCGTACGCTTTCCGTTCGAAACGGGCGCCGGTGAACGAGAACTCCTGATCGGGGTCGAACGGCTCGTAGTCGTACTGCCAGCCGAAGGCCCGCCACTCGACCACGTCGTCACCGCGGACGACCTCGACGCTGTATCCGCCGCAGCCGAGATCGCCGCACAACGGGCAGAAGAGCAGCGCGACCCGGCCGTCGTCGAAATGGCCGGGCAGGTGGCCGAGCAACCGCGAAAGCGTCTCGACCGCCGACTCGCGCCATCTGTCGTCGTCCAGGAACAGCGGCGTCATCTGCTGCACGGGAACCATCGAACGCAACGCGACGCCGTCGATCGTCCAGTCGAGGAACCGGGCCTCGCCGTCGTTCCACCGGGTCACCGACGGTTCGACGCCGAGTCTGTTCACACCCGCTCCCGCTTCAACACGCGCAGCCCGTTCCCGAACCGCCGCACCGGCAGGCTCACGCCGCCACGCCGGATCAGCACGACAGCGCAGACTACCGCGGCGAGCGCCGAGATCGCGCCGCCGATGTAGAACGGCGAGCGGCCGCCGAAGGCGTCGGCCATCCAGCCGGTCATCGGGCCGCCGATGGGGTTGCCGCCGATCAGCACCAGCACGTACAGGCCCATCACCCGGCCGCGCATCTCCGGGCTGACGGCGGTCTGCACGAGCGCGTTCGCCGTGTTCAGGAAGGTGATCGTGGCGAAGCCGAGCGGGATCAGCGCGAGGCCGAAGGTCAGGTACGTCGGCATGAACGCGGTGATCATCTCGAACGCGCCGAGCAGGAACGCCGAGATCAGCAGCAGCCGCACGCGCGGACCACCGCGGGTGTTGCGGCGGGCCGACATCAGCGCGCCGGTGAAGGTGCCGACGGCGACCAGCGTCGACAGCAGGCCGTAGCCGTCGGCGTTGGTGTGGAAGACGTTCGCGGCCACGATCGGCAGCGACGTGAAGTACGTGATGCCGAACGTGCTCACGAAGAACACCAGCACCATCACGGTCATCAGGTCGCTGCGCCGCCGGACGTACCGCAGCCCCTCGACGAGCTGCCCCTTCTCGCGCGGGATGGCCGGACCGCGGAAGAGCTTGTCCGGGTTCATCAGCACCAGCGCGGTGATGACGGCACCCGTGCTCACCGCGTTCGCCATGAACAGCCAGCCGGTACCGACCCAGGTGATCGCGAAACCCGCGATGGCCGGGCCGACGATCCGGGCCATGTTGAAGATCGAAGAGTTGAGCGCGACGGCGTTGGTGACCTTGTCCCTGCCGACCATCTCGGCGACGAACGACTGCCGCGCGGGCACTTCCAGCGACGCCGTCACACCCAGCGTGAAGCAGAGGAGGTACACGTGCCAGAGCGCCGCGATCCCACTCAGATCCAGGGCCCCGAGGATCACCGCCTGCGCCAGCACGGCGATCTGGATACCGATCAGCAGCCGTCGTTTGTCGACGCGGTCGGCCAGCACACCCGCCCACAGCGAGAGGAACAGCGTCGGCGTGAACTGCAGCGCGACCGCGATGCCGAGCGCGATCGGGTCGTTGCCGCTGAGGGTGAACACCAGCCAGTCCTGCGCGATGCGCTGCATCCAGGTGCCGATGTTCGAGATGACCTGGCCGGTGAAGAAGAGCCGGTAGTTGCGGACCTTCAACGAGGAGAACATGCTCCCGCGCGGCTTCTCCCGCGCGGGCGGTGGCGGCGGAGCGGGTTCCCGGATAGCGGCGGTCTTGGAAGAACACTGTGTTTCGCTACCCGTGGTCGTCACCGCTGTTAGTTCCCCGCCATCCTGTCGATGATCTCGGAGGCGCGAGAGAGCACTTCACGTTCTTCGGCGCTCAACTCCGCCAATTGCTTGTCCAGCCAGATCTCCCGCGCGGTGATCTGCTCGATCACGTAGGCCCGGCCGCGGCCGGACAGTTCGACGATGGCCTGGCGGCCGTCCGTCGGATGCGGCCTGCGCTCGACGTAACCCATCTCCTCGAGCGCGGCGATCACCCTCGTCATCGAGGGCGGCTGGACGCCTTCCTTCGCGGCGAGCTGGCCAGGGGTCAGCGCACCGCATTTGTGCAACGTCGACAACGCGGACACCTGGGTCAGCGAGATGCCGTCACCGGCTCGCTGGGCCCGTAGCCGTCGATTGAGCCGCACCACCGCGAGACGCAAGCGGCTCGCCAGTGAGCGCTCGTGCGTGTCTCCGGACATATAGTTAGCATACCTCACGATCGGATCAACGGCCCGTGAGATCGCCCACGGGTGACATAACCGCTGGTCAGTTGAACGCGGCCTGGATCGGCCCGACCGCGAAGTAGGCCACGAACATCACGGCGATCCCCCACATGAGCGGGTGCACGCCCTTGGCCTTGCCGGTGACCGCGCGGATGACGACGTAGCTGACGAAGCCGGCGCCGATGCCGTTCGCGATCGAGTAGGTGAACGGCATGACCACGATGGTCAGGAACGCGGGCAGCGCGACGGTGAAGTCGGAGAAGTCGATCTCCTTGACCTGGCTCATCATCAGCGCGCCGACGACGACCAGCGCCGGAGCGGCGGCCTCGACCGGGACGACCTGATACAGCGGGGTCAGGAACATGGCCGCGATGAAGAGCACGCCGGTGACGACGTTCGCGAGCCCGGTCCGGGCGCCCTCGGCGATACCGGACGCGGACTCGACGTACACGGTGTTCGAGCTCGAAGACGCGAGCCCGCCCGCCGCGCCGGCGAGACCGTCGACGAACAGCGCCTTGCCGACGTTCGGGAGCTTGCCGTCCGGCGGGAGCAGGCCGCCCTCCTTCGCCAGGCCGGTCATCGAGCCCATGGTGTCGAAGAAGTCCGCCAGCACCAGGGTGAACACCAGCAGCACGACGGTGATGATCGGCAGCCGCGTCCAAGCGCCGAAGGAGATGTCACCGACCAGCGAGAGATCCGGCAGGCCGAGGACCTGATCCGGCAGCGCCGGGTAGCCGAGGTTCCAGCCCAGCGGGTTGACGCCCTTCGACGGGCCGACCTTGGTGATCGCCTCGACGACGATCGCCAGCACGGTCGACGCGAGGACACCGATCAGGATCGCGCCCTTGACCCGCTTCGCCACCAGGATGCCGGTGACCAGCAGGCCGACGACGAACACCAGCGTCGGCCACGACGCGATCGACCCGTTGATGCCCAGCCCGACCGGCACGGTCGTCTTCGCGTCGTCCGGGACGCGGCGGACGAAGCCGGCGTCGACCAGGCCGATCAGGCAGATGAACAGGCCGATGCCGACCGCGATCGCGGATTTCAGCGGCGGTGGCACGGCGTTGAACACCGCCGTCCGGATACCGGCGAAGACGAGCAGGACGATGACCAGGCCCTCGATCACCACCAGGCCCATCGCCTCGGGCCAGGTCATCTGGGAGGCGAACGTGACCGCGATCAGGCTGTTGATGCCGAGGCCGGTGGCGATGGCGAACGGATAGTTCGCGACCAGGCCCATGATGATGGTCAGCACCCCGGCGACCAGCGCGGTCACCGCGGCGACCTGCGGCACGGGGAGGATGTTGCCCAGGACGTCCTTGTGCGCGCCCGCGTCTTCGGCGGAGAAGCTGCCGAGGATCAGCGGGTTCAGGACCACGATGTAGGCCATCGTGAAGAAGGTGACGATCCCGCCGCGGATCTCACGCCCCGGTGTCGAGCCGCGCTCGCTGATCTTGAAGAACCGGTCCAGTGTGGACCGGGTGCGCTGCTCCGCCATCGCGTATCACCCTTCAGCCGTTGCCGGGTACCCTTCCCCACGTGGGCGAATCGATCAATTCCGGGGAAGTAAACGGTTCATTGCGGCCAACGCCGGAGCTGCCGAAGCGGCTGACCGACCTGACGCCGGTCGTGATCGTAGGTACCTCGCTCTGGGCGGTCGCGACCGTGGTCCTGTTCTTTGTGACCGACGGCATCTGGGTGCAGACGGCGTTCTCCGGCCTCGTGCTCGGCTTCATCGGTCTCGCGATCATCGCCTGGCAGCGCGCCGCCGCCCGCCGGGGCTCGAAGAGCGCCCAGCGCCTCTGAGTCTCCGCGTTCAGCGCCTCTGGCCCACCCGCGTTTCGTCCTCTGGATGCGGTACTTGCGCGTGCAAGGACCGCATCCAGAGGACTAAACGCGTCAGTTGAGGAGCGCGGAGGGCGAGGGGTCTTCGAGCAGGGCCGTCAGGACGTGGCGGTCGGCCCATCGGTCCGTGGCCCAGGCGAAGGCCCGGCCGAGGCCTTCGGGGGTGTCCGAGGCGTGCAGCGTGCCGTCGGACCACCAGGCGACCTCGTGTTCCGCGTCCTCGAAGGTCACCGTCAGTGCCTCGTGCAGCAGAACGCCGCCGTCGGGCAATTCGACGCCGAGCTGTTCGGCGGCCAGCCGGAGCGCGGAAAGCTCCGTCCACGGCACGTACTCACCGTCTTCGGTGACCTTGGCGTCGAGGCCGCTCGCCATCGGCAGGTCCAGCAGTTCCGCCAGCGCGGCGGCGCCGCTCGCCGAGACGACCATCCGCTCCGGCGCCAGCACGGCGGCGAACCACGGCACGTCCAGCACGACGGCGTCGCGAGCGTCGACGGCCGAGCCGTCCGCGGCGCGCACCCGATCCGGCACCGGAACGTCCACTGTGTACTCCGCGAGGGCGGCGTGCGCCCGCGAAGCGAGCCCAGGGCTCACCTTGCGCTCGGGATCGCCCAGCCGCTCCAGGAGATCCTCGACGTCTTCGGCGTCCGCTCCCAGCTCCGTCCGGACACCGGCGGCGAGCAGGATCTCCTTGCTCAGTCCCGAATCCGGGACGACGTCGTAGAGCCCCGCCAGCGCCGCCGCTTCCGGCATCCGCCAGTCGAGCGGCGCGTGCCCGTCCAGCAGCGCGTACCGCGCGAGCCACCAGCCGGTGTGCCCGCCGGGTTCGGTGAGGGCACGCCAGGTTTCGGGCCGCCCCGCGAGCAGGCGCAATGCCTCCGGCCAGGCGTCGTCGCCGACGAGGTCGAGGTCGCGCACGGCGAGCACCCGCGACGGCGGGCGCTCCCGGGAGTCCCACCACTCGTGTTCCTCGGGCAACCCGTGTTCGGGCTCAAGCGGTTCGTCGTCGGTGATGATCGCGAAGGAATCCAGCACCCCGACCGCGACGAGCGTGGCCGTCGGCCAGTCCTCGGCGAATTCCTCGTCCAGCACGGACAAAGCACCGTCTTCTTCGAACACCTCGGGATCGAAGATGTCGCCCAGCGGCGACGTGGGCAGGACGAGTTCGTCCGCGCGCCGCCAGCCATCCTCGCTCGGCAAGGCCAGCGCACCCGCCCATTCGGGGGCTTCGTCACCGACCTCGGCGATCAGGCGGAGCACCGCGCCCGCGAGCGCCATACCGTCCAAACCGGACCGGACGTCTTCGACGCTGCGCTCGACGGCGGCGCTCAGCGCGTCGGCTTCGAGCAGGTCGCCCGCCTCGGCGTGCTTGGCACCCAAGCGTTCCAGCAACGGATGCGCCGCCGCCGGGTGCACGAGCCGCAACCCGATGATGTCCACATCGGACAGCAGTTCGAGCAGTTCCGCCGAGCCGCCGACGAGCATCGCGTCGCGGACGCCGGGCAAGGTGCGGCCGTCGGACATCGGCACCGGCAACGCGCCGAGGTCGTCCTTGGTGAGGTCGTGCGCTTCGAGCGCCGGGAGCAGCACGTCGTAGAGCGAGCGCCACCACGAGGGTTCGCGCTGCGCCCCGGTCAGCAGCTCGATGGCTTCGGCGGGCGAAAGCGCCTGCGCGCCGACCGAGCGAAGATCCACACCGGACAGTGAAAGCAAGCCGGGTACGAGATCGGACAGCAGCGGAACCAGCCCCGGCACGTCCACCGACAGGACGCGCGCCTGACGCCCCGGCAAGTCGTCACCCGCTTGCGCGGGAAGCCAGGGCGAGCCGGCCAGATTTTCGAGAATGGCCTCCCGCAGCGTTCCGTCCACAGTGGAACGCGGGAAACCGGCGCCGGGCACGAGCGCCAGGCGTTCCTTGCCGGGCAAGGAACGGACGAGGTCGACGTACTCCCGCCCGGCGTTCTTCAGCGCCGCGGTCAGCTCCGGCCCCGGCAGCGCGCGGCGCCGGGACGGCTCGATCGGGAGCGTCGCGATCAACCTGGCGGGCAGGGAAAGCTCGTCGTCGGTGGGGGTCGGCGCGTGCAGGACGTCGTCGCCGAGCGGCCGCGGCGAACCGGAACCGTCCAGCGGGACGGCCCAGACGACGTCGCCGCGATGGACCTGCCAGTGCTCGGAACCGTCCGGCGACGCGAGCTCGACGACGCCGTCACCGAGCTCGGACCGGCGCCAGGTACCGCCTTCGACCTCGATGCTTTCCAGCCACGGCAACGTGAGCAGGAGATCGCCGATGTCGTTCTTCAGGTCCGCCAGCAGAGCCTGACCCTCGACGCCGTCACGCAGCGGAAGCCGGACCTCGGTGGTGAAACCTTCGGGCGCGGGCGGCTCGTCGTCCGCGACCGGCCACGGCAGCCGCAGCACGGGAACGTCGCCGGTGCGATCGGCCTCGGCCCGCGTGCGTTCCGCGGAGAACGCGACCCCGCCGCTCACCGAAACGATCCTCGGCTCAGCGGAAACCGTGAGCACGGCGGCGAATCCGACCCCGAACCGGCCGACGGTCTCCTCCCCCTTGCCGGAAGCACGAAGGGAGGCAAGGGATTCGACCCCGCGGGCGTCCAGCGGCGCACCGGTGTTGGCGAACCTCAGCTCACCGTCCACAACGGACACCCGGAGCCTGCCGCGGGCACCGGCGGCGAGGGCGGCGTCCGCGGCGTTCTGTGCCAGCTCGACGAACAGCCGGTCACGGTAACCACCGACGCGCAGGTCGTTCTCGGTGTTCGTGTCCTCGGTGAACCGTGTCGGCGAATCGGCCCACGCCCGCAGGACGGCGGCGCGGAGCCGCTCGGTGCCGAACGGGTCAGTGCTCACTGGCGCTTTCGGCTTCGACCTGCGCTTCGTCGGCGGTGTCCACAACGGCGGCCTCGGGCTCGACCTCCGGCTGGACCTCGGCGGTCTCGGGCGCCTCGGCCACCGGGGCCTCGGACTCGTCGACGACCGCAGCCTCCGCAGTCTCGGCCGGCTCGGGTTCCGGAGCCTCGGCAGGGGCCTCCGGAGCCGGTTCGAAGTCGATCAGCGAGTCGTCGTAGACCAGTTCCGCCACCGGCACCGACGAGGTCACCTCGACCTCGATCTCGGAATGCGCGCCGCAGCCGTACTCGACGTCGACCACGTGGCCGTCCGCCGGGGAGATGTCGTTGGTGCAGGCGCCGAAGGCCGCGCTGAGCGACCCGGCGAGCGGCACGAAGAAGCCACAGCTCCCGCAGACGTCCGGCGCGCTGCGCGCCATGTCCGACCGCGGGCCGAACTCGCCGCTGTGCCAGCGGGCGGCGGCGTCGAGCCTGCCGTGCCGGGACAGCACGTGGACCCGGCCGAGCCCGGTCTCCTTGGCGACCGCCTCGACCGCGGGGTCGTCGGACTCCAGGTACGCCGGGACGAGCCGCGGGTCGTCCTTCTCCACCGGGAAGATGTCGCCGACGCCGAGGTCACCCGCCTGGACGCGGCGGTCCCAGGGCACCCACGCCGGGGCGACGCGCGCTTCCGGGCCGGGGATCAGCACGACCTCGCTGACCGTGATCGGCTCTTCCTCGCCGGCCAGCGCGACCGTGACCGACCAGCGCCAGCCTCGATAACCCGACACGGTCGCCTCGAACAGGTGACTCGCGGAAACCGCGTCCTCTGAGTCCACGCCGACGTGCGCGCCGACCTGTTCGGCACCGGCGTCCTCCAGCACCGCCGCACGGGCGAGATCGACCGCCTCGGCGAGTTTGCGCTGGATGGAGCCGTCGTCCAGGGTCAACAGCAGGGTCATGCCCCCATTCTGCCGCACGCGATATCAAGGTCCGTGTCAGGCTGTCCGCGTGCGCACGCTGATGACCATGTCGCTCCTGCTGGCCGCCGTTCTCGGGGCCTGCGCCGCCGCGCCGGTGAGCGAGGCGGCCCCGCCGGAGAAGTTGAAGGTGCAGGTGCTGTCGCGGCTGCCCCACGACCCGGGCGCCTTCACCCAGGGCCTCGAGTTCTCCGGGGAGACGCTGTACGAGGGCACCGGTCTGGTCGGGAAGTCGTCGATGCGGGCCGGGCCCGCGGGCGCGGCGCCGACGGTCCGGCAGGAACTGCCCGGCCTGTTCGGCGAGGGCATCACCGTGCTGGGGCCGACGGCCTGGCAGATCACCTGGCAGGACGGCGTGGCGATCGAACGCGACGCCAAGACGCTGGCCGAGCTGAGGCGCGTGACGTACACCGGCGAGGGCTGGGGCCTGTGCCACCGCGACGGACAGCTGGTGATGAGCGACGGCTCGTCGAAGCTGACCTTCCGCGACCCCGTGTCCTTCGCGCCGACGGGCGGTGTCGATGTCGGGCGTGACCAGCTGAACGAGCTGGAATGCGTCGGCGGCTCCGTGTACGCGAACGTCTGGCAGACCGACCGGATCCTGCGGATCGACGCCGCGACCGGGCGGGTCACCGGCGAAATCGACGCTTCCGGGCTGCTCACTCCCGAGGAACGGAGCTCCGCCGACGTGCTCAACGGCATCGCGGCGGTGCCAGGGACCGACGAGTTCGTGCTCACCGGCAAGCTCTGGCCAAGGATGTTCCGCGTGAAATTCGTCCCGGCCGCCTAGAAAGCAGTGGTGAACGCGCGAAGCGAGACCCGCGTAAGGCAGGATTGAAGCGTGGGAATCTTCGGCTCGAACTCTGGACCCGACGGCACGCCTTCCGGCAGGCCGGGCAAGGAGCGTGGCCGCAAGAGCAAGCGGAAGTGGACGCCGGAGCCGGGAGCCGCCCAGGCGCGTGACTGGTCCGCGCCGCCGCCGACCCGCGTCGATCAGCAGCCGGTGCCGCCCGCGGCCCGTCCGCCGCACCAGCCCCAGTACCAGCCGCATCCGGCCGGGCCGACCGCCGACGAAGCGCGCACCAGCGCGATCCCGATGGGACACCACCAGCCACCGCCGCCGCCTCCGCCGCCGAGGACGCCTCCCCGTGGCGCGCGGCCGTATCCGGATCCTTCGCAGCGTCAGACCGAACCCGTCCGGCGTCGTCCGGGCGGGTTCTACGACGAGCACCCGCCGGGCAGCGGCGAGTACGAGCACTACGACACCGGCGGTTACGCGGGTGAGCCGCGGGTCGCCGAAGAGCAGCCGCAGGAACACCCCACGACCGCGGTTCCGCCTCGGGCGGGCGCCCTGCCGCGGATGCCGAAGAAGATCACGGTCACCCGGGTCGCGGCGATGCGCAGCCGTCAGCTCACCGGGCAGGCCGTCGGCGCCTTCCAGCGCGCGACGAAGGCCGACGGCGCCGACAAGTCGGGCCTCACTTCGCTGACGTACGCGGTGATGCTGAACTACGCCAGCGACGCCGCGATGGCGATCGCGCTGGCCAACACCTTGTTCTTCGCCGCCACCAGCGGGGAGAGCAAGGGCAAGGTCGCGCTCTACCTGCTCATCACGATCGCCCCGTTCGCGCTGGTCGCGCCGGTGATCGGCCCGGCGCTGGACAAGATCCAGCGCGGCAGGCGGCTCGCGATGTGCGTGTCCTCGGCGGGCCAGGCGCTGATGGCGATCGTGATGGCGCTGCACTTCGACGACTGGCTCCTGTACCCGGCGGCGCTGGGCATGATGGTGCTCTCGAAGTCGTTCACCGTGCTCAAGGCCGCGGTGACACCACGGGTGCTGCCGCCCGAGATCACGCTGTCGAAGACCAACGCGCGGCTGACCGTGTTCGGCCTGGTCGCGGCCGGCGCGTTCGGCGCGCTGGCGAGCGGCGTCAACGCGATCTGGGGCTCGCAGGGCGCGCTGTGGTTCACCATGCTGATCTGCGTCGCCGCCGCGGTGCAGTCGATGCGCATCCCGTCCTGGGTCGAGAAGACCGAGGGCGAGGTGCCGGCGTCGCTGTCCGCGCATCCCGAGCGACGGGTCAAGAAGCAGCGGCAGCCGATGGGGCGGCAGATCGTCGTCTCGTTGTGGGGCAACGGCACCGTCCGCGTGCTGACCGGGTTCCTGATGATGTTCTCCGCGTTCGCGGTGAAGGCGCAGGCCGAAGGCAGCGGGCAGAGCCCGTTCGACCAGTTGCTGCTGCTCGGCATCATCGGCGCCGCGGCGGGTGTCGGCGGTTTCCTCGGCAACGCGCTGGGTTCGCGGCTGCACTTCGGCAAACCGGATCAGGTGATCCTGGCGTGTGTCGGGGCTTGTCTCGGCATCGCGGTCATCGCCACCGTGGCGGCCGGGCTGGCGACGGCGGCGATCGTCGCGCTCGTCGGCGCGACCGCGAGCGCGCTGGCGAAGATCAGCCTCGACGCCGTGATCCAGGAAGACCTGCCGGAAGAGTCGCGCGCGTCGGCGTTCGGACGGTCGGAGACCGTGCTGCAGATGTCGTGGTGCTTCGGTGGCGCCGTCGGTCTGCTGCTGCCGCCGACGTACTGGATCGGCTTCCTGGTGCTGTCGATCCTGCTGGCCGTCGGGTTCACGCAGACGTTCATGGTCCGGCGCGGGACTTCGCTGGTCCCGGGTCTCGGCGGCGACCGGCCGCTGCGTCCGGAGCCGACCAGCGAATCGCCGATCCCCTCGCAGCCCGGTGACTCCCGGTGGCGGCCGGGCTCGTAATCTTCACCGTATGCGGCGACTTCGTATTTTGGCCCTGCTCGCGGCGGGTGGTTTCGTGGTGGCCGGTTGTGCGGCCCCCGGCCCCGAAGAGGTGACCTTCTTCGCCGACGGCAAGACGGTGAACGTCTCCCCGCTGGCCTCGTGCGACATCAAGAGCAACCAGTGCACCACCAGGCCCGACGCCGCGGGCAAGCTGCGGATCCGGCCGGGGAAGCCGGTGCAGATCTCGGTGCCGGGCGCGATCGCGGAAACGCCGTGGAAGGTCACGGTGCAGTACGTGAACGGCAAGGGCGAGCCGCAGGAGCTCAAGCAGGACATCATCACGTCGCTGGACCGGTTCGCCTACACCGTGAAGACACCCCGGCCCGACGACCAGATCCTCGTCGTCGAGGTCGCGCAGGCTTCGGTGATCAGCCAGACCGGACGTCCGGAGGACGCCGAGGCGGTCACGACGGCGATCTGGTCGCTGCAGGTCGAGCCGCCCGCCGTCTGAGGGAGCAAGGGACCTTTGCTACCACCCGCGGCCTCTCGGCGCGGTTGACCTGCGTGGCAAGTCCGTGAAGGCCTCCTTGAGGGACTCTGGGTCCCTCAAGGAGGCCTTCACGGACCACTACGGGAGCGCGGCCGATCAGGGATCGAGGTCCCGGGCGACGGCGCGCATGATCTCGGCGATCTGCTTGGTGTTCTTGCGGTCCGGGTAGCGGTTGCGCCGCAGGTCCGGCTGCACCTTGAGCTCGAGCAGCTTGATCATGTCCTCGATGAGCCCGTGCAGCTCCTCGGCGGGACGGCGGCGCGCCTCGGCGACCGAAGGCGGCGGGTCCAGCAGCCGGACGGAGAGCGCTTGCGGCCCGCGGCGGCCGTCGGCGACACCGAACTCGAGGCGCTGGCCTGCCTTGAGCCCTTCGACGCCTTGTGGCAGCGCGGCTTTGCGGATGTAGACGTCGGCGCCCCCATCCTGGGTGACGAAACCGAAACCCTTCTCCGCGTCGTACCACTTGACCTTGCCGGTCGGCACTTCCCTCACCAGTCCTTTGCTGTCCTGCTCACAACGAACGCGCCCGGGGCGTACCCAGGGCGCGCGTCCCATAAGCGTATCTCGCCACATGCCCTGTGGAGAAGCGGATACCGGCGGATACCCTCTCCTTCATGGAGACCGCAGTAAAGGAGGCCGCCGTGGCCGTTCCCGAAAAGCCCGGCAAACCGATCCTCATGCGCGTCGGCATCGGCCTGTTCGCGCTCGGCATGATCGCCGTCACAGCGGTTTTCGTCCTGTTCGCCGCCGGGCTGGAGAATCTGCCGGTGTGGCTGTCCGCCGCGGCGGGCGTCATCACTCCGCTGGGGCTCGCACTCGGCCTGATCGCCCTTATCCGCGAGGCTCGCCGAAAGAGCTGAACCAGCCGGGGAACTCGGTCAGCGAGTCGAACACCACGTCGGCTCCTTCCGCGAGCAGCTCTTCCTTGGTGCACGGGCCCGTCGTGACTCCGACCGGGACCGCGCCCGCAGCCAGCGCGCCGCGAATGTCGCCGACGTGATCCCCGACGTAGACGCGGGCACCGTGCGCGGTGAGCGCGGCGGCCTTCTCCGTCGACCACAGCTCTCCGACCAGGACGTCGACCTCGAACCCGAGCGCGTCCAGGTGGAGTTTCGCGTTGGGCCCGTATTTGCCGGTGACGACGACCGTGCGCCCACCCGCCTCGCGGACCGCGTGCAGTGCTTCGGCCGCGCCGGGCATCGCGACCGTCACCGGCACGACCGTCTCCGGGTACATCGCGCGGAACCGCGCCACCAGCTCCGGGATCCGCTCCTCCGGCGCGCCGAAGCCGCGCAGGCTGGCGTCGAGGGGCGGGCCGAGGTTGTCCGCGAAGTATTCGCCGTCCAGCGGCAGGCCGGACTCCACGCCGAGCGCGTTCATCACCGCGACCATGCCCGGCCGCGGATCGATCAGTGTCATGTCGAGGTCGAACCCCACGGTGATGCCCACCCGGCCACGGTAGCCGCCACCACCGACTGATTTACATCGGCTGGGTACTCGTCAATTTCTTTGACATGGACGTGATCTGTGTCAAGCTGGAAGTGTGGGCGAGATCACGAGCTTCTCCGATCGGACCAAGGCCTCTCTGCGGGAGGCACTGCTCGACGCGGCCACCGAGCTGCTCACCGAGCACGGCTACACGGCCCTGCGGATGGCGGACGTCGCCGCCCGCGCCGGAGTGAGCAGACAGACCGTCTACAACGAGTTCGGCAACAAGGGCACGCTCGCCGAAGCCGTGGTCCTCCGGACGACTTCGGAGTTCCTGGAAGGCATCCGCCTGCGCGTCCAGGACGCCCGGGACCTGCGCGACGGGATCCGCGAGGCCGTCGTCTACACGATCGAGCACGCCCGCGAGAACCGGCTCGTCGCCACCACGCTGGGCACCGAAGCGGGCGAGGACCTCCTTCCCCTGCTCACCACCAAGGGCGAACCGATCCTGACCGCGGCCACCGAGGTCGCGGCCGGGCAGTACCGCGAGTTCGAGCCGTCGCTCTCCCCGGAATCCGCCGCGTTGCTGGCGGAGACCGTCGTGCGGCTTTCCCTGTCCCATCTCGTCATGCCGACGCATTCGGCCGACGAGGCGGCGGCGGCGGTCGTCGCCGTGCTGGCACCCGCGATACGGGCGCTGACCACCGATTCGAAGGGGACGTCATGACCGGCACTCTTTCCGAGCTGCGGACCGGGTTTTCCTCACTGCGCAAGGGCGGGCTGAACTGGGACTCGTTCCCGCTGCGGCTGTTCGTCAAGGGCAACAAGAAGTTCTGGAACCCCGCCGACATCGACTTCTCCCGCGAACGCGAGGGCTGGGAAACCCTCAACCCGGAACAGCAACGGTCGGCGACCTACCTGGTGGCGCAGTTCATCGCCGGGGAAGAGGCCGTCACCGAAGACATCCAGCCGTTCATGCGGGCGATGTCGGCGACCGGCCGTTTCGGCGACGAGATGTACCTGACGCAGTTCTGTTTCGAAGAGGCCAAGCACACCGAGGTGTTCCGCCGCTGGATGGACGCCGTCGGGCTCACCGAGGACCTGCATCCGTACGTCGCGGAGAATCCCCATTACCGCAAGCTTTTCTACGAAGAGCTGCCGCAGTCGCTGCGGGCGCTGGAGGACGATCCCAGCCCGCTCAACCAGATCCGCGCGAGCGTCACCTACAACCACGTCATCGAAGGCAGTCTCGCGCTGACCGGGTACTACTCGTGGCAGCTGATCTGCACGCAGCACGACATCCTGCCGGGAATGCAGGAACTGGTGCGCCGTATCGGCGACGACGAACGCCGTCACATGGCCTGGGGCACCTTCACCTGCCGTCGCCACGTCGCCGCGGACGATTCGCTGTGGGACGCGGTGCAGCAGCGGATGGGCGAGCTGCTTCCGCACGCGCTGGGCATGATCCAGTGGGTGCAGGACCAGTTCGAGGAGATCCCGTTCGACAACGATCCCGAGGAGATCATCCAGTACGCGGCCGACCGGGCACAGCGGCGGCTCGGCGCGATCGAGTCCGCGCGCGGGATGCCGGTGGAGCAGATCGACCTCGACTACTCGCCGGAGAACCTCGAAGAGACCTTCGGCGAAGAAGACGCGAAGGCGATCGCCGCGGCTGCCGCCAACTCCGCCGCCTAGGAAGAGCTGAAGGACGCTTTCCCCGCGTCACATGCGGCGAAGGACGCTTTCACTGCATCACATGCGGTGAAAGCGTCCTTCAGCCCCTACCCGGCGGGCCAGTAGACGGCGTGAGTGCGGCCGTTTTCGTTGTCGGACAAGCCGACGATCGTCCCGTTCGCCGCGATGTGGGTGGCGACGCTGTAGGAACCGCCCGGCAGCGCACCGAGGACCGTCGGGGTGCCGTCTGCCGACCACTTCGTCGCGATGTTGTTCTCCAGGCCCACGACCGTTCCGGTCCGATCGATGTCGTAACCCAGTCCGCGCGCGGTCGAAAGCGTCGTACGGGTTCCCGCGCGGTTCCACTTGGCCGGGCTCTCCGTGCCGAACACCAGATAACCACCGCCGGCCGAGACACCGGCGTTGTTCACCGCGCGCGCCCAGCCCGGATCCCGTTCCGGCCACTCGAGCCAGGTCGTCCGCCCGTCACGTTCCCAGCTGACGGGTTTCGGATTGCCGTTCACGTCGTCGGCGCTTCCGACGATCACCCCGAAGTCGTTCATGTCCTCCGGAGTGCTGCGCGGATTGCCCGGGGAAAGATCGGTGATCGCACCGGCGAGGTTCCAGCGCACGACGTGGTTGTTCCCGGCGGCGTCCGAAGCCGTCCCGGCGACGGTCCTGCCGTCCGGGGTGATCCATTGCGCGTTGGCGTAGGACCCGCCCGGCAGCCCGCCGAGGTCCACCACCTTGCCGTCCGGGTTCCACCGCATGGCGTGGATCTTCCCGTCCGCCGCCCGTCCGGCGCCGACGATCACCCCGCCGTCGGTGATCGCGTTCGCGGTCGCGTAGTCCCCGCCCGTCAGGTAGGGCAGCGCGGTGACCGTCCCGTCCGGCGCCCACTTGACCGCCGCCTGGTTCCAGGCCGCGTCCTTGTGCGCCCAGCCGACCGCGACGCCGACGCGGTTGACGTCCGTCGCCTTGCTCTGCTCGCCGCCGAGAGCGGGCAACGCGGAGATCCGGCCCCGCGCGTCCCATTTCGCCGCGTGGTACTTGATCTGACCTTCGAGCGGCGTCGACGAGCCGACCATGACGCCGTCGTCGTTGCTCGCGTTGACCTCGCTGTACTGGTCCCCAGGCAGTGTTCCGAGATCGATCGGGGCGATCGCGGGAGCGGCCGAGGCCACAGCGGGCACGATCAGCGGCAGGACGGCGAGTGACACGCCCAGGGCAAGAACTCTTCTGCTTCGCTTGAGTGTCATGACTTTCTCCCCTTCGCGGCGGTTCGGATCCACCGCGAAGGGAATACGCGCCGGGACTGTGACAGGTTGCCTTGAAGTGTCAACTCATGGTGAAGGACGCTTTCCCCGCGTCACATGCGGGGAAAGCGTCCTTCACCTGTCTTACGTCAGAGGCCGATCGCGCCGAGAGTGCCGCTCAGGACGCCCTGGTCGTGGCCGCCGTCGGTGCTGGAGTGGGTCTCGTCGGATCCGGCACCGTTCTGGCCTGCCCAGCCACTGTGCTGCCGGTAGTGGCTGTCGCCGTCCCGGTTCGCGGTGGCGGAGGTGTCACTGGTCGCGGCACCGTCCGGGCCCGCGGCCGTCGAGTTCTCGTGGAACGAGCTCGACCCGCGATCGGTGCCGGCCTGCACGCTGTGCGTCGCTGCGCCGTCCGGTCCGGCTTGGACCTCGGTGCTGCCGTAGCTGTCCGCCGAAGCGATGCCGGCGGCTCCGAGCGTCAGCGGCACGGCCAGTGCCGAGGCGGCCAGGGTGCGGCGGATCGTACGCATGAGAATTCCCCTTTTCCTTACGACTGCGGGGTTTCCATCCGGGACGCTGTCACCGTCCCGCTCACAGGCTGCCCACCATCGCGGCGTCCCATGCGTACGAAAACTGTGAACGATCGCACCGCCGGCTCACGCGTGCTCGGTGCCCGCCGCCTTCTCCAGCCCGAGGATGCTGATCGACTCCGCCCGCATCTCGACCTTGCGCACCTTGCCGGTCACCGTCATCGGGAACTCCTCGACGACATGGACGTAGCGCGGGATCTTGTAGCGCGCCAGCTTGCCCTCGCAGAACTCCCGCACCGCTTCGGCCGTCAGCGGCTCCGCGCCCTCGCGCATGCGGATCCACGCCATCAGTTCCTCGCCGTACTTCTCGTCCGGGACACCGATCACCTGCGCGTCGAGGATGTCCGGATGGGTGTACAGGAACTCCTCGATCTCGCGCGGGTACAGGTTCTCGCCGCCGCGGATGACCATGTCCTTGATCCGGCCGGTGATGTTGACGTACCCGTCGGCGTCCATGATCGCGAGGTCGCCGGTGTGCATCCACCGCGCCGCGTCGATCGCCTCGGCCGTCTTGTCGGCCTGTTCCCAGTAACCCAGCATCACCGAGTAGCCGCGGGTGCAGAATTCGCCCGGTTCGCCGCGCGGCACGGTCAGCCCGGTCTCCGGATCGACGACCTTGACCTCCAGATGCGGCCCGACCCGCCCGACCGTCGACACCCGCCGCTCCACCGAGTCGTCCGCGCGGGTCTGCGTGGACACCGGCGACGTCTCGGTCATGCCGTAGCAGATCGACACCTCCGCCATACCCATCCGGTCGATGACCTGCTTCATCACCTCGACCGGGCACGGCGAGCCCGCCATGATCCCGGTGCGCAGGGAAGACAGGTCGTGGGAGGCGAAGTCCGGGTCGGCCAGTTCGGCGATGAACATCGTCGGAACCCCGTACAGGGACGTGCATTTCTCGGCCGCGACGGCTTCGAGGGTGGCCTTCGGTTCGAACGCGGGCGCCGGGATGACCATGCAGGCGCCGTGGCTGGTCGCCGCGAGATTGCCCATCACCATGCCGAAACAGTGGTAGAAGGGCACGGGGATGCAGATCTTGTCGGCTTCGGTGTAGTTGCAGAGTTCACCGACGAAGTAGCCGTTGTTGAGGATGTTGTGGTGGCTCAGCGTGGCGCCCTTGGGGAAACCCGTGGTGCCGGACGTGTACTGGATGTTGATCGGGTCGTCCGCGGAGAGCTCGCTTTGCCGCTTCACCAGTGGCGCGCGGTCGGCTTTGCCGCCGATCTCCAGCAGCGACGGCCACTCGGGGCTGTCGAGCAGCACGACGTGTTCCAGCGCCGGGCATTTCGGGCCCGCTTCGGCGATCATGCCCGCGTAGTCCGAGGTCTTGAACGAGTTCGCGGCCACGATGAGCTTGATCCCGGCCTGCTTCAGCACGTATTCGAGTTCGTGCGAGCGGTACGCCGGGTTGATGTTGACCAGGATCGCGCCGATCTTCGCGGTGGCGTACTGGACGCAGGTCCACTCCCACCGGTTCGGCGACCAGATGCCGACGCGGTCGCCCTTGGCGATCCCGAGGTCGAGCAGGCCCAGCGCGAGCGCGTCCACCTCGGCGGCGAGTTCGGTGTAGGTCCAGCGTTTCCCGGCGGCGCGGTCGACGAGCGCGTCCCGGTCGCCGAAGGCGGCGACGGTGCGATCGAAGTTGTCACCGATGGTGTCCCCCAGCAGCGGGGTTTCCGAGATTCCCGATGCGTAGCTCGGTACTGCGGGGGCGTCGGACATGGAGACTCCTGCGTTCGGCGGCATCGACGCGTCGAGTCTAAGAACGCGGCGTGACGGCGGCCACCTGCAAGTGGAGACCACCTCAGGGGAAACCCGGAGGCCGGTTCCGGCGGTGGCCGATATCGTCGGGGACATGCGCCTCTACATCGTCGACGCCTTCACCTCCGAAGCCTTCGCCGGTAACTCCGCCGGCGTCGTGCTGCTGGACTCGCCGGGCGACGCGGGCTGGATGCAGTCGGTCGCCGCCGAGTTGAAGCACGCCGAGACGGCCTTCGTCGAGGCCGGTGGCGAAGGCCCGAAGTCGCTTCGCTGGTTCACGCCGGAGACCGAAGTCGACCTGTGCGGGCACGCGACGCTGGCGACCACCCACGTCCTCGGCGGCGAGCAGACCTTCACGACGAGAAGCGGCGAGCTGCGCTGCCGCGCCGAAGACGGCTGGGTGTCGATGGACTTCCCGGCGGATCCGCCCCGCGAGTCGGACGACGATCTGTCGTCGATCCTGCCGGGCCTGGAGTTCGAGTACGTCGGGCGCAGCCACCAGAACCTGTTCGCGGTGGTGGACGACGCTGCCGTGGTGCGCTCGCTCGCCCCGGACCTGGCCGCGCTGCGCGCGCACTGGAACGGACGGCTGATGGTCACCGCACCGGGTGACGTGGACGGGATCGACTTCGTCACCCGCTTCTTCGCGCCGGGCGTCGGCATCGACGAAGACCCGGTCACCGGCTCCGCGCACTGTGTCCTCGCGCCGTACTGGGCCGCCCGCCTCGGCCGGGACAAGCTCGTCGGCGAACAGGCTTCGGCCCGCGGCGGCATCGTCCGGATGAGTCTCGAAGGCGACCGCGTCCTGCTTTCGGGGCAGGCGGTCACCGTGGCCAGCGGGGAGTTGCACGTCTGATGCGCCTGATCCTGAACGTCATCTGGCTCGTGCTGTGCGGCCTGTGGATGGCACTCGGCTACATCGTCGCCGGCGTCATCTGCTGCATCCTGATCGTCACCATCCCGTTCGGGCTGGCGTCGTTCCGGATCGCGGCCTACGCGCTCTGGCCGTTCGGCCGCACCGTGGTGGACCGGCGCGACGCCGGGGCCGCGTCGACGATCGGCAACGTCATCTGGTTCCTCTTCGCCGGCTTGTGGCTGGCGATCGGGCACGTGCTGACCGGGGTGGCGCTGTGCGTCACGATCATCGGGATCCCGCTGGGCGTGGCGAACTTCAAGATGATCCCGGTCTCGCTGATGCCGCTGGGCAAGGAGATCGTGGAACTTCCCTGACGTCTCAGTCTTCGGGCTCCCACGGCAGCGGCACGATGAGGCAAGGTCCGCCGACGAACAACCCGCCGTCGATCCCCAGCGCCTTCCCGCCCGCGTAGAGATACGGCCCCTCGATCTGCGCGGGGTGGATCCCCAGCTGGTCCGCGATGACGCTGTGCCCGTGCACGATCCGCTCGCCGCCGAGCCGGTCCATGAGCTGCTGCGCGACATCGGCGCCTTCCGGGCCGCGGAAGGCGTACCGCGTGGTCATCCGCCGCCAGACGTCCCACCAGGACTCGATGTCGCTGCCTTCGAGGATCTCGCGGCCTCGCGCGTTGATCCCGTCGATGTCCTCGCCCCAGCCGAGGTACTCGAGCGTGTCCGAATGCATCAGCAGGTGATCGGCGGCCAGCGTCAGCATCGGGCGCGACGACAGCCATTCGATGTGCTGCGGGGTGAGCCTGTCCTGGTCTTCGAGCAGCCCGCCGTTGATCTCCCAGCTGCGCGCGAAGCTGCGCGGCCCGAAGTCGGACGGCACCTCGGTGTCGCCGAAGTGGTACATGCCGAGCAGCAGGATCTCGTGGTTGCCCAGCAGCGTCCCGCAGTGCCCGCCCGCCGTCGCGGCCTGGCGTTCCAGCCGCATCACCAGGTCGATCACGCCGACACCGTCGGGCCCCCGGTCGACGAAGTCGCCGAGGAACCACAGCGTCGCTTCGCCGCCGGACCAATCGTCGTCGGAGTCGAGCAGCCCCTTCTCCCGGAGCGCCTCGGCCAGCTCGTCCCGGTGTCCGTGCACGTCACCGACCACATAGGTCGGGGACGCGGGCTGATCGTCGTGCATCGTCTGACGATACCTGCCGTGCCGCTCAGCCCTCGCCGAACGGGTCGCCGGTGCGCCCGACCAGATCGGCGATCGAGTCGATGATCATGGTCGGCCGGTACGGGTAGTGCTCCGCGCTCTCCCGCGTGGAGATGCCGGTGAGCACGAGGATGGTCTGCAATCCGGCCTCGATTCCCGAGTGGACGTCGGTGTCCATCCGGTCGCCGATCATCAGCGTCGACTCCGAATGCGCGCCGAGCCGCCGCAATGCGGAACGCATCATCAGCGGGTTCGGCTTGCCGACGTAGTACGGCGAGCGGCCGGTCGCCTTCTCGATCAGCGCGGCGACCGAACCGGTGGCGGGCATCGAGCCCTCCATGCTCGGGCCGGTGGCGTCCGGGTTGGTGGCGATGAACTTCGCGCCGCCCTCGATCAGCCGGATCGCGCGGGTGATCGCGCTGAAGCTGTACGTTCGCGTCTCGCCGAGGACCACGTAGTCGGGGTCGCGTTCGGTCAGCACGTAGCCGACCTCGTGCAGCGCCGTGGTCAGGCCGGCTTCGCCGATCACGAACGCCGAGCCGTTCGGCCGCTGCGACGCGAGGAACTTCGCGGTCGCCAGCGCGGAGGTCCAGATGGCCTCCTCGGGGATGTCGAGACCGGTCCGCTCGAGCCTCGCCCGCAGGTCACGCGGGGTGTAGATCGAGTTGTTGGTCAGCACCAGGAAGCCGATGTCGTTGGCGCGCAGCTCCTTGAGGAACTCGTCCGCGCCGGGCACGAGGTGCTCCTCCTGGACCAGCACGCCATCCATGTCGCTGAGGTATGTCCAACGGCGCTCGTTCATGCGTCCCACCCTAATGATCCGAGACGGCGTGAACAGCCACGGACGCCGCCTTGACCGAAAGATTGACCGGTGTCCCGGGTTCGAGCGCCAGTTCGGCGACCGCGGCCGGGGTGAGATCGGCGGCGAGACCGGCCGCCCAGTCGTCACCGCGAGCACGGACGCGGATCACCGGTCCGTGTGGTTCGAGCGCGTCGACGATTCCCTCGACGGTGTTGCGCGGGCTGCCTCGGCGCTCACCGTCCCGCAGGTACACGGCGACGGCGCTGGGCGCGAAGACGGCGACAGCTGCTTCGCCCTCGACAACGTCCTCGGCCGGGATGCCGGCCAACTGCCCGCCTGACGTGCGCAAACCGCCTTCGACGGCGACGCCGGGCACCAGGTTCAGCCCGGCGATCCGCGCGGTGAACGCCGTACGCGGCGCGGAGAGGACCTTCCTGGTCTCGCCGCGTTCGACGATCCGGCCGCCGTCCAGGACGGCGACGTGATCGGCCAGCGCCAGCGCGTCGAGCGGGTCGTGGGTGACCAGGACGGTCGGCGGCCCGGACCGCAACACCCGTCGAAGCAGGCCGCGGATGGCCGGTGCCGCGTCGACGTCCAGGGCGGCGAAGGGCTCGTCGAGCAGCAGAAGCCCCGGCTCGGCGGCCAGCGCCCGCGCGATCGCGACCCGTTGTGCCTGCCCACCGGAGAGTTGCGCGGGACGCCGTCCGGCCAGTTCCAGCGCGTCCACTTCGGTCAGCCACTCCCGCGCGCGCCGCTTCGCCTCGGCACGCCCTGCTCCGGTCGCGCGCGGCGCGAAGGCGACGTTGTCCACTGCGGACAGATGCGGGAAGAGCAGGGCGTCCTGGGAGAGCAGGCCGATACCGCGCGCGTGCGGCGGCAGGCCCGCCAGGGCGCGGCCGTCGAGCGTGATCCGCGCCCGATCGGGCCGGAGCAGACCGGCGAGGCAGCCGAGCACACTGGACTTCCCCGACCCGTTCGGGCCGAGCAGCGCGAGCACTCCGCCGTCAGGGACTTCGAAGCCGACGTCCAAGGTGAACTCGCCGCGCCGGAGGACGATCTCGGCCGAGAGGGTCACGACCGGACTCCTTCGAGCGCGCGCGGCCGGGCGAGCGCGATCACCGCGACGGCGACCAGGATGAGCAGCAACGCGAGCGCCACGGCGCTGTCGACGTCGACCTCCGCCTGGGTGTAGACCTCCAGCGGCAGGGTCCGCGTCACCCCTTCCAGGCTGCCGGCGAAGGTGATCGTCGCGCCGAACTCGCCCAGCGCCCGCGCGAAGCTGAGCACGATGCCCGAACCGAGCGCGGGCAGCAGCAACGGCAGCGTGACCCGGCGGAACACCGTCCACGGTTTGGCGCCCAGCGTCGACGCGACCCGCTCGTACCGGTCACCGGCGCCGCGGAGGGCTCCTTCGAGGCTGACCACCAGGAACGGCATCGCGACGAACGTCTGCGCGATGACCACCGCCGCCGTGGTGAACGGCACCTGCTCGCCGGTCAGCGTGGTCACCAGGATGCCGAGGAAACCCTTGCGGCCCAGCAGGTACAGCAGCGCCAGCCCGCCGACCACCGGCGGCAGGACCAGCGGAAGCAGCACCACCGCGCGCAGCACGCGGACCCCGCGCGCCCCCGAACGCGCGAGCACCACGGCGAGCGGGACGCCGAGCAGCACACAGACCACAGTGGACAGTCCGGCGGTGATCAGCGAGAGCTTGAGCGCGTTCAGCGACGACGTCGAGGTGATGAGGCTCGGAAAACGCGTCAGGTCCGAGCGCACCAGCAGGCCGACGACCGGCAGCACCACCAGCGCCAGCGCGCAGATCGCGGGCGGCCAGAGGACCCAGGGAACCCCCGCGTTCAGTCCTCTGAATGCGGTCCTTGCGCGTGCATCTACCGCATCCAGAGGACGAAACGCGGAGTCAGGGCGTGCCAAAACCGACCTTCGCCAGTTCTTTCTTGCCTTCCTCGCCGAGGACGAAGTCCCTGAAGAGCCCGGCGAGCTGCGCCTGCGGAGCGTCCTTCACCACCGCGATCGGATAGTCGTTGATCGCGCCCGCCGCCTCGGGGAAGTCCACTTTGTCCACCTTCGCGGCCGCCGACGTCGCGTCGGTGACGTAGACGAGCCCGGCGTCGGCGTCGCCCGACTGCACCTTCGCGAGCACCGACTTGACGTCCTGCTCCTCGCTCGCCGGCTTGAGCGTGACCCCGGACGACCGCTGGACCTTCTTCGCCGCCGACCCGCACGGCACCTGCGGCGCGCAGACGACCACGGTCAGCCCGTCCTTCGCGAGGTCGGCCAGGCCCTTGATGCCCTTGGGATTGCCCTTGCCGACCGCGATGGCGAGCCGGTTGGTGGCGAACACCGACGGCTGCCCGTCGATCACCTCACCCTTGGTGGCCTTGTCCATATTGGCCTTGTCGGCGGAAGCGAACACGTCCGCCTTCGCGCCCTGGGTCAGCTTCTGGACCAGCGCCGAGGAGCCCTCGAAGCTGAACTTCACGGTCACCCCGGAGTTCTGCGCCTCGAACCGCTTGCCCAACGCTCCGAACGACTCGGTCAGCGACGCCGCCGCGAACACGGTCAGCGTCCGCGCCCCTTCCTGAGGCGCCGCCTCCGAACCACAGGCCGTCGCGGCCAGCGCCAGCGCGAGCAGGGCGGGGACGACTCTCCTCATCGGCTTCCTTCCGGGGTTTCGATCACGACGGTGGTCGCCTTGACGACGGCTACCGCGAGCACCCCGGGCCGCAGCCCGAGTTCGCGGACGGCCTCGGCGCTCATCAGGGAGACCACGCGATGCGGGCCGCACTGCAGCTCGACCTGTGCCATCACCTTGTCCGTGACGACCTCGGTGACGAGGCCGACGAACCGGTTGCGCGCGGAGCGGCCGACGGTCGACGGATCCTCGGGCTGCTCGGCCTGCGCCTTGGCGAACGCGGCGAGTTCGGCGCCGTCGACGACCTTGCGGCCCGCCGAGTCGTCGAAGGCGGTCAACTGGCCGGCGCGTACCCAGCGGCGGACGGTGTCATCACTGACGCCGAGCAGACGAGCAGCCTCGGATAACCGGAATTGCGGCATGCCGGGAGGATACTTGCCGCAGATGCGGAAAAGCTATGGGCGCGGGGAATCGCCGGTGAGTTCGTCTCGGAGACCATCGAGGACCGCGCTCTGGAATCGCTCCAGCACTTTCCGCTCCTCGGGAGAGAACTGTTCGAGCACCGTCTTCATGTTCGTGTACGCGGATTCGAAGAGCGGCGCGTGCCGTTCCATGGCGCCGGGTACGAGCTCTATCAGGACCTTCCGGCGGTCGACGGTGTCGCGGACGCGGCGGGCGAGCCCCGCCTTCTCGAGCCGGTCCATGACGCCGGTCACAGCGCCCGTCGACAACCCGGTCAGTTCGGCGATCCTGCCCGCTGTCAACGGTCCCGGCGCCTGCCCGGCGAGTTCGAGCACCTTGTGATCGGTGGCGGACAGGCCCATCCGCTCGGCGATGCGCGCGTGCCGGAGAACGGTCAGGGTGCTGCTCTCCCTGCCGAGATGGGCGAACCGGGCCAATTCCTCCGCCGAGAGCGGATATTTCGCCATCCGGAAACCCTTCAGATTCGATATGAAAGAGATTCTAGACAGTCGGTTTTCGCCCGCTCCGGGGTTAGTCTGGTGTCAATGACAGCAGTCGATCTCGGGTTTCCCCGTGTCCCCGGTACACGAGGGCGTCCCAGCGTGCCCAGGCCGGACAATCCCGCTCTGATCGACACCTTCGGCCGCGTGGCGACCGACCTGCGGGTGTCGCTCACCGACAAGTGCAATCTGCGCTGCACCTATTGCATGCCCGCCGAGGGGCTCGAATGGATGCCGAGCGCGGACGTGCTGACCGACGACGAACTCGTGCTGCTGCTGCGGATCGCCGTCGAGCGGCTCGGGATCACCGACATCCGGCTCACCGGCGGCGAACCGCTGCTGCGCCAGGGGCTGGAGAAGATCGTCGAGCGGGTCGCGGCGCTCGAACCGCGGCCGCGGCTTTCCATGACCACCAACGGGATCGGGCTCGCGAAGCGCGCGAAGTCGCTCGCCGACGCCGGCCTGGACCGCATCAACGTCTCGCTGGACACCGTCGACCGCGCGCTGTTCGAGACGATCACGCGTCGCGACCGGCTTTCGCACGTGCTCGCGGGCATGGCCGCCGCGCGCGAAGCCGGGCTGGACCCGGTGAAGGTCAACGCGGTGCTGATGCGCGGGCTGAACGAAGACCAGGCCGTGCCGCTGCTGAAGTTCTGCCTCGCCGAGGGCTACCACCTGCGGTTCATCGAGCAGATGCCGCTGGACGCGCAGCACGGCTGGAACCGGGCCGACATGATCACCGCCGAGGAGATCCTCGGGATGCTCGGCGAGGAGTTCACGCTGTCGCCGTTCCCCGCCGCGCGAGGCGGGGCGCCCGCCGAACGCTGGCTGGTCGACGGCGGACCGGGCGACGTCGGCGTGATCGCGTCGGTGACCCGTCCGTTCTGCGGCGCCTGCGAGCGGACCAGGCTGACCGCGGACGGCGCGGTGCGTTCGTGCCTGTTCAGCAACGACGAGACGGACCTGCGCGCCCTCGTGCGCGCGGGCGCGCGCGAAGAAGAGGTGGCGGACGCCTGGCGGGCGACCATGTGGGGCAAGCTCGCCGGACACGAGATCAACGAGGCCGGGTTCGCGCAGCCGATCCGGCCGATGAGCGCGATCGGCGGCTGACATGGTGACCATCGTGGTGCGGTACTTCGCGTCGGCCCGCGCGGCCACCGGCCTCGACGAGGAGAAGGTGACCCTCCCGGACGGCGCCCGCGTCGCCGACGCCGTCACCCGCCTTCGCGAACTTCACCCGGAGAAGCTGGCGAAGCTGCTCGACGCGGTCTCGTACCTGCTGGACGGTGTCGCGGTGCGGGATCTCACGCGGCCGCTCACCGAGGGCGCCGAACTGGACGTCCTGCCCCCGTTCGCCGGCGGCTGACCCGCCACTTACCGCCGCTGACCTGCGCGAACCTCGAAAGTGGTAGCAAAGGTCCCTTGCTCGCCTTCTCGAGTTCACCGTCCGGTCGCCGAAGCAGCCGAGGATGCGCCAGTGATCACTCCCCGCCGTATCCTCGCCGCGCTGCTCGCCGCGGTCGCCGCCACGAGCCTCGCGACCGCGCCGGCCTCCGCCCACGAACGCGGCGTCCGGCCGTTGCCGCAGGCGCACAGCCACAACGACTACGAGCACACCCGTCCGCTGCAGGACGCGCTCGATCAGGGCTTCACCAGCGTCGAGGCCGACATCTACCTGGTGGACGGGCAGCTGCTGGTCGCGCACGACTTCGCGGACACCCGCCCGGACCGCACCCTGGAGTCGCTCTACCTGGAGCCGCTGCGCAAGCGTGTGCTGGCGAACCACGGCGTCGGCGTCTACCGGCAGCACAAGGAGTTCCAGTTGCTGATCGACGTCAAGGGGGACGCGAACAGCACCTACGCGGCGCTCGAGAAGCGGCTGCGCGACCCGCGCTATTCCTTCCTCTTCTCTCTGTACGCGTTCGGACACGTGAAGAAGCGGGCCGTCACCGCGGTGATCTCCGGTGGGCGCGCCAAGGACGTGATGCTCGGGCAGAAGTTCCGGCTGGCCTTCTACGACGGCCGGATCAAGGACGAGAACGACCTCGGCATCGGCTCGGACCCCCGGGTCACCCCGCTGGTCTCGGATTCCTGGACCGGCCTGTTCACCTGGACCGGCGACGGCCCCTTCCCCGCCGAGCAGCGGGCGAAACTGCACGACCTGGTCGAGCGGGCCCACGCGGCGGGTCAGCGGGTGCGCTTCTGGGCCACACCGGACGCTGCGGGACCGGGACGTGACGCAGTGTGGAAAGAGCTGGTCGCCGCCGGGGTCGACCACCTGAATACGGATGACCTGCCAGGTCTGGCGAACTTCTTGAGGGCTCGCTAAAGTGCGCGGCCCATTCGCGCGCGAAGGCGCACGAATGGGCCAGTCAGCCCTTAATCCACGTGATGCAAGCCTCACGATCCGTGAATTATCTCGACTAGGAAACGGCCAGATAACGGCCCGCTGACCTGCGCAAACGCCCGAATCGTTATAGGTTGCGTGCTGTTACTGTGATGTAGGTCACAGCTCGAATAATTTCCGTCCCGGCCGTTCGTTACGTACCGTCGCTTTTCGGTTGGCCCCGACCGACCACGCAACACCGGGAACCCGTAGCGCCGAGCCCTGTCCAACGGATTCCCGGACCCAACCCCGAGCGAAAGCATTTCCGGACAGGGACGAGGGGACCGAGCCGACGCGTCGTGCGTCCGGCGAAGTCAGCCGGCCTGAGACGGCCGGCCAGGATCCACGGGTCCTTCCCTCAGCACCGGCTCGTAGGCGCAGGGAGCGAGATTTATTCACATGTCGTACCGAGGCAAGCACCGCAAGATGTCCGCCGCCACCCGTCACATCGCCCGCGTCGCCATTGCGGGTGTCGCGGTCGGCGCTCCCCTCGCAATCGCCGCGACCCCCGCGTCGGCGACCAACTGGGACGCCATCGCGCAGTGCGAGAGCAGCGGCAACTGGAACACCAACACCGGTAACGGCTACTACGGCGGCCTGCAGTTCTCGCAGAGCACCTGGCGTGCCTACGGCGGCACCGGCAGCGCGCACAACGCGTCGCGCGAGCAGCAGATCGCCGTCGCCGAGCGGGTCCTCCAGGGCCAGGGCATCGGCGCGTGGCCGAACTGTGGCAAGAAGGGCGGCTCCGCCAGCCCCGCCAAGGCCAAGTCGAGCGCCCCGAAGGCCACCAAGAAGGTGACCCCGAAGAAGTCGACCGCTCCGGTCACCAAGCAGGCTCCGGCTCCGGTCTCCAACGTCGCGAACTCGAACCCGGCCGGTGACTACACCGTCGTGGCCGGCGACACGCTGTCGAAGATCGCGTCGAAGTTCAACGTGCAGGGCGGCTACCAGAAGCTGCAGCAGCTGAACAAGGACTACGTGTCGAACGCCGACTTCATCGTCGTCGGTCAGAAGCTCGCCACCAAGTGAGCTCTTGAGCACCAGTAAGTCGTGATGCCCGCGGGATCCCCGCGCGGCCACGTCACGACTGACAAGGCCCCACCGCGCCATTCCCCCGGCGGTGGGGCTTTGTCGTGTCCGGAGTCAGGGCGGCGGTGCGGAGTGGGGGGGGGGGGGGGGGGGGGGGGGGGGGGGGGGGGGGGGGGGGGGGGGGGGGGGGGGGGGGGGGGGGGGGGCCGGCCCCCCCCCCCCCCCCCCCCCCCCCCCCCCCCCCCCCCCCACCCGACCAAGCGGCTACGGCGAGTTGACCCATTCGTCGCTGCCATCGCTGAAGTGCTGGTGCTTCCACACCGGCAGCCGCGCCTTGACCTCGTCGACCAGCTCCGAGCAGGCGGCGAAGGCCTGGCCCCGGTGCTCGGCCGCCACGGCGCACGCCAGCGCGACGTCCCCGATGGCCAGCGCGCCCAGCCGGTGGCTGACGGCGACCGCCCGCACGCCTTCCCACTTCCCCGAGAGGTCCGCGACGACCTCCGCGAGCACATCGGCGGCGCTGGGGTGTCCTTCGTAGGCGAGCCTCTCCACCGACCGCCCGCCGTCGTGGTCCCGTACGACCCCGCCGAAGGTGACGACGGCGCCCGCGGCCGCGTCGTCCACCAGCCGGGCGTGTTCTTCGACCGAAAGCGGCTCGTCGACCACCGCGATCCGTGCGACGCGAACGCTCACTGCTGTGCCTCCCGTGGGTGGTCGCCGCCCGCCAGCTGGTCGACGGCGTGGTCGAGGATCCCGTCCAGTACGCCCAAGCCGTCCTTCACCCCGCCGCGTGAACCGGGCAGGTTCACCACGAGGGTCCGGCCCGCGACGCCGGCGACGCCGCGCGAGAGCACGGCCGTGGGCACCTTGGGCAGCCCGGCGGCGCGGATCGCGTCCGCGACGCCGGGGAGCTCGTAGTCGAGGACGGCGCGGGTGACGTCCGGGGTGCGGTCCGTCGGCGAGATGCCGGTGCCGCCGGTCGTCACGATCACCTGGACCCCGGCCGCGACGGCGGCCCGCAGGGCTTCGCCGACCGGTTCCCCGTCTTCGACGACGACCGGTGCCGGCACTTCCCAGCCCCGTGCGGTGAGCCAGTCGGTGATGACGGGACCGGTCGTGTCCTCGTAGACGCCCTTCGCGGCCCGGTTCGACGCCACGATCACCCTCGCGACCCGGTTCACGGCCGCTCCCAGGTCCCGGTCTTGCCGCCGTCCTTGCGGATCAGGCGGACGTCGTCGAGGGTCGCCGCCGGATCGACGGCCTTGATCATGTCGTGCAGGGTCAGCCCGGCGACGGCGACGGCGGTCAGCGCCTCCATCTCGACGCCGGTCCGGTCGTTCGTCTTCGCGGTCGCGGTGATGTGCACGGCGGTCTCGCCGAGGGCGAACTCGACCTTCACCCCGGACAACGCGATCTGGTGGCAGAGCGGGATCAGCTCGGGCACCTTCTTCGCGCCCATGATGCCCGCGATCCGGGCGGTCGCGAGCGCGTCACCCTTGGGTAGCCCGTCCGTCGCCAGCAGGCCGAGCACCTCGGCCGTGGTGTGCACGGTGCCGCCCGCCAGCGCGGTGCGGGCGGTGGGCGTCTTGCCGGAAACGTCGACCATCCGGGCGGCGCCCGTATGGTCGACGTGGCTGAGTTCACTCACGCCCAGCAGGCTAGTCCTCAGAAGATCCGTTGCTTCGAGCGAACCTCGGCGAGGGCCTTCTCCCGTTCCCGCCGCTGCTCCGGGGTCATCGACGCGAAGAGCCCGCCGTTGTCCGCGGCGCAGGCCGTGTCGTGCGCGGGACGCTTGCCTTCCACGAAGAACCGGTTGACGGCGTTGTTGCCGCAAGCGTTCTCGTCGGTCAGCCAGACCCCGTGCCCGCCCTCGTCCACGGTCACGATCCGCGCCCGGTCACCGAGCGCGCGGCGCGTCTCCCTGGCCCCGCTCAGCGGGGTCGCCGGGTCACGCAGGTTCTGCACCATCAGGATGTTCGACGGTCCCCGGTCGCCGATCCGCACCGGCGGCTCGATCGGCTCGGACGGCCAGTACGCGCAGGCCCAGATGTTCGCCCCGGCCGCGCCGAACATCGGATACTTCACCCGGTCCTTCGCGACGTTGCGCTGGTAGGTCGTGACGTCCTCCGGCCAGTTCCCGTCGTTGCAGACCACGTGCAACTGTCCGGCCAGCAGCTGCGCCGGGTCGATCTGCTGGGCCTGAGCGGCCTGTTTCGCGGTGCCTTCGGTGTCGAAGGCCTGCCACTGCTGCGCCAGCACCGGGAAGGAACTGGTCGAGTAGAGCGCGCCGAAAGTGCCCATCCGGAACGCCGCGCCGTCCACACCCGGGACCGCGCCGCCATCGAGCTTCGCGGCGAGTTCGTAGAACTTCGCCGTCACCTGCTGCGGAGTACGGCCCAGCCCATAGCTGGCGTGCCGCGCCGCCGCCCATTTCGCGAAGTCCGGGAAGCGGTCCTCGAACCCCTCCGCCAGTCGACGCGAGGTGACCGGATCGAGCCCGCCCGGCCCGGTCACGCTGTCGATCACGACGCGATCGGTCCGCTGCGGGAACAGCGTCGAATACACGGCTCCCAGGTAGCTGCCGTACGAGACGCCGTAATACGAGAGCTTCTCCTCACCGAGGGCTTCCCGGATGCGGTCCATGTCGCGGGCGGTGTTGGCCGTGGTGATGTACGGCAGGTTCGCGGCGGTCGCCGAGGCCCCGCACTGCTTCGCGACGCCCTCCACGTCCTTCGCGCGCTCCGCCACCGCCGCGGCGTCCCGCGCGTACGGCGGGACGTTGCTGACCTGCTGCTCGGGCTTGAGATCGCAGCTGACCGGCGTACTGCGACCGATCCCGCGCGGATCGAAGCCGATGATGTCGTACGCGTCGAGCACGCTCGACGGCATGCCCGCGGCCCGCAGCCCGGCGGGCATGGTCAGCCCCGGCCCGCCGGGACCACCCGGATTGGTGAGCATGATGCCGCGCCGCTTCGCCGGCTTCGTGCTGGCGAGTTTGGAAACGGCGACGTCGATGGTCTTCCCGCCCGGGTTCCGGTAATCGAGCGGGACCTGCAAGGTGGCGCAGTGCACGCCGGGCGCGGCCACGTCCTCCGGACACGGCCCCCAGCGGACAGACGAAACCGCGGCGGACGCCGTGGCCGGTACGAGTACCGCCATGGTCACCGCCGCGGCCGTGAGTGTCCCGATCCTGCTCAGGACAGAGCGCTTCATCCCCAACCCCCGTCATGATCGACTTCCTGGTCGGAATCGAGCCTATGAGCGGGCCGGGTGCGGAGTCGTCACCCTGAAGTCGGCCACAAAGTCGGCCTCAGTGATGACGGCGCCTCCGAATGGAGCAAGGGACCTTTGCTACCGCGTCCTACGCCTGACCTGAGGCTTTGGCGGCTTTGGCGGCCCTCTTGACGGCCTCCGCCACGGCGGGGGCGACGGCGTTGTCGAACACGCTCGGCACGATGAACGAAGCGTTCAGCTTGCCGTTGTCCACGACGTCCGCGATGGCGTCGGCGGCCGCGAGGAGCATCGAGTCGTCGATCTGGTGCGCCTGCGCGTCGAGCAGCCCGCGGAAGACGCCGGGGAACGCGAGCACGTTGTTGATCTGGTTCGGGAAGTCGCTGCGGCCGGTGGCGACCACGGCGGCGTGCTTCTGCGCTTCGAGCGGGTCGATCTCCGGGTCCGGGTTGGCCAGCGCGAACACGACGGCGTCGGGCTTCATGGTCGCGACCTGCTCGGCCCCGAACAGGTTCGGCGCGGAGACCCCGATGAACACGTCGGCGCCGACGAGCGCCTCGTGCAGCGTGCCCGCCTGCTGCTCGGAGTTCGTGTGCTCGGCGATCCAGGTCAGGTTCTCGTCGAGATTGCCGCGCGCGGAGTGCACGATGCCGTCGATGTCGGCGGCCACGATGTCGCCCGGGTTCTTGCGCAGCAGCAGGCGGATGATCGCCGATCCCGCCGCGCCGACGCCGCTGACGACGATCTTGCAGTCTTCGATGTTCTTCCCGACCACGCGCAGGGCGTTGCGCAGCGCGGCGACCACGACGATCGCGGTGCCGTGCTGGTCGTCGTGGAAGACCGGGATGTCGAGCTGCTCACGCAGGCGCTTCTCGATCTCGAAGCAGCGCGGCGCGGCGATGTCCTCGAGGTTGATGCCCGCGTAGACCGGCGCGAGCGCCTTCGCGATCATGATGATCTCTTCGGTGTCCTGGGTGTCCAGGCAGACCGGCCACGCGTCGACGTCGGCGAACTTCTTGAACAGCGCCGCCTTGCCCTCCATCACCGGCAGCGCGGCGGCCGGGCCGATGTTGCCCAGGCCCAGCACCGCGGAACCGTCGGTGAGCACCGCGACGGTGTTGCGCTTGATGGTCAGGCGGCGCGCGTCCTCGGGGTTCGCCGCGATCGCCTGGCAGACGCGGGCGACACCCGGCGTGTACGCGCGGGAGAGGTCGTCACGGTTGCGGAGCGCGACCTTGGGGCTGACCTCGATCTTGCCGCCGAGGTGGATCAGGAACGTCCGGTCGGAGACCTTGCGCACGCGGACGCCCGGCAGCGAGTCCAGGGTCTGCGTGATGTCCTGCGCGTGGTTCTCCGACAGGGCGTTGGCGCTGATGTCGACCACGATCGAGTCAGGGTGCGACTCGACGACGTCGAACGCGGTCAGCACGCCGCCGACCCGGCCGACGGCGGTCGTCAGGTCACCCGCCGCGGTGGACGACGCGGGGGCCTCCACCCGGACGGTGATCGAATATCCGGGACCGGGAACCGGCATGGCACTACCCCCGCTGAGGAAAGCTCGAATAGGTCGATCGAAAACCTACTCCCGTGACGACCGCCACGGACCCTCGCAGGGGGTGACTGGCCAGTAGCTCGCGCGCTGACGGAAACCCGCCGAAGGGGCAGCTCGAACTTGCCTCGTGCCTCCGAAGAGGGTGCCCCTTCATCGGGTTGCCGTGGGCCTTCGGCCCAAAAGAGGCGCGCGAGAGTGCCTGTTCGGGCGCTGAGCGCCCTCGGCAGGCCAGGCCAGTAGCTTTCTACCGGTTGATCTCGGTCTCCGGGTGCACGTACGGCACCGTGTCGAGGGGGAAGGTCACGTCGCCGAACGGCGACAAGGCGCCCTGCCGGTCGGACGCGAGCTCGGTGACGGGGTGCTCCCCGTCTTCACCGGGCCACGTGGGGTCGATGCCCGCGCGCTTCTTGTTATCGCCCTTCGCCACAACGTCCTCCAGAGCATGGTCAAGCCGTTCTCGAGGGACAGTCTGCCCGAACGCGGCTGCCGGGCCACCACCCGCCCGGTATCCTGGTCGTCTATGCCCGCGCCATCCCTGGCGGACTGGCTGCGCCAGGAGTCCGACGACGCCCTCGCCGCACTGCTGCGCACGCGTCGCGACCTGTCCACGCCACCCCCGTCCGACACCATCGTGCTCGCCACCCGGGCCGGCACGCCGGGCTCCGTCGCGCGTGCTTGCGAAGACCTCGACACCTTCACTCTCTCCGTCCTCGACGCTCTCCTGCTGGCCGGAGCGGACACCGATCCGGTCACCGCGGCCGAGGTCGAGCGGCTCGTCGGCACGGAGATCGGCGAGCCGCTGGCGCTGTTGCGCAAGCGGGCACTGGTCTGGGGCGAGGACGACGCACTGCGCGTCCCGCCGTCGGCCCGCGACGCGCTCGGCCCCTTCCCCGCCGGGCTCGGGGCGTCGTCCCCCTCGCTCGCCGGCACGGACATCGAAGCCGCGCTCGCGGAGGTCGGCGAGGACGAACGTGCCCTGCTGACGACGCTGGCCGCCGGGCCGCCGATCGGCCGCACCCGCGACGCGTCGGCCGACGTCCCGCTGGAGCGGGCGCAGAACCCGGTCCAGCGTCTGCTCGCGCGCGGCCTGCTGCTGCGCCGGGACGACCAGACCGTCGAGCTGCCGCGTGAGATCGGGATAGCGCTGCGCGGCGGGGTGGTGTTCGAGCAGGCGTCGCTGCGCGAACCGGAACTCCCCGTCCATCCGCACCAGCAGTCCACTGTGGACACGACGGCGGCCGGCGAGGCGATGGAGTTCTTGCGCCAGACCGAAAACATGCTTCGCGCCTGGTCGGAGACGCCGCCGCCGGTGCTGAAGTCCGGCGGGCTCGGAGTCCGCGAGCTGAAGAAGCTCGCGAAGGATCTCGACGTCGACGAGGCGCGGGTGACCCTGCTGGCGGAGATCGCGGTCGGCGCCGGGCTGGTGGCCGACAGCGAAGCGACCACGCCGGAATGGGTGCCGACGACGCTCACGGATTCGTGGCTCGCCTCGCCGACGGCGCAGCGCTGGATGACGGTCGCGCAGGCCTGGCTCGAGCTGCCCCGGCTGCCCGGTCTCGCCGGCGGGCGGGACTCGAAGGACAAGCCGATCGCGCCGCTGTCGGAGGATCTTCGCCGTCCACTGGCGCCCACTTCACGGCGCCGGATCCTTCTCGCGCTGGCGGCACTGCCCGAAGGCGCCGGTGTGAAGAGCACCGACGAGCTGGTCGCGGCGCTCGCCTGGCGCGCGCCGCGACGGGGCGGGCGGCTGCGCGACGAAACCGTGCGCTGGACGATGGCCGAGGGTGCCGCGCTCGGCCTGATCGGGCTCGGCGGGCTCACCACGGCGACCCGGGCGCTCCTGGCCGAGGACCGGCCGGGGGCGGTCGAGGCGATGCTCGACGCGCTACCGCGTCCGGTTGACCACGTCCTGGTCCAGGCGGATCTGACCGTGGTCGCGCCGGGTCCGCTGGAGGCCGAACTCGCGGCCGAGATGACCGCCGTCGCCGACATCGAATCCGCCGGGCACGCGACCGTCTACCGGATCACCGAGACGTCCGTGCGGCGCGCGCTCGACACCGGGCGGACCGCGGGCGAACTGCACCAGCTGTTCGCGTCGAAGTCGGCGACGCCGGTGCCGCAGGGGCTCACCTACCTGATCGACGACGTCGCCCGGCGGCACGGACGGCTGCGCGGCGGGGCCGCCGAATCGTTCCTGCGCTGCGACGACGCGTCCCTGCTCGCCGAGGTCATGGGCAGCCCCGTCGCGACGGAGTACGGCTTGCGCATGATCGCGCCGACAGTGCTCATCAGCGCGTACCCGCTCGCCGAGGTCCTCGACGCGCTCCGCGCCGCCGGGTTCGCTCCGGCCGCCGAAGGGCCCGACGGGCGCGTCATGGACATCAGGCCGTCCGGACGTCGTCTGCCCGCGAAGGCGCGTTCCGCGCGTCGCGCGCCTGGCGAGCCCGCCGGGCTGACCGACGACCAGGTCGGCAAGATCGTCGCGCACGTCCGGGCCGGTGACGCCGCTTCGGCGCGCCGCCGGGGCGAGACGGTCCGCGCGCCGCAGGGAGGCGGCGCCGGGGACACGTCCGCGACGCTGGCGCTGCTGTCCCAAGCGACCATGGAGCGCCGCGAGGTGTGGATCGGGTTCGTCGACTCACGCGGGACGGCGAGCCAGCGGGTGGTGCGGCCGCTGCGGGTCGGCGGCGGGGTCCTCGAAGGGACGGACAACGAGCGCTACCCGTTGCACCGGATCACGTCGGCCGCCCTGGTGGAGGACTGACCACGCCGCATTTAGTCCTCTGAATGTGGGCCCCGGCTACGCGAGCTGCTCGGTGCGGAGGTCCTTCAGCACCATCGACATGGCCTCGCCGTGTGTCGGCCAATCCGGCGTCCCGATCCCGACCGAATGCAGAGCGGACCGGACGGCAGCGTGAGCCTTCGCGATCGCGTGTGAGAGGTCGTCGCCGGAAACGTCTGCCTCGATCTCCATGACAGCTCGTCCGCCATCCGCGGAGACCGCGCTGTCCACGAATCCGTCGAGACAGCGTTCTTGCTCGAGCAGCGCTCGCATCACCTTGTCGCAGTAATCGAAGAGATCACCATCGCCGTCGGCGATGAACACCCAATGCGCGTGAACCGTCACACCCATCAGTAACTCCCTTCGATCTGGTAGCAAGGTTGACGAAGCAGCCAGGACACCGCGTTCTTTCCGTAGTTGGCGCCGCTGGGCGTCAGGTGGATCCAACGCTGATGCTGCCCACAAGGACATCGGACGGTGTAGTAGGTCGGCGGGTCCAAGACCCTCCACCCTGCCCGATGAAAGTGCTCCAGAACAGCTTCCAGATCCTTCCTAGGATGCTTTCTCCAGTACCCCACCGGCTACTCCTCGACCAGGTTAACGCAGATCAAGAAGACCGGCGTCACGCTGAGATCCCGTTCACGGACGACGACGGTTCTATCGAGAAGCGACGTAGCTCGCCACTAAAAGTGCTGACCGGTAACCATAAGTAGTCAAAAGTCGGATTGATTGCGCCTTCGCATTTCGTCCTCCGAATGCGGTAGCTGCGCGCTGGTCTACATTGTGTTCGGAGCGTGACGTCGCGGACGTCAGGCGAGTCGCAAGGCCAGGTGCACCCGGGGCAGACCGGGACCCTGGCCTTACGCACGGCGCGGTCGGTCTCGACGCTCCGGCCGAGGGTCAGAGGGCGCGGAGGCCTTGAAGCACCCGCTCCATGAAGGCGCGCGAAGACGAATCGCCCAGGATCAGCTCCGTCTGGTGGATCAGCACCAGACCGGCGTCCGCCATGTCGCCCACGATCACCTTCACCACGCCCAGCGGCAGCCGCAGATGCGCGGCGATCTCCGCGATCGAGCGGGTGTCCAGGCAGAGGTCGCAGATCTGCCGGTGTTCGGGAGTCCGCACGCCGCGATACCGGCGGCCGTCCTCGCTGGTCGACACCAGCGCCTCCAGCGCCAGGTCGTGCGCGGTGCGGGTGCGCCCACCGGTACGGGTGTAGGGCCGGACCCGGGAGCCCGAAGCCGGCGGCACGTAGACCGAAGCGGGTTCGACGTCAGCGGCCGCGGGCCGCGGAGGCGATTGACGGATCGGCGAAGGCATCGACGGAGGCGCGGGAGGCGGCGCGGCCGGGCGCCGCGGCATGACCGTGCTGATCGAGCTCAGCTCGAACCGGCTCGGCGAATCGAAGGCCTCGCGTTCGGTGCCCTGATAGAGGGAGTCCCAGCCGGACGGTTCCGGTTCGGTGAATCCGCTGATCTTCATCGATCACCCACGTACGCCGCCCTGCAGCTGCGCCCGCAGCTCAGGGGTGATCTGCTGGCCGACCCGCTCGACGAGCAGCGTCATCTCGTAGGCCACGGTGCCGATGTCACAGGTCGGCGCGGCCAGCACGGCGAGTGACGAGCCGTCGGCGACCGACATGAGGAAGAGGTAGCCGCGTTCCATCTCGACGACGGTCTGGTTGACCCCGCCCGCGTCGAAGCAGCGGGCCGCGCCGGCGGTGAGGCTGATCAGCCCGGACGCGACCGCGGAGAGCTGTTCGGCCCGTTCCTGCGGCAGCCCGTCCGACGGCGCGAGGAGAAGTCCGTCCGCGGAGACCAGCACGGCGTGCGCCGCACCGGGAACCCGGCGCGCGAAATCCGTGATGAGCCAGCCGAACGAGCTTTGCTGCCCGGATGCCGTCACAAGTCCCTCCTCGCTGCGTCAAGACCACCTGGGCGGCGTGGTCCGGGCCTCCCCCGGCAACCAGCACCGATCCCGGTACCGGCGAGCCGAAAGACGCCTCCACCCAGCGTATTCGTCCCGTCGATCGTGTCGAGCCCGCCACCCGGCCGGCGGCGTTAACCGAACGTAAACGTCCAGCCGCTCACCGCGTCGACCCATCGCGAACCACGCATTCGTGGGTCACCCCGTGGTGGCCTGGCGCGACCAGGTGTGAACCGGCGTCCGCGCAGGTCACCGGCGTTCCGGCCACTCGATCGGGTGGCGCTGACGCCGGATCGCGTGAAAGGGGTCGCCCCGCGTTCGATCCGACCGGTGACACCACTCCCCGAAGCGGGTGAAGCCTGCCGAGTTCACTCCAACGGCCGCATCCGCTCCGGGCTTTCGTCCCTATTACCCCGCGCGCAACGCCGAATCGTGTGCGATGGCGTGCTGCACGACCGAGATCAACACCTGCTTGGCGGACTCACGTTCCCGGGCGTCACAGGCCATGATCGGCACGGACGGTGAGATCGTCAGCGCGTGCCGGACGTCCTCGATCTGGTGGTGCAGCAGCCGGTCGAAGCAGTTGATCGCCACGACGTACGGCAGCTTCCGGTTCTCGAAGAAGTCGATCGACGGGAACGCGTCGGCGAGCCGCCGCGTGTCGACCAGCACGACGGCACCGATGGCGCCGACCGCGAGGTCGTCCCACATGAACCAGAACCGGTGCTGGCCCGGCGTACCGAACACGTACAGCACCAGGTCCGAGTCCAGCGAAATCCGGCCGAAGTCCATGGCCACGGTCGTCGTCGACTTGTTCGGGGTGGCCGAATTGTCGTCGACGCCGGTACTGGCCTCGGTCATCATGGCCTCGGTGGTCAGCGGATCGATCTCCGAAACCGCTCCGACCAGCGTGGTCTTCCCCGAGCCGAATCCGCCAGCGACCACGATCTTGGCCGACGAAGTCGGTCCGGTCACCTGCGGCGCATTCGCGTCGGAGTCAAATTCTCCGAAGCCCACTGAGCACCCTCTCCATGAACTCGATACTCGGCCGGTCACCCACGTTCTGGCTGGCGCTGTGCACCAGGACCAGACCGAGGCCGGCCACGTCTCCGATCAGCACCCGGACCACGCCGAGCGGCAGGCGCAACAGCGCCGCGACTTCGGCGACGGACCGGGTGTCCAGGCAAAGGTCGCAGATCGACCGGTGTTCGGGGACGCGCACCCGGTCGAGCACGCGCCCCTGTTCGCTGGTCGAGATCAGCGCCTCGATGGCAAGGTCGTACGTCGGCTTGGTCCGGCCCCGCGTGCGGAAGTACGGCCGGACCAGGCCGGAGGACTCGACGTCGGTGGTGTACTGCTCGTCGACGAACTCGTTCTGCGCCTGCTGCGGCAAGGCCGCGGCGAGCGGATCGGCGGCGGCCGCCGCCCGGCGCTCCTCCTCCTTGTCGAAGGAGAACTTGGCGAACTCGCCCGAGTCGTAGAGCGGACCGCTGCCACCACCGAACAGCTCCGCCCCCGGGCCGCCGAGGAGGCGTTCCCGGTAGTCCGAAACGCTGAAATCGGCGGGTCCCTGACCCGCGTTCGAATCGGTCAGCCAGCGGGAGGCCTCGTCCGGGGACACGGGGTCGTTGTCCGACCCCTGTGCCCGTCGCGATCGCCATTCGCGGTCGACCCGGTCCCGGAAGGACGTCCAGTCCTCCCGGCCGTCGTCACGTTCCGACCACCCGCCGGAGAAGTCGTCACCGAGCCGGCCATCGCCCCTCAAGCGCCCGTCGTCCACGGCATTCTCCTCGGTTCCCGGTCGCTCAGCGGCGGACCGACGCGCCCTGTAGCTGCGCGCGCATCTCCGGTGTCAGCTGTTGCCCCACCCGTTCCACCAGCAGGGTCATCTCGTAGACGACCAAGCCGATGTCGCTCTCCGGCGACCCGAGGACCGCCAAGCAGGAACCGTCGGACACCGACATCAGGAAGAGGAAGCCGTTGGCCATCTCGACCACCGTCTGCGCGACCGTGCCACCCTCGAACACCTTCGCCGCACCGCGCGCGAGGCTCGTGAGCCCCGACGCGACCGCGGCCAGCTGATCGGCCCTGTCCTTGGGGAGTCCCTTCGAGGAGGCCAGCAGCAAACCGTCCGCCGACACCACCACGGCATGCGCCGCGCCCGGGACCCGGTGCACGAAATCCGTGATCAGCCAGGCAAAGCTGCTCGTGTGTCCTTTACCCTGCGCCTGGCCGCCAGGCTGCGCCGGACCACCCGGCTGCATCGCACCCGCCCGTGTCACTGTCACTCCTTACTGCTGTCATCGGCAGGGGAACCCGCACCCCTGTCAGTCACCGGAACGCCGTTGTCATCCAGCGCATCGATCGGGCGTTCCTTCAACGCGTGCCGTCCCGACTTGTAGCCCTGCTGGAAGCTTGCCATCCGACTCCGTGCCGCCGTCGCTGAGCGGGCGATCGCACCCGTGCCCGGCATTCCGGAGGTCTTGTCGGCGAACGAGTCTTCCTTCTTCGGCTCGTTCCCGCCGATCGAGCCGGGGACGAGGTACTGGTTCGGCACCCGTTTGGGCAGGCCCGCCGGGGTGATCTCGTCGTTCCGATCTTCGTACAGGACCTGCGCCGCCTGCCAGCCGTCGTCCGACGCACTGCGCCAGCCATTGTCCTGGAGCACCGTCTCCGGCGGAACACTCCGCGGGGTCCGAGTGGGCAATGCCTCTTCGGCAGTGTCCTCGACCGCGGGCTCCGCCGCCGCTTCGGTACCACCGTTGGGGGTCCGCACGGGCAGTTCGGACCCGACCGGCTCGGTGTAGGTGGTCGGGGTGTCGCCCCCGGCCTCGTCACCTTCGCTGAACCAGCGCGAGAGCACCGACTGGTAGATCGGCAGCCGCCGCGTGGGCACGTCGTCGTCGAGCGCCGACTTGCCGGCGTCCGATGAGCCCTCAGGATCCTCGGGCTGGTGCCTCGGCTCGACCGGCGTGTACTTCGGCTCCCGTTTCGGCAGCACCAGCGACGCGAACTGGGTCTCGGTGCCGCTGGAGGCGCCGTCACCGTTCGTCGGCGAGATGTCTTCGGCCGTGGGCCACGCCGGGGCCTCCTCGGCGGGCTTCGCGGGGCTGAGGAACGGCCCGGCCGCGTTCTTGCCCGCGACCAGGTCGTCGAGGCTGATCGGCTGGTCGAGCGGGACGAGCCCGCCCTGCTGCGCGACCGGTTGCGGAGCCGGGGGCTTCGACGGCGGCGGCGGGGTCATCTCCAGGCCGCGGTCGGAGGCGGGGATGTTCGGCAGCGAGGTCGACATCTCGGACACCGACGGCATCGAAGGCATCGACGTTTCCGAGCGGTTCGCCGGCGGCGGGGTGTTGCGCGCGCCGGGCCGCATTTGCGTGAGCAGCTCGGCGGGCACGACGACCCGCGCGATCACGCCACCTTCGATGTCCTCGTTCTCCCGGAGCCGGACCTCGATGCCGTGGCGGCGCGCCAGGCGCGCGACCACGTACAGGCCCATCCGCCGGGTCACCGAGACGTCCAGGTCCGGCGGGTCGGCCAGGCGCTGGTTGACCTCGGCGAGCCGCTCCTCGGTCATGCCGACACCGTGGTCGGTGACCTGGATGGCGAGCGCCTTCTTGCGGGTGATCACCGCGCGCACGGTCACCTTCGTCTCCGGCTCGGAGAAGTAGGTGGCGTTGTCCAGCAGTTCCGCGAGCACGTGCACGAGGTCGTGGATCGTCAGGCCCTGGACGGCGACCTCGGGGACGATCCCGATCTCGATCCGGGCGTACTGCTCGATCTCCGAAACCGCGGCGCCGATGACGTCGGCGGCGGGCACCGGCTTGGGCACCGACTTCGCGAGACCGGCGCCCGAGAGCACCAGGAGGCTTTCACCGTTGCGGCGCAGCCGCGTGGCGAGGTGGTCGAGTTCGAACAGGCTGGCCAAGTGGTCCGGGTCCTGCTCGTCGGCCTCGAGCCGGTCGATGACGCCCAGCTGGCGTTCCACCAGCCGCTGCGACCGGCGGGACAGGTTCACGAAGATGCCGTTGACGTTCTCGCGCAGGAGTGCCTGTTCGGCGGCCATCTTGACGGCCTGTTCGTGGACGACGTCGAACGAACGCGCCACTTCACCGATCTCGTCACGCGAAGTGACGGGCACCGGCTCGACCGACCGCTTCGAGGCGTTGACCGGGTCCGGGTCGTCCAGGATCGCTTGCACGGTTTCCGGCAGCCGGGTGTAGGCCACGTCGAGCGCCGTCTTCCGCAGCACCCGCAGCGGGCGCAGCATCAGGCGGGCGATGACGAGCATCAGGAACAGCGCGGCGAGCAGGGCCAGCAGCACGATCGCGCCGCCGATCCAGGCCGAGTTGATCGCGTCGCTGGCCAGGCCGTCGGCCTGTGCCCGCAGCTGGCCGAGCAGGTTGGTCTCGACGGCGCGCAGCTTGTCCAGCGCGACCCGGCTGTCGTTGCCGAGCGCGACGCTGTCGATCGACGGCGGCTGGTTCTGCTGGTGCAGCGCGAACGCCATCGTGGTGATCCGGCGGCGGTCGTCGACCTCCGGGCCGGAGAAGGTGTCCGAGTAGAGCTGCCGCTGTTCGGGGCTGGCGTTGGCTACGAAGGCCGCCGTCGAGGCATCGCCGCTCGCGACCGCCGAGCGGGCCTGGTCGAACAGGTCACCGGGGAAGCCGCGGAACGAGGCGATCTGCAGCGCCGCGTCACCGCGGGCGATGAACTCCTTGCTCTCACTGATGGCCTGCACGGTGACGCCGAGCCGGAGCACGTCGCGGTTGGCCACCGCGGTGGTCACCTCGCGGCCGAGCTGGACCAGTGAGTCGAGGATGCCGGAGTAGGCGATGAGGACCGGGGTGTCGCCCAGCAGCGAGGTGTTCATCGCGCCGCGCAGCGGGCGCAGGGCGTCGAGCCGCTGCAGACCACGCGAGTAGCGGTCCCTCGTGTCCTGATCGTCCGGGTTGATCTGGTTCGCCGAAGCCCGCAGGTCGTCGACGGCGCGGTCGACCTTGGCGATCTGCGCGTCGAGACCGTTCTGGCGCGACGCGTCCTGCGACGCGATCCGGGCCACGGCCAGCGCGCGTTCGCTCTGCAGCTCGTGCACCACGAGGGTGATCTTGTCGGCGAACGCGACCTGGTCGGCCGTGTCCTGGAACCTCGCCGCCTCGCCGCTGTCATCGATCACGCGCAGCGTGCCGAGCGCGAGCGCGGTCAGCGTCGGGATGATCAGGACGGCCGCGAGCTTCGATCGCAGACGCCAGTTACGCAGGCCCAGGAACGACCCGGCCTTTCCGCCAGGACCGTCTCCGGTTTCCCGCGCAGGGGTCCCTCCCACCCCCGCGGTGTCTTCGTTCGGCACCGCCGCACCACCATCATCTTCATTCGGGCCGGGAAAGCCCTTTTTGGACATGCCGTTCTGCTGCTGCCTGGGTCGGTTGTCGGAGACCACTACCCGCACGCTCCTGCCACCCGGCAGGGAGACGTAGGACGCGAGTGCTCACTCTGACGAATGAGGAAGTCGTCTTTGACGCAGTCTCTCAAGTGCACTTGGCCGAAATCCCGCCTGACGTCATTGGTCTATTCGGCCTAACCCACCAGTGCGCGGGCGCGCACCAGTGAAGCAGGGTCGCGTTCGACATCAGGGTCTTGTTCGACACAGAGTGCCTTGCACCTCGGGAAAGGTCCAGAGCGTTCGGCCATCCAAGGCACTCTCTTTCACTACATCAGTGGTCCACACCTCACTACCGGTGCATGAGGGTAGCGAACGGGAGGCCCAGATGTAACCCTTCGGTCAAGACATACAAGTTGGCCCCGGACGGGTCTTGACCCGTCCGGGCTCAGTTGTCAACAAGTCTCCGGCGCGAACACGCCCAGTTGTGTTCACTTCTGACAAACAACCTGTTCGGGTGATCGTTACCACTTGGGATCATGGGATGACCACCCATTGTGAGCACAGTGTGTGTTCTCTACAGTGGGCCCGTGGCTCGACAAAGAGTCACTTCCGAATTCCACATCAGGCCACGTCATCACGTGTCCTCCCCCTCGATCAGGAGCACCACTTTGCTTGGCTCTGCAAGCTCGAAGAAGGCCTTGGGCATCAGCCGGGGTCGGCGTGGAGCCCTCGCATTCGCGATGGCGGCCGTCGTCTCGGTATCGGTCAGCGGCTGCGGCCTGCTCGGCGGTGACGATTCGTCCTCTTCCGGCGGCTCGGGGAACCTCGAGAAGTCGAAGATCAAGGTCGCCGTGATGTCGACCATCGACCTGGCCCCGCTGCGCCTCGCCCAGGACGGCGGCTACTTCAAGAACGAGGGTCTCGACGTCGAGGCCATCGAGGCGGGCACCGGCCAGATCTCGCTGACCAAGCTGATCGGCGGCGAGGTGGACATCGCGTACGCGAGCTACACGCCGTTCTTCATCGCGATGAGCAAGAACACCGCCGACATCAAGCTGGTCGCGGACGCCTCCTCCGCGGGTCCGAAGAGCACGATGCTGGTCACACTGCCGACGTCCACGGTGAAGAGCGTCAGTGACCTCGCGGGCAAGAAGATCGGCATCACCGCGCCGAACACCGTCTCGGACACCCTGTCCAAGTCGGTCATGAAGGACCACGGCGTCGACGCCAGCAAGGTCCAGTGGGTGCCGATCCAGCTGCCGAACGTCGGGGCCGCGCTCAAGAACGGCGACATCGACGCCGGCTTCCTGACCGAGCCGTTCATCACCCAGACCGCGAAGCAGGCGGGCACCGTCCCGGTCGTGGACACCGCCACCGGCGCCACCCAGGACTTCCCCACCGCGGGCTACGGCTCGCTCGGCAAGTTCGTGTCGGAGAACCCGAAGACCGTGGCCGCCTTCCAGCGCGCCATGCAGAAGGCCACCCGGGACGCGGCGGACCGCTCCAAGATCGAGCCGCTGCTGGTCAAGTACGCCAGGATCGACCAGGACACCGCCGCGCTGACCACGCTCCTGACGTTCCAGTCCACCCTGGACCCCCGCCGCATCCAGCGGGTCCCGGACCTGCTCCTGCAGATGGGCGCGATCCAGGCCAAGATCGACGTCGGCCCGATGATCGCGGCGCAGGCCACCAGTTGATGACAGGCCGTTACGCCGAATAGTCACATTTCTCGGAAATTGATCACTGAAAGTAATGATGTCCAAGCGGGTGATCAGGGGATCGGGCGAATGGCCTAAAATGATCACCCGCTCACGACACCCATTGTGAGCGGGTGGGCAAATCTCTAAGGTGACCGCGTGCCTGGCGAAATGAAGCCACGACACGGATGAAAAAACCCCAACGGTGATTCATTGTTTCCGAGGAGCTGGCTTTGTTTCGAAACGCCATGAGCAGGAGCAGCGCACGTAGAGTCGGCGTCGCCCTCAGCGCGCTCATGCTGGCCACGTTGGGCGCCTGTGGCGCACTCGGCGGCGAGGACACGTCCAAGGCGTCGGGTGGCGAGGGCGGGCTGGAGAAGCCGAAGATCAAGGTGGCCCTGCTGCCCGTCGTCGACCTCGCGCCGCTGCGGCTGGCGCAGGAAGGCGGCTACTTCAAGGCCGAAGGTCTCGAGGTCGAAGCGGTCGACGCGCCCAGTGGCCAGCAGGCGATGACCAAGATGATCGGTGGCGAAGTCGACATCGCCTTCTCCACCTACATGCCGTTCTTCGTCGCGAAGAGCAAGGGCGCGGCCGACATCCGGCTCGTCGCCGACTCGGTCTCCGCCAGCCCCAAGAGCAACGCGGTCGTCACGGTGCCGACCTCGCAGGTCAAGACGATCAACGACCTCGCGGGCAAGAAGATCGCGATCACCGACAAGAACACCGCCTCCCACCTGCTCACCGTCTCGGTGATGAAGGACCACGGCGTCGACACCAGCAAGGTCCAGTGGGTGCCGATGGCGCTGCCGAACATCGCCGCGGCGCTCTCCTCGGGCCAGGTCGACGCGGGCTACCTGCCCGAGCCGTTCCTGACCCAGGCCTCCAAGGTCGTCGGCGCCACCCCGGTCGTCGACATCTCGACCGGCGCCACCCAGGACTTCCCCCTGGCGGGCTTCGGCGCGCTCGGGTCCTTCGTGGACAAGAACCCGAAGACGCTGGCCGCGTTCCAGCGCGCGCTGGGCAAGGCCGTGCGCGACTCGGCCGACCGCTCCAAGATCGAACCCCTCATCGTCAAGTACGCCAAGGTCGACGCGGAAACCGCTTCACTGCTCACGCTGCCGACGTTCGGGTCCACACTGGACGCCCGTCGCCTGCAGCGAGTGCCGGACCTGCTGCTGCAGACCGGAGTGATCACGGCCAAGCTCGACGCCGCTCCGATGCTCGCCCCTCAAGCTGGATAAAGGTAAAGGTGCCACGACTTCTCCGTGCCCTTGCCGGTCTGGCCGGTTTCTTCCTCGTCTGGGAAGTGATCGTCCAGGCCGGCCTGGTCCGTAAAGAGTTCCTCCCCCCGCCGTCCGTCGTCCTCGTGACGATCTTCGAACAGTTCGGCGAGACCCAGTTCGTCCGGGATCTGATCGCCACGTTCCTCGCGTGGGCGATCGCCCTGCTGATCGCGGTCGCCATCGCGGTGCCCGCCGGCCTGCTGCTCGGCAGCATCCCCGGCCTGCGCACCGCGACCGCGGTGGTCATCGAGTTCCTGCGGCCGATCCCCGCCGTCGCGCTGATCCCGCTGGTGCTCCTGCTGATCGGCGGCGGACCCGAGGCGAAGATCACGCTGGCCGTGTACGCGTCGTTGTGGCCCATCATGTTCAACACGATCTACGCCCTCGGCGAGATCGACCCCGTGCTGCTGGAGACCGCGAAGGCCTGCGGTACCAGCAAGTTCCGGACGCTGACGTCGGTGGCGCTGCCGCATACCGCGCCGTTCGTGTTCACCGGGGTGCGGCTGTCCGCCAACATCGCGCTGATCGCGGTGGTCAGCACCGAATTCCTCGCCGGGGCCAAACTCGGCATCGGCAACTTCATCATGCAGGCCAGCACCGGCTCCACCAGGTTCGACCTCGTGCTCGCCGGCACCGTGGTGGTCGGCGCGCTCGGCTTCCTCATCAACGGCGGGCTCGAGATGATCGGCAGGCGGGCGTTCCGCTGGAGCACGGTCGACCGGGAGGCGGTCTCGTGACGACCCTCACGCTGACCAGCCGCGTCGGCAGGCGCGTGGGCCGGGGTATCGGAATCCTGGTCCGCAACTGGCTCTTGTTCTTCGCCCTCGTCGGGATCTGGGAGCTCGCGACCCGGCTCGCGGAAAGCCCGTTCTTCCCGCCGCCGACCGAAATCCTGAGCGCCTCGGTGAAACTGTGGTTCACCGGCCCGGCCTCGCAGCTGTTCCTGACCGACACCGTGTTCGACAACGTCCTCCCGAGCCTCGGCCGGACGCTCGGCGGCTGGCTGCTGGCCGGCGCGCTCGGCGTCGCGCTGGGTGTCCTCTTGGGACGGTCCAAGACGGGGATGGACTACGTCGGGCCGCTTTTCGCGTTCTTCCGCTCGGTCCCGCCGCCCGCGCTGATCCCGGTGTTCATCGTCCTTTTCGGACTCGGGCCGGGGATGCAGACCGGGTCGATCATCTTCGGCGCGATCTGGCCGGTGCTGCTCAACACCGTGGACGGCGTCCGGTCGGTGGACCAGGTGAAGATCGACACCGCGAAGTCGTTCCGGACTCCCCGGTCGTACTGGGTGCGCTCGATCGTGCTGCCCGCCGCCGGGCCGAAGATCTTCGCGGGCCTGCGGCTGAGCCTGTCCATTTCCTTGCTGCTGATGGTGATCTCGGAACTGGTCGGCTCCTACAACGGCATCGGCCGGTCCCTGATGGACGCCCAGCAGGCGTTCGACTTCCCGCTCATGTGGTCGTGGCTGGTCCTGCTCGGGCTCCTCGGCTTCGGGTTCAACGCGGCCTTCCTCGCGGTGGAGCAGAGAGTGCTTCGCTGGCAGCCCACCCGCAACGGCCGTATCTAGCTTTCGAAGGGTCAGCAAGATGTCAACCATGCTCGAAGTCTCCGGGCTGAACCACCGATACGGCGCGGGAGAAAAGGCGCACGTCGCGGTCAACGACCTGTCGTTCACCGTCGAAGCGGGACAGCTCGCGAGCATCGTGGGCCCGTCGGGCTGCGGCAAGTCCACGCTCCTGCGCTGCATCGCCGGGCTGATCAAGCCGACGTCCGGCCGCGTCAGCCTGCACGGCGACGACGTCTCCGGCGTGCCGGAGGATCTGGCCGTCGTGTTCCAGGACTACAGCCGCTCGCTGTTCCCCTGGCTCTCGGTCGCGAAGAACGTCGAATTCCCCTTGCGGTGGCGCAACTTGAGCCGCTCGGAGCGCCGGACGCGGGCGCAGGAGGCGCTGGAGTCGGTCGGTCTGTCCGGCGTCGGCTCTAAGTTCCCGTGGCAGCTCTCGGGCGGTATGCAGCAGCGTGTGTCGATCGCGCGGGCCTTGGCCAGCCGGCCGGCTCTGCTGCTGATGGACGAGCCGTTCGCGTCGGTCGACGCGCAGACGCGGTTCGAGCTCGAAGACCTGACGCGTCGCGTGCAGCGTGAGAACGGAAGCACCGTCCTCGTCGTCACGCACGACATCGACGAGAGCGTCTACCTGTCGGACCGCGTGCTGGTGCTGTCGAAGTCGCCCGCGAAGATCGTCGCGGACCTGCCGGTGGGGCTGCCCGCGGAGCGGGACCAGATCACCACTCGCGAATCCGCCGAGTTCGTGACGCTGCGCGGTGAGGTGGCGCGGCTGCTGCACGGCGGTGCTCCGGAAGCCGTCACCGCGGCTTCGGACGCGGTCGAGTACGAGCTGGCGCAGCAGGAGGCGGCCGCCGAGGCCGACGACGCCGAGGCCGAGGTGCGCGCCAAGAGCTCCTGACTTTCAAGTACATGAAGGCCCCCTTCCTTGCGCTAGACGCAAGGAAGGGGGCCTTCATGTACTTGGCGGCTGTGGTCGACGGGCGCCTTCCCCGCATCCCATGCGGGGAAAGGCGCCCTTCACCTTCCTCAGTACAGCGTGCGCGGGTTCGCGTCGATGCGGACGTGCACCAGATGCGGCCGCTCGTCCGGAAGTGCGGCTTCCAGCGTCGGCTTGAGGTCCTCGGCCTTCTCGACGACCGACGTGTTCAGCCCCATGCTCTTCGCCAGCGCGGGGAAATCGATGCCGCCGAGGTCGACGCCCGGCACCTTCTCACCGCCCGCCGCCTCACCGAGGATGCGCACGGCGGCGTACTGCGAGTTGTCGAAGATCACGAAGGTCACCGGCAGGTTGTGCTGCGCCGCCGTCCACAATGCCTGGACGCAGTACATGCTCGACCCGTCGCCGAGGATCGCGACGACCTTGCGGTCCGGACGGGCCAGCGCGGCGCCGACGGCGGCCGGAAGGCCGTAGCCGAGGGTGCCGCTGGCGACGGTGAGGAAGCCGGTGTCGGTGGACTTGATCGGCAGATGGTCGTGCAGCTCGTTGCGGTGGCTCGGCGTCTCTTCGACGACGATCGCGTCGTCCGGCAGGACTTCCGAGATCACGGAGTAGGCGAAGCCGGGCGTGATCGGCGTGACGGCGGCGGGCTTCTCCAGCCGGGTGCGGGCTTTCGGCGCTTCCCGCGGCGCGACGCGGTCCAGCAGCGCGCGGATGGTGAGCTTCGGCGTCGCGCGGATCCCGGTGCCTTCCGCGGCCCTGGCGAGGATCTGTTCGTCGTCACTGACCAGGAACAGCGGTGGCAGCGCGGTTTCCGACTCGCCCCGGTACACGTGGTAGGTGAACGCCGGGGCGCCGATGACGACCACGAGATCGTGCTCCGCCAGCGCGCTCGCGAGCATTTTCCGTTCCGGCTGAAGGAATCCGAAGAACTGCGGGTGGTCTTCGGGGAAGGAGCAGCGTGCCCCCATCGGCGGCGCCCAGACCCCGGCGCCGACCTTCTCGGCCAGCGCGACGACGTCCGGCACGGCGCCTTCACCGTCGATACCGGGGCCGACCACGATCGCCGGGTTCTCGGCGGCGTCCAGTGCCGACACCAGTTCGTCCAAAGCGGACGGGTCCGGCGCGAAGCCTCGGATCTGCGGGCGCGAGATGATCGGTTTCGTGGTTTCGGCGTCCCAGTCGTCCACGGGCACCGAGACGAACACCGGACCCATGGGGGCTTGCGTCGCGATGTGATACGCCCGCGCCAGCGCCGCCGGGACGTCCTCGGCCCTGGCCGGCTCGCAGCTCCACTTCACGTACGGCTTGGGGAAGTTCGCCGCCTCGACGGCGCCGAGGAAGGGATCGTCCGGCAGCAGCGACCTGGTCTGCTGGCCCGCCAGGATGATCAGCGGCGCGTTGTTGCGGTACGCGGTGAAGATATGCCCGAGCGCGTGCCCGACCCCGCCGGCGGAGTGCAGGTTCACCAGCGCCGCCCGCCTGCTCGCGCGGGCGTACCCGTCGGCCATCGCGACGACGGACGCCTCGTGGAGCGCGAGCACGTAGGTGAAGTCGTCCGGCCATTCCGTGAGGAAGGCGATCTCGGTGGTGCCGGGATTGCCGAAAACGGTGGTCAGGCCCAGATCGCGCAGCAGTTCCCTGGTCGCGTCACGTACGGTGCGGGTAGCCATGGCCACACGCTATCTGGTCGGCACCAGGTAGTTGAAGATGCAACCTCGTATCACCGTCCGTGGTCTGGACCTGACCCGGTGCTTACGGCTATTCCGGGTGCGATGCTATGAAGGACGCTTTCATCGCATGACATGCGGGGAAAGCGTCCTTCACCGCGGGCCAGGTCGCGTGCCCGACCCGACCTGCTGCCCGCTTACGGCTACTCCTTGACCAGCGCTGCCCATTCCCGAACGGCGGCGACGTCCACATCGGACTCCCAGCCGCCGGGCCGGACAGCGCTGCCCACGTGAAACGCGCCGACCCCGCCCGCGCGCAGCAGATGCACCTGCTGCGCCCGCAGGCCGCCGCCGACCAGCAGCCGGGGCCCGTCCTCGCGCCGGGCGAGCCGCTGCAGCACCGAAAGCCCGTGCGCCACACCGTGCGGATGTCCGGCCGCGAGTACCGTGTCGCAGCCGAGCGCGGTCAGCTGGTCGTAGGCGCGCAACGGGTCCCGCGCGCGGTCGATGGCGCGGTGGAAGGTCCACGGCAGCCCGTCGAGTTCCTTGACCAGCGTCTCGCAGGCGTCGACGTCGATTTCGCTTTCCAGGTCCAGGAAACCGAAGACGAACTCCCGCGCGCCCGCGTCGATCAGGCGCACGGCGTCCGCGCGCAGCCCGTCGAGGTCGCCGGCGGCGAAGGACATGTTGTCGCGCAGCATCACCCGCACCGGGAGATCGGTCGCGGCGAGTACGTCGCGCAGCGTCTCGACCGACGGCGTGAGACCGTCGCTGGCCATGTCGCTGACCAGTTCGAGGCGATCGGCCCCGCCCTCCTGTGCGCGCTCCGCGTCCACCGCGGTCAGCGCGATCACTTCCAGCAGGCCGGTTTTCGGGCTCATGGACCTTCCAATTCGCTCAGTGTCTGTCGGTGAACCCGCAGCCGCGATCGCGTCGCCAGGGCACGGTCGCGAGGGGTGCGTCGCGGTGGCTTGGCGGGGCGCCCTGCCGCCGCGATAGCGGAGCCTTCGGCGGAGGCGGGTTCAAGCTCAGGGTCGCCTTCCGGATACATCGCAGCTCCGCACATTCGCTTATACCGAGGGGTTGTCTTCACCCCTGGCGTGGCGACCGCGCCGGAAACCGCCTTGCAGGCTGGTCATCCGTTCACGGACCGCTTCGGGGGAAAGTGAGAGTATCGGCCTCTCCCCTCGCGGCTTCTCCGGCCTGTCGTCCTGCGACCGCGCCTCGGGAACGACGGCGGGCAGCACCGGCCAGGTCTCCTCCGCGCCGTCCTCTTGTTCCAGTTCGGCGGGTGTCGGCCAAGCGGGCTCGGGCTCCGGCGCCTTCTTCTTCGGTTCCAGCGGCTTCAGCGTCGGTTCGGTCGGCTCGTCCGGGTCCTGCGCGGGCTCCTCGGGCGCGGCGTTCTTCACCGGTTCGAACGACGGCAAGGAAGGCGGACCGGGCTCGGCGGGCGAAGGACCTTCGCGCGGGCCTCCGTGGTCGAACCACTGCGAAAGCACGCTCTGATATTTGGGCATCCGCTCGGTCGGCGAGTCCAACTCGAGGTGGTTGACGGCGTCGTCGTCCGAAGACGGCCACTCCGGCGGGTTCTCGCGCTCGACGACGGGCGCGCGCCGCAGCGGCCCGGGGTCCAGCACGGGCGCGAACCGCGATTCCTCGGCGCTCTCCTCCGGCTCGGGCAGCGCCGGGACTTCCAGCGGCGGCTCGGGTTCCGGCTCCGGTACGACGGTGACGGGCGGGGGTTCCGGCATCGGCGCGGGCCGGGGCGCTTCGACGATGAGCTCGGCGGGCACCACGACCACCGCGGTGATCCCGCCGCCGTCGGCGGACCGCAGGCGGACGTCGATCTGGTGCCGGACGGCCAGCGTCGCGACCACGAACAGGCCCATCCGCCGGGAAACCTCGACGTCGACGTCCGGTGGGTTCGCCAGCCGTGTGTTGGTCCGGTCGATCTCCGCCTGCGGCATCCCGGCGCCGTGGTCGGTGATCTCGATCTGCCATTCGCCGCGGTCGGTCTCGTGCCCTTCGACCTGCACCATGGTGCTCCGGTCCGAATAGCGGGTCGCGTTCTCCAGCAGCTCGGAGACCACGTGCACGAGGTCGTTGACGGCCTCGCCGCGCACCGCGATCCGCGGCGCCGCACCGAGTTCGATCCGCTGGTAGTGCTCGACCTCCGACAGCGCGGCGCCGATGATCTCGTCGGCGACGACGGCGCCGCCGTCTTCACGGACGACGTCGGTTCCCGAGAGCACCAAGAGGTTCTCGCTGTTGCGGCGCATCCGGGTCGCGAGGTGGTCGAGCTCGAAAAGACCGGCGAGGGTGTCGGGATCCTGTTCGTCGGCCTCCATCCGGTCCAGCACGGACAGCTGCCGTTCGACGAGGTCCTGGCTCCGCTGCGACAGGTTCACGAACATCGCGTTGATGTTCTCCCGCAGCATGGCCTGTTCGCCGGCGAGCCGGACGGCCTCGCCGTGCACCGCGTCGAACGCGCGTGCCACCTGGCCGAGCTCCTCGCGGCTGAACACCGGGACCGGCGCGACGGCCAGCCGCCGCCGCAGGTTCTCCGGCTGCGGCTCGGGATCGCTGAGCAGTCCTTCGACGGCCGCCGGGAGCTGGTGCTCGGCGACCTGGAGCGCGCTGCGGCGCAGGATCCTCAACGGCCGCAACAGCGAACGCGCGATGATCACCGAAAGCACGCCGGCGACGACCAGTACGGCGAGCACGATGCCGCCGTCCCAGATCGCGGACGTCCTCGCTCGCGCCGCCAGGGCGTCGGTGCGTTCCTGAAGCTGGACGAGCAGCGCCTGCTGCACCTGATGGGCCAGATTGACCGTGTACGTGGCCGAGGTGTCCCACTGGTTCGGGTCCAGCCCGCCGAGCCCCTGGTCGTTCTCGGCGCGGATGAGCGCCGATTCCACCATGTCGTTGCCGATGTCGACGATCAGGCCGATGACCGTGTCGTCGTACATCCGCTGCTGTTCGGGGGTCGCGAAGGTGCGGTAGTCGCTGCGGGCGGCGGCGAGTTCGGCCTCCGCGCCGAGCAGCGCGCGGGTCCGGTCGCGGTTGAGCCCGCCCTGCGCGAGCGCGGCCGCCATGATCGCGCGTTTGACCGACATCTGATCCTTGACCCGCGCGAGCGCGTTGCCCGCGAGGCGGAGCTTCCCCAGATCCGGGTCGGAGACGTCGGCGGCGGTGGCATCGCTGATGTCGAGCAGGCCGGAGATCAGTTCGCTGTAGGAACGCAGCACCGCGTCGGCGGGAAAAGCCGAGTGTTCCGCGGAAAAGCGGAGCCCGGTCAGCACGCGCAGGCGGTCGCTGGTCTGCTGAAGGCTCGTCGCGGCCTTGTCACCGAGCCTGCTCTTGCTTTCGCCGAGCGTGCGGTCGAACGTGCCGATGGCCTCGTCGGCGCGCTTGCGCTGCTCGGTCAATTCGGAGAGATCGCCCTTGCGGTCGCCCGCGACGAACCGGACGGTGAGGTCGCGTTCGCGCTGAAGCTGGTGCACGGCTTCGGCGACGGTGCTGTCGACGCGGCCGCGGGTGGCGAATTCGGCCAGCTGCCGCGCGTCCCGCAGATCCGAGTTGACCCGGAGCCCGACGAGGGCGACCACCGCGAGCGCGGGAATCAGGAGTACCACGAAGAGTTTGGTACGGAGGTGCCAGTTCCGCAGCCGCCAGCGGCCGCCGACACGGGGATGCCGTTCCGCCGCGTCGCCCCCACGGGGACGCTTGTCGCGACGGGCCACCTGGTTTCCTTTTCCCACCACGGGACCCTTTCCCATGGCTGACATCGGGGACGAGAGCCCGAACCTACTGTAGAGTAACAAGGTTCGAGAACGATCGAAAGCCGCGCCATCGGGCGTCTCCCGCAGGCGATCGTATGGGGCCCGGACCATACGATCCAGAAGGAGGAGCACATTCTCTCGGTAGGTGAGCGGTGACGAAGATGCGTGTCTTGGCGATTCCGCTGGTAGCGGCTCTGCTGGCGACCGCCGGTTGCGGAGTGTTTTCCGGTGGTGACGCAAGCACCGACGCGCCACCCGAACGGACGGAACTACGCATCGGTGTCGGAAGCCCCATCGACACGGCGCCCTTGCGGGTCGCCGTCGCCGCCGGGAGGTTCACCGCGGCCGGCCTTTCCGTGACCCTCGTCGAAGTTCCCGCCGACCAGGCGATCGGCAAGCTGACATCCGGCGAGGTCGACCTGGCGTTCGCCAGCGACGTGTCGATCTTCCGCGCCGCCGCGGGCGGGACGGCCCTGCAGCTGCAGGGTGAGGCCTACACCGCCGGCCGCAACACCATGGCGCTCGTCACACTCCCCGGCTCCGACTACACCGAGCCGACGCTCAAGAAGGCGCCGAAGATCGCGGTGAACATGCTCGACGACGTCGGCGTGCTCGCGGCGCGATCGGTACTCGGGACCGCGGGCGTCGACGTGAACCGGATCCAGTTCAAGCAGAACCCGTTCGACCGGATGCCCCAGGCGTTGCAGGGAGGCGAGGTCGACGCCGCGTGGATGGTCGAGCCGTACATCACCAGGGCCGAGAAGGAGCTCGGGGCGAGCATCCTCGCCGACGGCGCCCGCGGCGCGACCCTGGACTTCCCGATTTCGTCCTACGTTTCGATGGGCGCGTTCGCTCAGGCCAACGCCCGCACGCTCGCGGTGTTCCGGAAGGTGCTCGGCGAAGCGCAGGTGTGGGCGGCCGATCCGGCCGTCGTCCGTGACGCGCTGCCGTCGTTCTCCGACATCGACCGGACCACGGCGTCACTGATCTCGCTGGGGACCTACCCGGTCTCCCTCAACGGCATCCGGCTCCAACGCGTCGCCGACCTGATGCACAACTCGGGCACGATCGGCGCCCGGCTCGACGTGCAGTCGATGGTCGCGCGCCCCTAGATGTTCTCCCCGGTCGGCCTGAGACACACGGTGCGCACGGGCGGCCCGGTGTAGCGCAGCTCGGTGTCCTCCGACTCGCAGACGCCCCCCGAACCCTTCAGTACGGTCGCTCGCACCTCCGCGCTGATGTCGGTGCAGCGGACCTTCGCGATCCGCGTCTCGTGCACGACGTCGCGCAGGCAGTCGCCGGTCTCGACGTTCAGCGCGAGACAGAGCGTCTTCTTGGCCGTCCGGCCGGACGAACTCCCGTACAGCTCGAACTGGATGTAGTCGGCGTCGCGGCAGTCGGACGAACCCGTCCGCACGTCGTCGATGCGGAAGGTCGCGCGGCTCGACGTGCAACTGGCCGTCGTGTAGCTCTGGTTGCCGCCCGCCTCGTCGGTCAGGTACAGGCATTTGCCCGCCTCGACCGTGGCGAAACTGCTCGACCGCGAGATCCCCCAGGCTGCCAGGCTCCCCAGGCCCAGCGCGAGGACCACACCCAGCACGATCGAGACCCTGGCGAGCACGCTCAGCGGCGCCGGCTTCGGGAAGGGTGTCGGCGGTCCGGCCTCCGGCATCGGGGGCAGCGGCGCGGGCACGTGGAACGGGTCGTACTCGGGTGTCCCGCCGGTCGGTGTAGTCGTCAAGGTCCCCTCCAGTCACCTGTCGCACATCCTTCCACCAGCGGTGCCGGGACGGGAGCCGGTGTGGCCGGAACGTATAAAGGAGGATGTGACCGATGGCCCGCTGATCGTCCAATCCGACAAGACCGTGCTCCTCGAGGTCGACAACAGCCAGGCCGACGACGCGCGGATCGCCATCGCGCCGTTCGCCGAACTGGAACGCGCGCCCGAGCACGTCCACACCTACCGGATCACGCCGCTGGCGTTGTGGAACGCCCGCGCGGCCGGCCACGACGCCGAACAGGTCGTCGACGCGCTGACCACGTACTCGCGGTTCCCCGTGCCCCAGCCGCTGCTCATCGACATCGTCGACACGATGGGCCGCTTCGGGCGGCTGCAGATCGCCAACCATCCGGCGCACGGCCTGGTGATGTCGACCATCGACCGCGCGGTGCTGGAGGAGATCCTCCGGCACAAGAAGATCAGCCCGATGCTGGGCGCGCGCATCGACGAGGACACCGTCATCGTGCACCCGTCCGAACGAGGACGGCTCAAGCAGGCACTGCTGAAGGTCGGCTGGCCCGCGGAGGACCTCGCGGGCTACGTCGACGGCGAAGCGCACCCGATCGACCTCGCCGAGGTCGACTGGGAGCTGCGCGACTACCAGCGCAAGGCCGCCGAGGCGTTCTGGGCGGGCGGATCCGGCGTCGTCGTGCTGCCGTGCGGCGCGGGCAAGACCCTGGTCGGCGCCGCGGCCATGGCGCACGCGAAGGCGACCACGCTGATCCTGGTGACGAACACCGTCGCCGGACGGCAGTGGAAGCGGGAACTGGTCGCGCGGACCTCGCTCACCGAGGAGGAGATCGGCGAATACTCCGGCGAGAAGAAGGAGATCCGGCCGGTCACCATCGCGACGTACCAGGTGGTCACGCGCAAGACCAAGGGCGAGTACCGGCACCTGGACCTGTTCGACTCGCGGGACTGGGGCCTGGTGGTCTACGACGAGGTCCACCTGCTGCCCGCGCCGGTGTTCCGGATGACCGCGGACCTGCAGTCCCGGCGGCGGCTCGGGCTCACCGCGACCCTGGTGCGCGAGGACGGACGCGAAGGCGACGTGTTCTCCTTGATCGGCCCGAAGCGGTACGACGTCCCGTGGCGCGACATCGAGGCGCAGGGCTGGATCGCGCCGGCTGAGTGCACCGAGGTCCGCGTGACGCTGACGGACGCCGAGAGGCTCGCGTACGCGACGGCCGAGGCCGAGGAGCGGTACAAACTGGCGGCGACCGCGGACACCAAGACCAAGGTGATCAAATCGCTGGTCGACCGGCATCCCGGCGAGCCGACGCTGGTCATCGGGGCCTACCTCGACCAGCTGGAGATGATCGGCGACGAACTCGACGCGCCGGTGATCCAGGGCGCGACGCGGAACAAGGAACGCGAGGAACTGTTCGACGCGTTCCGGCGCGGTGAGATCAGGACCCTGGTCGTCTCGAAGGTCGCGAACTTCTCGATCGACCTGCCGGAGGCGTCGGTCGCGATCCAGATCTCCGGGACGTTCGGCTCACGGCAGGAGGAAGCGCAGCGGCTCGGACGGCTGCTGCGGCCCAAGGACGACGGACGGCAGGCGCATTTCTACTCGGTCGTCTCGCGGGACACCGTCGACACTGAGTACGCGGCGCACCGGCAGCGGTTCCTGGCGGAACAGGGGTACGCGTACCGGATCGTGGACGCGGACGACCTGCTGCGCCCTCTTTAGGGACGGTCTTCGCTCCGGGTGGTGGGGGGGGGGGGGGGGGGGGGGGGGGGGGGGGGGGGCGCACCCCCCCCCCCCCCCCCCCCCGCCCCGCCCCCCCCGCGGCGCG